>DATLHA010000047.1:0-11513 GCA_035540095.1 Acidimicrobiales bacterium | reverse complement strand
TGGGGGTGGGGTCGGGGGCCGGCGCCTCGACCGCCGGAGCGGCGACGTCGCCAGGCTGGCGGGCGGCCGGTGCGGCCAGCTCCTCCACCTGCGTCGCGGCCACGTTCTGGGCGTTGTCACCGGGCCGGGGCACCGCACCGGCACTGACGGCCAAGGCGAGGGTCAGGTTCACCCCGACCACGCCTCCCAGCACCCGCCTCGTCACATTCGTGTTTGCAAGCAGTCTCGCCATGCATGGAATATCGACGCCCCGGCGAGGTACTTGAACGAAGAACCTTCAGGTCTCTCCTCCGCCCCTCCGTTCTGGTTGCAGTTACCCGCGCATGTGGTGGTCAAGTGCAACCAGAACGGGGGGGGTCAGGAGCGGTTGCGGAAGCCGGCGACGGTCTCGGCCAGCGCGTCGGCCTCGAGGACGTCGGCCATCACGCCGATCTGCTCTTCCCAGACGTCGTCGGGGATGTCGGCGTGCACTTCTTCTTCGAGCACGTGGTAGGTGAGGAGGCCCAACTGGGCTCCGGCCAGGGCACCTGCGTAGGAGGGATCACCCTCGACGACCGTCTCGGCGGCGATGGTCGCGCTCTCCGGGTCGGGAGAGC
Organism: Acidimicrobiales bacterium; assembly: GCA_035540095.1. Taxonomy (GTDB): domain Bacteria; phylum Actinomycetota; class Acidimicrobiia; order Acidimicrobiales; family AC-14; genus CADCTB01. The sequence goes on along the minus strand of DATLHA010000047.1, from coordinate 10,917 downwards.
CGAGCAGCACCACCAAGTCGGCCTTGTCGTGGGTCTGGCTGGCCTTGAGGATCGCCTCTTGGCTCTGCAGGTCCATGGCCCCGGCCGCGGTTCAGACGAAGCACTCGGTGGCCACGAAGACCACGTCGGCTCCCGCGGCCTTGGCACAGGCGGCGATGGCGGGGCCGGAGATCCCGTCCCGCTCGCCGACGGCGATGACTTTCTTGCCTTGGAGCATTCTTTGCTATTTCACCCCCCACCGTTTCTCTCGAGTAGGACGCTCATGCCGTCCGACAGTTGGCACATCCGGCCCAGGAACAGGCTTCCCTTGGCCAGCAGCATCACCTTACGGGCGTCGCCGGTGGTCAGTCGATCCAGGGCATGCGGCGTGTAGCAGAGGGCAGAGGCGAGGTGGCCCTGGGTGGGGGCGTAGCCCGGCATGCCGCGCCGGGTGACGAACGAGGCGATGTCGGCCTTCTCGATGTCGCCCTTGGCTGCGGACAGGGCGGCGATGGTGCGGTAGTTGCGCTCCGGGACGTTGCCCGAGCCCTGAGGCTCGGTGATCTCGGGGTTGTGCAGCTCGGTGGCGAAGTCGTCGATGTCGGTCATGGCCATGCCGTGGCGGGCGAGGGGCTCGACGGCCAGGGCCTTCATCACCTCGGCGGCGGAGCCGCCGGCGGAGACCTTGTGGCGGCCCACGACGTCGAGGCGGACCCGGGGCGACTTCCCGTCGTCGGCCTCGACCAGGGTGGCGGTGCCGCCGAGCACGTCCTCCATGACCGGCAGGTCCTTGGCCAGGTGGCCCTGGAACTTCATGCCCAGCTTGGCCAGCGACCCGCCGGAGACGATGGCCACCCGATTGAACACGCCGGCGCTGACGAGTGACGAGGCGACGACCAGCGCGGGGACGAAGGCGGCGCAGAAGTTCTTGACGTCGGCGCCGGAGGCGTCGGTGAGGCCGGCGGCCTCGGCCACCGCCTTGGCCAGGTTGCCGCCCCCCCGCTGGTAGCGGTCGCCGATGGCCTCCTCGCCGCAGCCGATCACGTAGTCGACGGACTTGGGGTCGATGCCGGAGCGGTCGAGGAGGTGGAGCAGGGCCAGGGTGGCGGTGGCCTTGGCGGCCAGGTTGTCGATGAGGACGTGGGCGGAGAGGGACTCGTCGTCGGCCTGGGCGCAGCGCATCGCCGCCCCGTCGGTCAGGCGCAGGGCCTTGGCCTCACCGGCGACGGCCTCGATGTCGCCGGCCGCCTTCTCCACGCGGTCGAGGTCGAAGGCCTTGGCCAGGGGGTGGGCGGCGAGGGCGCCGGCGCCGGCCCTGGCCGCCTCGGGCGAGAGGGCGAACAGCTCGAAGTCGTCGACCGCGGCCAGCAGGCCGAGGAACTCCTGCTCGGGCATGATCTCGCCGAACCGGCCGGCGCGCTGCGGCTCTCCCGCGTTGGCGCTCCAGGGCCGGGCCGGCAGCTCGCGAGGGTGGATGTTGCCGATCCAGGCCTGGTGGGGCGGGTAGGCGGCGGCCTCGTCGAAGCTGCGCAGCGAGGCGGCGAACTTCTCGGCCACGTCGCTGTTCTTGGGCAGTTCCCGCCGCGGCTTGGAGCCGTGACGGGCCAGGCCGGGTACGTGGGCCAGGACTTGGGCGGCGGCGCTGATGACGACGTCGGGCATTGTCTATTTCACCTCGAAGAGCGTTGGCGCGTGGACAGCTGTCGACACGGCCTCGAGCGCCCGCTCCAGCAGGCGCTGGCGCCAGGCCCGCTCCTCGGCCGGCTCGAGCGACGGGTCGCCGGCGGGGAAGGGGATGCCCCGGGTGGGGACGATGCGCGGCGCGCCCACCCGCTCGGCGATCGACGTCAGGTTGCAGAGCAGCGCGGTCGGGATCCCGGCCCGTTCCAGCTCCTTGGCAAGCGTTGCCCCGCAACGCGTCCCCGTCCCTCAGGTGGCGGTGAGGATGGCGGCCCGGGCCCCGGAGTGGCGGAGGTCGGCGGCCCACTCCACGCCGAACCGGCGGGCGTTGGCCACCGACGTGCCGTTGCCGGCGGTCACCAGGTATTCCTGGTAGAGGCGGCCGATGGCGCCGTCGCGCTCGAGCCGGCGGGCGGCGTCGAGGGGGAGGATGCGGTGAGGATCCTCGTTGGCCCACACGGTGGAGAAGCCGCCGTGGACGGAGCGCCACTCGCCCGGCTTGAGCTCGTCGCGCCCCTCCAGGGAGTAGCGCAGCCACTTGGTGGCCCGTGCCGACTCCAAGGCGCCGGGGTTGCCGTCGGGCACGAGGGCGCCCTCGGTGAGGATGGCAAGGGTTGCGTCGCGTAGATCTTCGATGGGAGGGGCCGGCGTCACCCTGTCGAAGCGGGGGAGGGGGACCTCGGTGGCGTCGCGGTCGCCGCCGAGGCGGGTCAGGGCCAGGTCGACGGCCCGCTCGGCCGCGGTGCGCTCGGCCATGCGGGGCCGGCGGGGGGCCAGGCCGACGAGCCCGTCGGCGTCGGTGAGCACCTCGCCGGCCAGCAGCTTCTTCACCGCCGCCGACAGGGTGTCCAGCGCCGGCCCCATCAGCCGGGCCGCCTCGCCGCTGGCCACGACCGGGGCGCCGCCGGCCTCGTCGAGGCCGGGGTTGTCCGGGTGCATGGCGGCCACCGCGCCGAGGCCGGCGGCTTTGGCCCCGGCGGCGACACGGGCGCAGGCCAGGCCGTAGCGGCCGCTGGTGAAGGCGGGGCCGGCGACGACGAGGTCGGGCTGATGCTCGGCGATGAGGGCGACGATCTCGGCGATGGCTTCGGGACGGCCGGCGGCGTCGTCGTCGCCACAGGACACGGTGGCCACGATCTCGTGCTCGTCGCCGAGCAGCTGGGCCAGGCGCCGGCCCGGGCCGACGGCGCCGGCCTGCGACGACGGCGGCTGGGCGGCGGCGTCCTCGCCGCCGGCGCCGATGAAGAACTGGTTCAGGTAGTGGACGATGCGGGCCACGAGCTAAGCCTCCTGGGCGCAGGTCAGGCGGCCGCCGCCCAGGCAGCCGAGGGAGGCGAGGATCACCGCGGTGGGCAGCTGCATGGCCGAGGTGGCGGGCACGCCGAGCAGGGCCAGCTCCTCGCCGCCGAGGGACCGCTCCATCTCCGGCAGGTCGAGGCGGGTGTCGTAGTTGCCGGTGCTGACCATGGCCGTGGCCTTCTCGGGGGCGACGACGATGGGCGGCCCGGTGCCGTCGGGGCCGGCCATCTCGGCGAACAGGCCGACGGCGGCGATGCCCAGGTCCTCGAGGGCGTCCATCTTCAGGGCCACGTCGGCATCGGCGTTGCCCCCGCCCTCCTTGGTCACGATCACCGCTTCGAAGCCGGCCTCGGCGCACAGCTGGGCGGCGGCGGCGGAGATGCGGGCCTTCTCCGACGCGCTCACCGGCTCCGGTGACAGGACCACGCCGGCGAAGGCCAGGTCCTTGCCGTGGCGGGCCCGCAGGGCGCCGGCGATCGGGTGGTTCTGGTGGACCCAGGTGGGGTTGCGCAGCGAAGGGTGCCCGAACTGGCCGCTGACCACGGCGCCGTCGTCGATCTCGGCCGGGTCGATGAGGGCCGGGGCCTGGCCGTTGAAGCTCTCGCCCCGCACGAAGACGTCCTTGAACACGCCCTGGGTCTGGAGGTTGGTGACGGCGCCGATGCGAGGGAGCCCCTCGACCGGGCCCGGATCCGGCACCGTCTCCTCCTCGTCGGGCGGGGCGTCGAGGGCGGCCTCGGCCAGCCGGGCGGCCAGGGCCAGGGAGCCCCGGCGGAGGGCGTCGTCGACGTCGGCCCAGTCGGCATCGGGAGCCGGCGTGAACTCGATGACGAGGTTGTGGGTGCTGCCGAAGGGCGACAGCTCGGCCGCCGGCCCCGACATGTCGATCACCGCCTCCTGGGCCCGGGGCAGGTAGCCGGCGACGACCACCGCCGCCCCCCGCAGGACGTGGGTGGGCCCCTCGACCGCCGGACCGCCGAGTCGCCCGCTTCGGGGGCCGCTCGGGCCCAGCCAGCCCGGGAACACGCCCCCGCCCCCGGGGCCTTTGCTCCGGGGCTCGACGACGTCGAGCACCTTCACGATCCGCACCGCGTCGCCCGGTGAAGCCCACGAGACCTTGACTCCGGCGAGCGAGGGCGCCGCGACGAGCGCCTGCGCCTCCTCGGCCGAGACCGTCAGCGTCCCGTCGCGCCACTCCGTGGCGCCGCCCGTCCCGACGCCGCGTACCGTATGGATCGACCTGATCAGCACCCCCCGAAAGGTACTGCCCGGTGAGTGGACCCGCTGCCGCCAACTGGCGCAAGCTCGTCCGGGCCCGCCTGGGCGAGATGGAGCGGCTGCAACCCGGCCGCGGCGCCCTCGACGCCGGCTTCTGGGACACCAGGGCCAAGCGGTTCGCCAAGCGACTGCCGGTCAGCTCGGTGGCCGGCGACCCCCTCTACCGCCGGCTGCGCCAGGCCACCGGCCGGGCCAGCACGGTGCTGGACGTGGGCGCCGGCTCCGGGCGGTTCAGCCTCGCCCTGGCCCCCCGGGTCGCCACCGTGACCGCCGTCGACCCGAGCGCGGGCATGCTCGACGTCTGCCGGCGCCAGGCCAGGAAGCTGGGCATCTCGAACGTCACGACCGTCCACGGGCGTTGGGAGGACGCCGACGTCGAGCCGGTTGACGTGGCCTTCTCCTCCTATGTCGTCACCCTGGTGCCGGACGGGGCCCGGTTCCTGGCCAAGCTCGACGCCACCGCCAAGCAGCGGGCCTTCCTCTACCTGGGCGCCTACACCGCCGACGCCATCATGGACCCGCTGTGGCGCCACTTCCACGGCAGCTCCCGCAAGCCCGGGCCCACGTACCTCGATGCGCTCGACGTGCTGCGCGAGCTGGGGGTGAGGCCGCAGATCGAGGTGGTCGAGGTGAACACCAGGGGCCGGTTCAAGAGCGTCGCCGACGCGGCCAAGGACTACCGCGACCAGCTCTGCCTGCCGGACACACCGGAGGTCCGCAAGGAACTCCGGGGCCTGCTCGAGCACTGGTTGGTCCGCCGGGGCGACTCCCTCGCCGCCCCGCTGAAGACGGTGCCGGCGGCGGTCATCTCCTGGACGCCCACGGGGAGGAACTAGGTTCGGGGGGTGCCGGAACCGCTCCGTATAGAAGTCCTGCCCCAGGCCCTCCACGAGGACGAGGTCGCCCGGGCGGTCTCCACCCTCCTCTCCCACGACATCATCCAAGTGGAGTTCGCCGGGCGCGACCTGTGGTCGGTGGCCCACGACGTGGTCGACAAAGGCCAGGAGGCCGGGCAACGGTTCACTGCCACCATCCAGGACATGGACACCGGGCGGCTGCTCCTGGCCGACGGGCGCTTCGACGAGCTCGACTACTCGATCCTGAGCCACACCAACTGGCAGCGACCGCCCCACGAGGACGAGTTCGGGTGGGCCGTCGACCTGCTCAAGGAGGACCCCCGGTTCGGGCCGGCGCTGGAGTCGGGAGAGCTTCACCCCTACCGGCCCATGCCGGCGCTGGCCAGCTTCTACGACGTCGACGGCAACGTCGACCGGGCGGTGGCCGTGGGCCTGCGATCGGCGGTCGGGGAGCACCGCGTCGTCGGGGTGCGCACCCTCGACGGCGAGATCATCGCCGAGCCGGCGGGGGTGCCGGCGCCCTCCTCCGACGACTGCGGAGCGCCGGCGGAGCCGGCGGCGGCGCCGGTGGCCGGCGCCCGCCAGGCCCGGGTGAGGATCTGGCAGGGCGAGATGCTGCTCTGGGACATGGTGGTCGTCCGGCCGTCGGCGTCGTCGGGCACCAACGGCTCGGGCGTCGAGCTGCGCGCCGTCGACTACCTGGGCGCCCGCGTGCTCCAGCGGGCCCACCTTCCGATCGTCAACGTGGAGTTCGGCGAGGAGGGCGTGGCCGCCGGCCTGCCGGCGGCAGAGCGCCACTGGGCCCACGAGGAGGCCGCCTTCGTGGCCGACGGTGACGACCCCGTCCCCGGTTTCCGGGTCTGCCCGTCGGCGCCTCGGACCATCCTGGAGACAAGCACCGACGGCGGCGGCTACCGGGGCGTCGCCCTGTGGGTCGACGGTCAGGACGTCGTCCTCGTGAGCCAGCTGGAGGCGGGCCCGTTCCGCTACGTCGACGAATGGCGGTTGGGCGCCGACGGCGCCATCCGCCCCCGGCTCGGGTGCTCGGCGGCCGTGAACTCCGTCACCTGCCACCCCCATGTCCACCACGCCTACTGGCGGCTCGACTTCGACATCCTGGCGCCGGGTTCGAACGTGCTGCGGGAGTTCAACGAGCCGGCCATCCGCGGCGAGACCCGGTGGCACTTCATGCGCTTCGAGGTGAAGCGGCCGCGCGACGCGGCGCACAACCGTCATTGGCTCGTCCGCCACGACCGCGACGGCCGGGAGTACCGGATCATGCCCGGACCGAACGACGGGGTGGCCAACGACTTCGGCGCCGGCGACGTCTGGGTGCTGCGCTACAGCCCCGACGAGATGGACGACGGCCAGGGGTACACCACCGACCCGGCGCTGGCCAGGGTGGGCCTGGACCGGTTCGTGTCAGGCGAGCCGGTGCACAGCGAGGACGTGGTGGTCTGGTACGGCGTGCACGTCAGCCACCCGGGGGGCGACGTCGACCGGGTGGGGCCGGACCTCCTCGCCGGTCACTGGCAGCCCAAGACGCTCCCCGAGCCCAAGCTGCTGGAGGACGAGCCGGCCGCCGAGTAGCTGGCCCGCACCCGGCGCAGCACCGGCGTCCACGACGGATCCGTGGTGGCCAGCCGGGCCCGGTACTGGAGGTAGCGCGACGTCGCACCGACGCCGTCGCCGGAGCGGGCCACCGGCCTCCATGGCGACCAGGCACTCCCCGGGCGGGCGACGTCGCCCGTGCGAACCTCCATGGTGAGGCTGGTGCGCTCGGGCACGCCGGCGTCCCAGGACAGGGCCTCCCAGGCGCCGGGCCCGCCGGCGTCGAAGACCCGGGAGGTGAAGCGGCCCGCCGGCGCGTACGGGGACAGGCGCATCCACTCGATGCGGAGGGGCTCGGTGCCCAGGCGCTGGTTGGCGGCCAGGGCGCGCATGTAGCCGGGTACGGGGATCATCAGGTGGGCCTGGGGGGCGCCGTCCACGGAGAACACGATGTCGAGGACGTTCCAGTCGATGCGGAAGACGTGGGGGGCGCCGAACCAGTCGGCGGTGAGCTTCCTGTCCTCGATCTGGAGCAGGTGGGTGCGGCCGTAGAGCCGCCGGCCCCACTTGGTGCTGAACATCACCCACGGCTCCAGCACGAAGTCCACCCCGAGGCCGGCCAGCTGGTCGGGGCGGGCGGCGAACACGGCCGAGATCTCCAGCGACCGGGGGCTCAGCAGGAGCGGGTCGCAGCCGACCTTGGCCCCGTCGAGGAGGAGCCCGCTCCCGTCGAGGGTGCCGGTCCCCCCCGGGACCCACGGTTCGACCGTCCAGCCCTCCGGCAGGGTGTCGCCGGTGAACTCGCCGGCCACGCTGGGAGTGAGGATGACCTCGCCGGCGACGCTGTGGGCGACGAAGGCGCCGGCGTCGGTCGAGCCGGCCGCGAAGTCGGCGGCCGAGCCGTCATGCAGCTCCGACGGTGGCACGACCGGGATCCTCGCACACGATCCCTTTGGGGTCCTGGGCACTGTAGGGCGAGAACACTCACTGCGGGCCGCCCCGAGGCGGCGCGAGCATGCAGTGGGAACCAGGCGGGCCGTCGCCACAACACTCTTCCTACGAAAGGTCGCCGATCCATGGGGAAGTACTTTGGTCGTGAGCCCCGGTATTCCCGTGAGGAGCTCGAGCGCCAGGCCCAGGAGGCCATCGAAGCACGAGTGAACCTCGGGCGGCCTCCGGCCGAGGACTGGGCGCCCCTGCAGGCCCGTCTGGCCGAGCTGGACCAGGTCATGGCCGCCCGGCAGCTGCCGACCATGCCGGAGCCCGAGCCCATGCGACTCCACGAGGTGCGCATGCCGCCGGCGCCGGCGCCGGCGCCGGCCGCCCAGGGCGAACCGGCCAAGGCCCGTCGGCCGGTGGCGGCGCAGGGCAGCGCCAACTGACCTACAGCCGGGAGCGCAGCTCCCGCTCGTAGAACTGGAAGAACCCGTCCTGGTCGGGCCCGATCTGGTGGATGTAGACGTGGTCGTAGCCGGCGTCCACGAAGGCCTTGACGGACTCGGCGTGGCGGTCGGGATCCGGCCCCAGGGGCAGCTTCTCGGCCAGGTCGTCCGGCGTGACCAGCTGGGCGGCCTGCTCGAAGTGGCGGGGGAGCGGCAGCTCCTGGGACAGCTCGCCTCCGATGCCCGCGTTCGGCCACCACTCGTAGGCGGTCTTCTTGGCCGAGTCCTCGTCGGGGGCCCAGCACACCGTCACCTGGCCGTACTTGGGGCCGGAGCCGCCGGACTCGGTGAACTTGTCGATGAGATCGGCCTCCGGCGAGACGGTCCACAGCCCGTCGGCGTTGGCGCCGGCCAGGGTGGCCGCCTGCGGCCCGGCGGCGGCCATGATGATCGGCGGAAGCTCCTGGGGCAGGGTGTAGATGCGGGCGTTCTCGACGGTGTAGTACGCCCCGTCGAAGCTCTGGTAGCCGCCCTCCCACAGCTGGCGGATGAGGGAGATGGCCTCGGCCAGCATGTCCTGGCGGACCGGCGCCGGCGGCCAGTGGTCGCCCAGGATGTGCTCGTTGAGGTTCTCCCCGCTGCCGACGCCCAGGAAGAACCGGCCCGGCATCATGGTGGCGGCGGTGGCCGCAGCCTGGGCGATGATCGCCGGGTGGATGCGGAAGGTGGGGCAGGTCACGCCGGTGCCCAGCTTCAGCGTGCTGGTGGCGTGGGCGATGCCGCCGATCACCGACCACACGAAGGGGGCGTGGCCCTGCTGGTCCACCCACGGGTGGTAGTGGTCGCTGACGGCGGCGAAGCTGAAGCCGACCGCCTCCGCCCGCTGGGCGTAGCGGACGAGGTCGTTGGGCGCGTGCTCCTCGGAAGAAAGGGCGTAGCCGAACTCGGTCATGACCGGGCCTCCCGCTCGTAGTCGACGTACCCGGGGTCGGGGTCGTAGTTCATCCCCGGGGGCTCGTCCACCACCTGCATGGCGGCCTCCTCGGCGCTGAGGGTGTCGTCCAGGCCCATGTCGACCTCGCCGAGGGAATCGGCCTCGTCGTCGCCCAGACCGCCGTCGGCCCCGGGCTCGAGGATCTGGCGGTCGAGGTAGGCATCGGCGGCCTCGACGTCGGGCACCTCGCGCCGGGCGCGGACCTCCATGGGCTCCGACGCCAGCTGCTCCGAGGCGGTCGTGCCCCAGTCGGTCACCCCCTGGGGGTGGTCGAGCGGCGGCAGCTCCCCCTCCACGGGGTCGCCGGTGAGCAGCACGTCCTCGGGGATCTCCTCGATGGAGGGCACGCCGTCCTCGGTCACCTCGGGAGCCGGTCGGGGCAGGTTCTGGCGGTCGGACATGCGGGGAGCCCTACCCCGCCTCAAGGTGTGGAATGCATCGGTCGACAACGTTGTTGGAACATCGTCATGGCTCAGACCCTCACCACCTTCGACCCCAAGGAGTGGCGCTCCCGGGCCGCGTGCCGCGATCTCGACACTGCCGTCTTCTTCCCCGAGACCGAGGCGGAAGTGGCGGCGGCCAAGGCCGTCTGCGCCACCTGCCCGGTGCAGGAGGCCTGCCTCAACTTCGCCCTGGTCACCCGCCAGGACGACGGCGTCTGGGGCGGTCTCGACGAGAACGAGCGCCGCCGGGTCCGCCGCCGGCGTCAGGAGGCGGCCCGCAAGGCTGCTTAAGTAGCTTCCCTATGGGGATCCCGCCCACGATCGAGTGGCGGGACGGTTGCGTCCGCATGATCGACCAGCGCCTGCTGCCGGGGCGGCTGGAGTTCCTCGAGGCCCGGACGGTCGACGAGCTGTGCGACGCCATCTCCACCCTGGCGGTCCGCGGGGCGCCGGCGCTGGGCGTGGCCGGCGCCATGGGGATGGCCCTGGCCGCGGTGACCGGCGAGGGCCCCGAGGCGGCCGCGGCCCGGATCGTGGCCACCCGGCCCACGGCGGTGAACCTGGCCTGGGGGGTGGCGCGGGGCCTGTCGGCCGGTGATCCCGTGGCCGAGGCCGTGCGGCTGGCCGAGGACGACGTGGCCCGCAACCGCCGGCTCGGTGGCTTCGGGGCCGAGCTCGTGCCCGAGGGAGCGCGGGTCCTGACCCACTGCAACGCCGGCGCCCTGGCCTGCGCCGGCTACGGCACCGCGCTCGGGGTGATCCGGGCCGCCCACGAGGCGGGGCGTCACCCCACGGTGTGGGTCGACGAGACCCGGCCCGTCCTGCAGGGCGCCCGGCTGACGGCATGGGAGCTCGATCGGCTGGGCATCCCCGCCACCCTGGTGGCCGACGTGATGGCCGGGTCGCTGATGGCCGGCGGCGAGGTCGACTGCGTGGTCGTCGGCGCCGACCGCATCGCCGCCAACGGCGACGTCGCCAACAAGGTCGGCACCTACGGCTTGGCTGTGCTGGCCCGCCATCACTCGGTGCCCTTCTACGTGGCCGCCCCCCTGTCCACCGTCGACCCTGACTGCCCGACCGGCGCCGCCATCCCCATCGAGCGGCGTTCCGGCGAGGAGGTGACCTCCATCGAGGGCCACCGCATCGCCCCCGCCGGCGTGGAGGCCGAGAACCGGGCCTTCGACGTCACGCCGGCCGAGCTGGTCACCGCCATCATCACCGAGGAAGGCGTGTTCCGAGCCCCTTACCGGTTCTGATCGATCCGGTAGGCGCAGGAGTGGGCGCCGTTGATCATGTGGCTCACCCGCTCGACCCGGGCGTCGGGCAGGGCCTGGCGGAGGAAGGCGATCTCCGACGAGCAGGCCTGGCCGTAGCGCTCGGCCACGTCGAGGACGGCGCAGTTGTGCTCGACGATGCGGTACGAGCCGTCGGGGAGCGCCTCCCAGTTGGCCAGG
>DATLHA010000046.1:0-2563 GCA_035540095.1 Acidimicrobiales bacterium | reverse complement strand
CGGCCTGAACGTCGCCATCGCCGGCGTGGGGATGGCGGTCCCGGAGCGCCGGGTCACCAACTTCGATCTCTCCCAGGTCGTCGACACCAGCGACGAATGGATCACTGAGCGCACCGGCATCAAGGAGCGCCGGGTGGCCGGTGACGGCGAGACCACGGCCAGCCTGGCCATCGAGGCCGGCCAGGCCGCCATCAAGGACGCCGGCCTCGACGCCGCCGACATCGGCCTGTGCATCGTCGCCACATGCACCTCGGAGCAACCGATCCCGCCGACCAGCTCGTTCGTGCAGGAGGGCCTCGGGCTCCGGTGCGGCGCCTTCGACATCGACGCCGCCTGCTCCGGCTTCGTCTACGCCATGGTCGCCGGCGCGTCCATGGTGGCCACCGGCGCATCCGGGCCGGTGCTGGTCGTCGGGGCCGAGACGCTCACCCGTGTCGTCGACCCGCTCGACCGGTCGACGGTCATCCTCTTCGGCGACGGGGCGGGCGCCGTCGTCCTCACCCCTGGCGAGGAGACCGGCCTCCTGGCCTGGGACCTCGGCTGCGACGGCTCCCTGACCGGCCTGCTTGGCATCCCCGCCGGCGGCAGCCGCCTGCCGACCTCGCCCCAGACCGTCGCCGGCGGCGACCACTGGCTGAAGATGGACGGGCGGGAGGTGTTCCGCCGGGCGGTCCGGGTGATCGTCGACTCCGCCCGCCTGACCCTGGACCAAGCCGGCGTCACGGCCGACGACATCGCCCTGTTCGTGCCCCACCAGGCCAACGTCCGCATCATCGACTCGGCGGCCGGCAAGCTGGGCATCCCGCCCGAGCGGTGCTTCGTCAACATCGACCGCTACGGCAACACCTCGGCGGCTTCGGTGCCGATCGCCCTGGCCGAGGCGGCGGAGGCGGGCCGGCTCGACCCCGGTGACCTCGTGCTCCTGTCCGGCTTCGGCGCCGGCATGTCCTGGGCCAGCGCCATCGTGAGGTGGTCCCGCTAGATGGGCGGGCGCATCGCGCTCGTCACCGGCGGGTCGAAGGGGATCGGGCGGGCGGTAGCGCTGGCCCTGGCCGGGTCGGGCCACCGGGTGGCCGTCGGATGTGCGTCCGACAAGGCCGGCGCCGATGAGACCTGCGCCGCCATCGAAGCCCTCGGCTCAGACGCGCTGGCCTTCGAGGTGGACATCGCCGACCCGGCGTCCGTCGACGCCGCCTTCGGCCAGGTGGAGGCCACGTGGGGCAAGGCCGAGGTGGTGGTGGCCAACGCCGGCATCACCGCCGACGGGCTGGCCCTGCGGATGCCGGACGAGCAGTGGAGCCGGGTCCTGCGCACGAACCTCGACGGCACCTTCTACACGTTGCGCCGGGCCATGCCCGGCATGGTGCGGGCCCGTTGGGGCCGGATGATCGCCATGAGCTCGGTGGTCGCCCTCACCGGCGCCGCCGGCCAGGCCAACTACGCAGCGGCGAAGGCCGGCCTTGTCGGCCTGAGCCGGGCCCTGGCCCGGGAGCTCGGAGGTCGTGGCGTCACCGTCAACGTCGTCGCCCCCGGCCCCATCACGACGGCGATGACCGACGCGGTCAGCGACGCCCGCAGGGCCGAGATGACCGCCGCCGTGCCCCTCGGCCGCTTCGGGACGCCCGATGAGGTCGCCGCCGTAGTGGCGTTTCTGGCCTCCGACGCGGCAGGCTATGTGACTGGCTCTGTCATCCCGGTCGACGGCGGTCTGGGGATGGGCCATTGATTTCGACTGAAGAGAACGAGTACTGGGAGGCCACGAACATGGACCGCGACGGAATTCTGGAGATGCTGACGGACGCCGCGGTCGAGGTGATGGACGTCGACCGTGACGCCGTGACCCCCGAGGCACGGTTCGTGGAGGACCTGAACGGCGACAGCCTGAGCGTGCTGGAGATCCTCGAGATCCTCCAGGAGAAGCTCGACGTCGACCTGCCCACCGAGTCCTTTGACGGTGTGGGCACCGTCGGCCAGGCCGCCGACGTCATCACCGGGATCGTGTCGGAGAAGGCAGCAGCCGGGTGAGCGAGCCGCTGGCGAGCGAACAGGCAGGCACAGGCCCTGTGGCAGCGGGGCAGCCGCCGAAGGCGGTGACCCGGTGACGCGCACCCGAGTCGCAATCACGGGGCTGGGCGTCAAGTCGCCGGCGGGCTGCGAGCTCGACACCTTCTGGGAGACGCTGCTCGCCGGGCGCTCGACCGCGGCACCGATCCGCCGGATCGACCCCGCCGCCCTTCCGGTCCGCTTCGGGTGTGAGGTCACCGAGTTCGAACCCACGACCTACTTCGACTCCAAGGAGGCCCGCCGGACCGACCGGGTGGCCCAGCTGGCCTTCGGCGCCGCCGCTGACGCCCTGGCCGACGCCGGCGAGCTCGGTGCCGACCCGGCCCGGTGCGGCGTCGTCGCCGCCGCCGGCGTCGGTGGCCTCATCACCCAGGAGGAGCAGGAGTACAACCTCTTCTCCAAGGGCCCGTCCCGGGTCAGCCCCATGCTGGTCCCCATGATGATGCCGAACGCGGCCGCCGCCCTGATCGGCCTGAAGCTCGGCTGGACCGGCCCCAAC
>DATLHA010000045.1:0-2342 GCA_035540095.1 Acidimicrobiales bacterium | reverse complement strand
GGCCCGGTGGCCGGCGGTGGCCATGGCCGGCGTCCTCCTCCTCCACCCCACCTACCAGTACCTCGTCTGGGAGTTCTTCCATCCCGACGCCCTCGCCCTCGGCCCACTCCTGTTCGCCTACTGGGCGGCCCGGGCCCGGCGCTGGAAGTGGTTCGCGGTGGCGGCCGTCCTGGCGCTGGCCACGAAGGAGGACGTCTCCCTCGCCATCGTCGTCATGGGCGTCCTGATCGCCGTCCGGGGCGACCGCCGGATCGGCCTCGTCATCTCCGCCGTCGCCGCCGCCTGGTTCATGTTCGCCACCCGGGTGATCATCCCCATGTCCAACGGGATCGGGCCCTTCTACGACTCGTTCTTCGGTGAGTTCGGCAGCTCGGCCGGCGAGGTCACCAAGAACGTCCTCTCGGACCCCGGCAAGGCGATCGAGGTCGCCACCCGGCCCAACCGCATGAGCTACTACCGGATGATGCTGGCGCCGGTGGCATTCCTGCCGTTCTTCGCCCTGCCGACGCTCCTCATCGGGGCGCCCATGATCGGGGTGAACGCCCTCTCGTCGTTCCCCTACCAGCAGGAGATCCGCTACCACTACGCCGCCCTGGTCCTGGCCGCCATCATCCTGGCCACGGTCGAAGCCATCGCCTGGCTGGGCCGGACCGCCACGGCCCGGGCCTTCCTGGTCGGGCTGGTGGCAGCGACGTCGCTGGCGTCCACAGTGGCGTGGGGCCCTTCGCCGATCAGCACCAAGTACCGGTCGGGCATCTGGGCCCTGTACCCGGACCCCCGGAACGCGATCCGGGAGAAGGCGATGGACGTCGTGCCGGACCGGGGATCGGCCAGCGTGCACTACAACTTCGCCCCCCACATGACCCACCGGGAGCGGATCTACGAGTGGCCGGTGCCCTGGCTCCCCCTCAACTGGGGCGTCAGAGAGGAGAACCAGCACGACCCCGCGGATGTCGACTGGGTGCTGGTCGACCGGCTGCAGATGAACGACACCGACAGGCCGATCCTCGCCCGCCTGCTGGAGAACGGCGAGTTCGCCATCCGGTTCGAGGAGCAGAACATCGTGGTGGCCGAGCGGGTCAGGCCGCCGGCGCCGGCCCCCTGACGAGCGGTCAGGGGCGCTTGGCGACGCAGAGGATCGACTGACCGAACGGCGGCCGGCGCCGGCGCTCGACCCGGCTGACCAGCGGGACGACCGCCCGGTCGAAGGTGAGCGCCGACCACTTCTGCGTCGGTGTCTGGCCCAGCTTGGTGGCGAGCAGCCACCAGGCCACGGCGCCGACGAGGTTGACGTAGCGCAGGTCGACGACCTCCAGCCCCGCCTCGGTGACCAGGTCGGCGAGCTGCTCGGCCCGGTAGCGCCGGTGGTGGCCGATGCGGCGGTCGAAGTCGCTGTAGAGGGCCTCGAACGCGGGCACGTAGAGCACGAGGTGGCCGCCGGCGCCAAGCGCCTTCTCCAGCGACCGCACCGCTCGGGCGTCATCGGCGATGTGCTCCAGCACGTTGACCAGCACCACCGAGTCGAACTGGCCGAGCGCCGGCACGTCGTCGACGTCGGCCTCCAGCACCGTGACCCGCTCGTCGCCGGCGTAGCGGGCCTCGAGGATCGAGACACAGCGCGGCGACAGATCGGTGGCGGTGACCGTGCGGCCCTCCAGCAGCCGGTCGGTGAGGGTGCCGTGGCCGGCGCCGACCTCCAGGACCCGCCGGCCGAGGTACGGCGCCATCAGCGAGTAGATCCAGCCGGCGTAGTTGACGGCGTCGTCGAGGTTGTCGAGGGTGTCGGCCAGCTCCTCGTCGGCCTCGTTGACCGCGGCCGGGCCCGTCCTCGGCCGCAGCCGGCCCCGGTGCCGTAGACGCTCCCCGGCCTGGGAGTACCGGATGATGCAGAACAGCGCCCGGACGCCGTCGCGCCAGCCGATCTTCTTCCCCTCGGCGTAGGTGCGGCCGGAGTAGGAGATGCCGACCTCGTAGATCCTCCAGCCGCCCCGGGCCACCTTGGCGGTGATCTCCGGCTCGATGCCGAAGCGGTCCTCCTCGAGGTCGAAGCTGTCGAGCACCTCCCGGCGGAAGGCCTTGTAACAGGTCTCCATGTCGCTCAGGCTGAGGTTGGTGACCATGTTCGAGAGCGTGGTGAGCATCCGGTTGCCCACGCTGTGCCAGAAGTACAGGACCCGGTGGGGGCGGGACCCGTGGAACCGTGACCCGAAGACCACGTCGGCCCGGCCGTCGAGCAGCGGCGCCAGCAGGTCCCCGTACTCGGCGGGGTCGTACTCCCAGTCGGCGTCCTGGACGATGACATAGGGCAGGGTGGCCTCGGCGAAGCCCCGCCGCAGCGCCGC
>DATLHA010000044.1:0-1761 GCA_035540095.1 Acidimicrobiales bacterium | reverse complement strand
AACTGCACTGGCGCCCCGCCGCCGGCGGGGCGGCTGTCCCTCCTCCCACCGAAGCGGAGCTTCGGTGGCGGCCTTCGGCCGGTTGCTCCTTCCAATAGACCCCCGACGACCCCCCAAACTGCATTGACGCCCCGCCGCCGGCGGGGCGGCTGTCCCTCCTCCCACCGAAGCGGAGCTTCGGTGGCGGCCTTCGGCCGGTTGCTCCTTCCAATAGATAAGGTGTTTCCTCGTGGCTCAGAAGATTCGGATCCGGCTCAAGGCGTACGACCACGAGATCGTCGACCAGTCGACGAAGAAGATCGTGGAGACGGTGCTCCGCACCCAGGCGACGGTGCGCGGGCCGGTGCCGCTGCCCACCGAGAAGCACCGCTACACGGTGATCCGCTCACCCCACAAGGACAAGGACTCCCGCGAGCACTTCGAGATGCGGATCCACAAGCGGCTGCTCGACATCCTCGAGCCCAGCCCCAAGACCGTGGACTCCCTGCAGCGCCTCGACCTGCCCGCCGGCGTCGACATCGAGATCAAGATCCAGCAGGTCTGAAATCCCCCCGGGAGGAGCTTCCCCCCGGGGGCGCTATACTCGTCAGGTTCATGAGCAGGGCCGCATAGCCCTCTCGACTCCTACGTCCTTGGTCGCCGGCCGTCCGGTACACCCAGGCAAACAACCCAATCGCTCCGCCGGGAACCCACCCGTGCGGAGTTTCCGCGTGAAGGCAGACACAGAGCCATGGCAAAGAAGGCGATCGTCGGCGAGAAGGTCGGCATGACACAGATCTGGGATGACCAGAACCGTGCCATTCCGGTCACCCTCGTACGGGTAACGCCGTGCCGGGTGGTGCAGGTGAAGACGCCCGAGACCGACGGCTACAGCGCGGTGCAGGTGACCTTCGGCGCCCAGCGCCCGTCACGGCTGAACAAGCCGGAGCAGGGTCATTTCGCCAAGGCGGGGGTGGACCCCGGCAAGCGCCTGGTCGAGCTGCGCGTCGACGACGCCGGCCGGTACTCGGTGGGCGACGAGATCAACGCCACCATCTTGAGCGCCGGCGAGAAGGTTGACGTCACGGGCGTCAGCAAGGGCAAGGGCTACGCCGGCGTCATGAAGCGCCACAACTTCAAGGGGCTGGGTGCCGGCCACGGCACGCACAAGAAGCACCGGGCCCCGGGCGCCATCGGCGCCTGCGCCACGCCGGCCCGGGTGTTCAAGGGCACCAAGATGGCGGGGCGTATGGGTCACCAGCAGGTGACCACGCTGAACCTCGAAGTCGTGCAGGCCGACGCCGAGCGCCAGATCATCCTCCTCAAGGGCGCCATCCCCGGCCCCCGGGGCGGGCTGGTCCTGATCCGTGACGCCGTGCGCACGACGGCCACTCCCAACGGCCGGAACGGGAAGGGTTGACCATGGCCTCCGTCGACATCCGCAACGCATCCGGCGCGTCGGTGGGCACCGCCGAGCTGGCCGAGGACATCTTCGGCGTCACGCCCAACGTCGCCCTGATGCACCAGGTCGTCACCGCCCAGCTGGCCGGCATCCGCGCCGGCGACCACAGCACCCTCACCCGGGCCGAGGTCCGCGGCGGTGGGCGCAAGCCCTGGCGCCAGAAGGGCTCCGGCCGAGCTCGCCAGGGCTCCACCCGGGCGCCGCACTGGCGCGGCGGTGGGGTGGCGATGGGGCCGAAGCCCCGCAGCTACGCCCAGCGCACCCCCAAGAAGATGGTGGCCGCCGCCCTGCGCTCGGCCCTGTCCGACCGGGCGGCCGAG
>DATLHA010000043.1:0-6222 GCA_035540095.1 Acidimicrobiales bacterium | reverse complement strand
CTCGCGTTCGGCGCCGGCGGCCATCTCGTCGCTGACCTGCTTCAGGAACTGCCTGACCTCGGCCGGGTGGTAGCCGCGGAAGGCCGACGTGAAGCTCCGGCCCATCACCGTCTCCGGCGTTATGGCCTGGCCGCTGGAGATAACGATCTGGTCGTCCCCCATGGCGCCAGCGTACGCCCCGCCACCGGCCAGAACGCGGACGCTATTGCTGGCCCAGGCTCCTCAGGAGGCCGGTCAGGGTGTTGACGAGGTCGTTGACCGGCTGGTCGAGAGGGGTCCCTGTGTTGAGCGGCCCGGTGACGCCGGTGCTCGGTCCACTCGGGGCCGGCGCCGGAAGCGTCGTGGTCGGCGTCGCACCCGGCCGCGGACGGGCCACGGTGGTGGTCGTGGTGGCCGGGACCGTCGGCCGCGGCCCCCCGCCGACCGGCGGGTTCAACGACGTCGGCGGGCGGTCCGGAGGCGGGCCGGCGGCGAACTGGGTCGGCGTCCTGCTGATGGCGTCGTCGATGGTGGTGAACAGCGGCGCTCGCTCCACGCCTTGGTCCATGGCGACCAGTCCCCACTCCGCTCCCTGGTCGCGGAAGGTGAACACCGCCGCCCACCGCTCGGCGAAGGTGCCCCTGCTGCCCTCCAGGACGATGGCAGCGCCCACCAGGGTCTCGCCCGGTGCCCGGCGGGAGTTGAGGAGAGCGGCGGTGAATGCGGGCTCCGCGGCCAGCCGGGGAAGCAGCTCCCGGAAGTAGTTCAGCGAACGGCCCTCGTTGGGCCCGAGCTGGGACGTGAACCCGTCGCTGCGCCTCTTCAGCTGGTTGCTGAGGTCCATGGCGTCGGAGAGGTAGCGCTGGTCCCATCCATCGGTGCTTGCGTACTCCAAGGGCGACACCTGGGCCGGGAACTCGCCGGTCGCCGGCAGCGACGCCTGGCGGAGGGCGGGCACTGTGAGCCTCGATCCGCCGGCGCTCAGCTCGGCGGTGCCCTCGTAGGTCGCCACCAGCAACGACACGCCGCGGGAGAGACGGGCGTGGCCATGGACGGCGATCTGGGCGCCGTTGGTGGCCGCCACGACCAGGGGCCTGGCGTCGGAAACGACCAGGAGGTCGCCACCGATCAGGGTCGGCTGGATGTTGGAGGTCTCCTCCCTGGGCAGCAGCTCGAGGTCGGAGCCCTGGCGCAACTCGAAGCGCCGGTCGTCCCGCAGCTCGATGATGGCGGTCCCTTGGCGGACGCGGACGCGGTCGCCGGCCCTGAGGTCGCGGGACGCCGTCACCTCCCGACGGTCCTCTCCCGGGTGGAGGATCTCCGCCTGACCCTCCACCGTGAGGCGGCCGGCGGCCGGCGGCGTGGACTCGCTGCACCCGGCCAGCACCAGGCCCAGCACCATCAGGGTTGCGACGACCGCTGGTGTTGGCCGGCGCATCAGGAGCGCACCTTCTTTCTCGGTGACGTCCGGGCGGACGGGTTGACAGGTAGCACGATGGAAAACGTCGAGCCCTCGCCGGGGGTGGTCTCGCAGAGCAGCTCTCCTTGGTGGGCATGGACGATGCGGCGGACGAGTGCCAGTCCCAGGCCCAGGCCGCCGAACTGGCGGGTCGGCGAGCTGTCTCCCTGGGAGAAGTCCTCGAAGATGCGGTCGAGCCGGTCCGGGGGGATGCCGATCCCGTGGTCGCGAACTGCGATCTGCACCGCGGGCCCGCCCTGGCCGTCGTCGGACCCGTCGGTCGACATCGTGGCCGTCACCGCCACCGTGCCGCCTGCGGGCGAGAACTTGACCGCGTTGTCGACCAGCTCGTCGAGGCACCGTTCGAGCAGCCGGCGGTCGCCGATGAGGTCGGGGAGGTCGCGCGCCGTCCTGCGAGTGATGGGGTGACGGTCGTCGACCCGGCTCTTCCACCGGTTGACCACCGACTCCAGCAGCGGTCGCACCGGCACGGGCTCGTGGCGGACGCTGACCGGGGTGGCGTCCTGGGCAGCCACGTCGAGCAGCCGCTGCACGACCAGCTCCAACCGGTCGGCGGCCTCCACGATCTCGGCGAGGGACTGCCTGGCCTTGGCCGCCGGCACCTTGCGGCGCAGCAGCAGCTCGGCGTACCCCTTGATGGGCACCAAGGGCGTGCGCAGCTCGTGGCTGATGTTGGACAGCAGCTCGCTCTTGGCCCGCTCCGCCTCCCGCTCCCGCCGCATGTCCCGCAGCACGTACACGCTGCCGACCGGAGGACCTCCGGGGCGGCCCAGGCTGCCGGCGGAGAGCGCCACGGGGATGCGGGTGTCCTCGTCGCGCAGCACCAGCGCCGCCGCGCTCCACGGGTTGGTCGAAGGCTGAGCGAGCCGCGACGACAGGTCCAATCCGTCCTCGGCCACGATGGTGGCCACTGCGGACGCGGGCTGGCCCAGGGCGTCGCGGGCCCGGACGCCGAACAGCTCCTCGGCCGCGGCGTTGAACGTGGTGACGCGGCCGGCGGCGTCGACGGCCACCAGGGCCTCGCCCATGCCGGCCACCACGGTCTCCAGCCGGGTGCGGGTCTTGGCTTCCTCCTCGGCGGTCTGGCGCAGCTCGGCGGCGAGAGTCTCGATCGACTCGGCCATGGAGTCGAAGGTGGCGCTGAGCACGCCGACCTCATCGGGGCTGACGACGTGGGTGCGCACCGTCAGGTCGCCGGCTTGGATGGCCTCTGCGGCCCGGGTCAGCCGGCGCAGGCCGACGCCGATGCGCTCCCCGACGAAGACGGCGACGAAGAAGGCGGCGAGGGAGGTGAGCAGCCCGACCAGGAACAGGTTGCGGAACAGGGAGTTGCGGGTGTCGTCCACCACCGTCGTGGGCAACGTCGCCACGACCGCCAGCACCCGGGCCCCGTCGGGGGCCACGACCGCCCGGGCGGCAAGGAAGGTGCCGGCGGCGACGCGTGTGGCGCTGGCGTCGGTGGAACGCAGGGCGTCGCGGGCCACTCCAAGCACCGGCCCTGTCGCCAGGGGGATGCCGTAGCTCACCAGGACCCGCTCCCTGTCCACCAGTCCCAGCGACACCTTGGGGTCGTTGCGCGCCCGCTGCGTCAGGTAGTCACGGGTGAGGTCGGCAGAGGCGACGACGATGCCCACCACCCGTTCGCCCTCCGGCGCCCGGACCTTGACCGCATGGGCGCCGACGGCCAGCACCCGGCTGCCCATGACCTCGATGGAGCTGCCGTCGTCCTGCCGGCGGTCGAGCAGCTCGTTCACCGCTCCCGACCCGACGAGGGCGTCGGCGCCCACCGTGTCCAGCCCGATGGCGGCGATGACCCGGCGCTTCTCGGTGGCATAGAGCAGCGGGCCCGATGCCGACAGCAGCCCGGCCTGTACGAAGTTCTGCAGGTCGCCGAGGATGACGTTGTCGGCGGTCGGGCGGTTCGACAGCCCGATGAGGAACTCCGCGGGCCGGCCCGAGACGGTGAGGGCGATGAGCTTGGCGCTGTTGCTGGCGTCCTTGCCCGAGCTGGTCAAGACCTCCTCGGCCTCGGCCAGCGCTCGGCCCTCCACCCGGCGTATCGCCTCGCGCTCCACGTTGCCCGAGATCACGATCGACAGCGCCAGCGAGACGGCCAGCACGACCAGGAGGAGGGTGGCCACCGTGCTGACGGCGATGCGCGCCGGCACCGACCGGCGGGCCGAGGTGATCAGCATGGTGCCCAGAGCGAGGGCGCCGGCGCCCCGCGCCCAGTCGGCGATGGTGCCGGCGTCGGTGACCGACGCCGCCTCGGCGACCGTCATCAGGACCAGGGAGATCCACAGCGCCCGGCGGGACGCCTGCGCCTCGCCCCATCCCAGGGTCCCGATGGCCAGGAGCACGATGCCGGCGCCCCGCAGCGTGATGACGAGCGACTCGCGGGTGCCGGTGAGGATCGACCCGTGCAGGAAGGCGGCGGCAGCCACCCCGGCGAAGCCGAGGGCCAGGACGACACGGGACCGCCGGTTGGCACCGACCAGGTTCGGGCGGAGGAGCACGATGGCCGCGCCGGCCACCGCCACCAAGAAGGTGGCGAACTCGACCGCGAAGCGCAGCTGGGCGCCCTCTGGGGACATGGCTCCCTAGCCTCCGCCCGGCGCGGGGAAGCGGGGGTGGGCCACGAGCGGAGATGCGGTCATCGGAAACCTCGGAGCCCGGCGACGGACGATCTTGCTCATGGTACCGCTCTGTCCAGTCACCCTGCGTGGCGGGGCGCACACGATTCGTTGCTGGCGGGCGCCGTCGCTGCGAGGGTCCGCCGTCTGCCCCGCCCGGGTCTGCGACGCGCTAGGACCCCTGGGCGGGCTTGCCGAGGGCCAAGGCGTTGCTGCCCTCCAGGGAACCCAGGGCGTTCAGCGCCTCGTCGTAGCTCCCGACCCCCCTGACTTCCAGGTTCGTGCCGGCGTGGGCCCGGGCCTCGGCTTCGTTCTCCTTGGGGACGAGGAAGACCTTGATCCCGGCCCGCCGCACCGCCACCGCCTTCTGGGCCACCCCGCCGATCGGCCCGACGGTGCCGTCGCTCAGCAGTTCGCCGGTGACCGCCACCGAAGAACCGCCGGTCAGCTCGCCCGGCGTGAGCAGGTCGAGCAGCTGCAGGCTGTATGCCAGCCCCGCCGAGGGGCCGACGACCCGGCCCGATTCGATGGCGATGTCGAAAGGGAGTTTGACCTTGGTGGAGAGCCGGACGCCGAGGAGAGGACGGCCCTCGTCGGCGGCGAGGACGGCCTGGGCGTCGAAGGGCGGGGCCCCGCCTCGCTCGACCCGCATGCGGAGCGTGTCGCCGGGGGCCCGGGCCCGGATGGCCGCCACCGCGTCGCCGCTGGTTCCCACCGTTCTCCCATCGATGGACACGATGACGTCCCCGGGCTTCAAGACGGGCCCGGCGGGCATGTCGGGCTGCACGTCCACGACCTCGGCGCCCGCCCCCAGGTCGGTATAACCGAGTTGGCGGAGGGCGAGGACCTGGGCGGTCGTCTTGGAGTCCGCCATGGCCTCGACGTTCATCCGCCGGAACTCCTCCGGCGGGATAGTGCCCCGTACCTTGCTCTCGGGAACGACCTCCACCGCCGGATCCAGCCACCCGGCGATCGCCTCGTAGGGGTTCACCCGCTCACGAACAGCGACGGTGGTGTAAAAAAGCTTGCCCTGGGGAGGGTAGACGGGATGGCCTCTGACCTCGATGACGTTGTTCACCGATCGAGCCGATCCGGGAGCCAGGGTGTCGTACGGAAGCTGGACGTAGCGGGCGGTCACCGCCACGCCGGTCAGGACCACGCACAGGGCCACCAGGGCGACCGCCCACCGGCGGCTGGACTCCCCGGAGTGGTTGTCGGGCGGCGGTCCCTCCTGCTCGCACGTTAGAGTTGGGTCGGTAGTGTCCACGTTCCTCGTGAGCTTCGGCGTGGTGCTGGCGGCGATCGTCGCCGTGGTTCATGTCGTCCTGAATGGCCCTGACCAGCCTCCCACGATCCGGAAGCAATCGTCTGGCGCCGAGGCCAAGACCAGCCGGCGCAAGGAACGGAAGCTGGCGGCGGCGCCGGCGCCGGAGGTCTTCACCAGTGCGGCCCCGTCGGGGCCCACGCTCGGCATGTCCGTCACGCCGGCGCTCGCCGGAGCAGACTCCGAGCTCATGCGCCTGCGCGTCCTCCCCGCCCGGCGCAACTCGCTGTGGGTGAGGATCCGTTCGGGCATCGCGCTGGTCGTGCTGGTGGCGATCCTCGGTGCCCTCTTGGCGCTGGCCGTCGCCGGCGTCATGCTGGGGCTCACCCTGCTCCTCCGGAGCGCGACCGGCTGAGCGGTCAGGACTCCAGTACCAGCCTGACGACGAAGCGCTCGGCCACGGAGCCGATCGGATGGCAGGCGTACAGGGTGCCGGTGAAGGCCGTCGTCTGGTCGGCGATCCAGCTGTCCTCGGGCAGAACGACGAGATTGCCGGTGACCCGGTACGTCCAGCGGGCGCCGCCG
Organism: Acidimicrobiales bacterium; assembly: GCA_035540095.1. Lineage (GTDB taxonomy): Bacteria > Actinomycetota > Acidimicrobiia > Acidimicrobiales > AC-14 > CADCTB01. The sequence goes on along the minus strand of DATLHA010000043.1, from coordinate 281 downwards.
ACGGTGAAGATCACGGCATCGCCGGGCACCAGGCGGTCGATACGACGGAACGGCTCCGTCACCGTGGACCGGTGGCCGGCGATGACGGTGTTCCCCATCTCCCCCGGCATCGCCGACCCGGTCCAGTGGCTGGGCCCCCGGTCGATGTTGTGCAGGGTCACGCCCTGGTACATGCGGTGGGTGAGCCCGATGGCCGGGATCTCGATGGTGCCCAGGGGGACGACCGGCTCCGGCGCGTAGGAGTCCGCAGGGATGGGGATCGGTTCGGGGAGGCGGGGGCC
>DATLHA010000042.1:0-13277 GCA_035540095.1 Acidimicrobiales bacterium | reverse complement strand
GCTTCGTCTCGACCGGCTCCTCGGCCACGACCACGGGTTCGTCGAGGACCATGGTGTCGCCGGAGGGGGCGGCCTCGGTCCGGGGTGCGGTGGCGGCCACCCGCTCCAGTTGCCGGCGGAGCTGGGCGCCCGAGAGCCGGGCCAGAGGGTCCTTGACCAGCAGGCCGTCCAGCACCGGGCCGAGGACGCCGGCCCGCTCGGTGGGACGGGGCGGGTCCTGCACGATGGAGGTCAGCGTCGGCAGGGGGGCACCCTTGTCGAACGGCGGCTGGCCCTCGACGGCGAAGTAGAGGGTGGCGCCGAGGGACCACAGGTCCGACGCCGGAACCGCTCCCTTGTTGGTGGCCTGCTCGGGTGCCATGTACGCCGGAGAGCCGGTGATGGCGCCGGAGGTGGTGACGGTGGGGTCGTCGAGGATGGCCGCCACTCCGAAGTCGCCCAGGCGGACCCGGCCCGACTCCGAGACCATGACGTTGCCGGGCTTCACGTCACGGTGCACGATGCCGTGCTGGTGGGCCGCTTCGAGGACAGCGAGCACTTCCAGGCCGATCCCGGCGGCCTCGGCCGGCGCCAGCGGGCCCCGCTCCTTTACCAGGTCGGACAGGTTGGGCGCCTCGACCAGCTCCATGACGATGACGGGGCTGCCGTCGTCGTCGATGACGTCGAACACGGTGACGGCGTTGGGGTGGTCCAGCCGGGCCGCGGCCCTGGCCTCCCTGAGCACCTTCTCCCGCACGCCGGCCCGTTCCTCGTCGTTGAGGATGGCGGGGATGTGGATCTCCTTGACCGCCACGTGGCGCTGCAGCAGCGTGTCGCACGCCCGCCACACCACGCCGAAACCGCCGCGGCCGACGCTCTCCAGCAGTTCGTAGCGGTCGGCGACGACCTGGTGGGCGAGCCTGTTCTGCGACACTGCCCTCAGGATTACCCCCGAGGGCGCCGGCCCATGCCGCCTCCACCCCGCTCTGTGAGGGCCGCTCGGGCCCGCTCGGGCCGCTCGGGCCCTCGCTAGGCGACGTTGAACCGGCGCTTGGCGCGGGGCTTGGCCGGCTCGGCGGCGGGCTTGAGGAGCACGTCCTCACCGATGACCCAGCCGTCACCGGCGTCCTCGTCGGTGAGGTGCTCGATGATGGCCTCACCCGCGGCCTCCGACAGGTTGCAGTGCCAGTAGGGCCGCGGGTCGTCGCGTCCGGCCGTCGACCGCAGGGCGGCCCACAGCACGTGGCCGACGAAGTCCTTGGGCACCAGACTCCCGTGGTCCCAGGCCGCGTGGCCGTCGAACACCAGGGGCACGGACCAGCTCGTCAGCCGCAGCGGCTCGCGGAAGCCGATGCCACCCTTGTTGTTCGGGCGGAACGGCACCCCCAGCCTGCGGGTGAGGTTCTCGGCCAGGTCCTCCAGACGAACTGTTTGAGTCGGCATGGTGTACATATCGACCGATCCCGCGAATTGCCTTAGGGAATCATCGGCGAGAGAAGTTGTTGAGGCTTGAACAACACGATCTCTTGCGAGGAGCACGCTGATGCCCGCCATCACCGTCGACGACATCCTGACCCTGCCCAAGCTGGCACCGGCCGACATGCAGAGCGCCATCCGCCCGGTCCGCTCGGTGACCACCGCCCCCACCGGCTACGAGGGCGAAGGCTTCCCTGTCCACCGGGCCTTCGCCGGCGTCCCCATGGCCGACCTCGACCCGTTCATCCACATGGACCAGATGGGCGAGGTCGACTACGCCCCCGGTGAGCCCAAGGGCACCTCGTGGCACCCGCACCGGGGCTTCGAGACCGTCACCTACATGATCGACGGTGTCATGGAGCACCAGGACTCCAACGGCGGCGGCGGCGTCATCACCGACGGCGACACCCAGTGGATGACCGCCGGCGGCGGCATCCTCCACATCGAGCGGCCGCCGGAGGCGCTCGTCATGAGCGGCGGGCTCTTCCACGGCCTCCAGCTGTGGGTCAACCTGCCGGCCAAGGACAAGATGATCCAGCCCCGCTACCAGGACATCCGGGGCTCGTCGGTGGCCCTGCTCAGCTCCCCCGACGGCGGCGCCCTGGTGCGGCTCATCGCCGGCGACCTCGGCGGCCACACCGGCCCGGGCTCGACCTACACGCCGATCACCATCGTCCACGCCACCATCCAGCCCGGCGCCGAGGTCGATCTGCCGTGGAGGGCGGGCTACAACGGCCTCCTCTACGTCCTGAGTGGCCTGGGCACGGTCGGCGCCGAGCGCCGGCCGGTGCGGTCGGGCCAGCTGGCCGTGCTCGGGGAGGGTGACACCATCCGGGTGGCAGGGCCCCGGGAGCAGGCTGGTGGTTCACCTGGACTCGACGTCTACGTCATGGGGGGGCGGCCCATCCGGGAGCCGGTGGCCCACTACGGGCCGTTCGTCATGAACACCAAGGCCCAGCTGATCAAGGCCTTCGAGGACTACCAGTCCGGGCGGCTGGGCTCCGTCCCGGTGGCGTAGCGGCGGAGACGGTCGGGCGCGTCGGGCGAGGTCAGCCCGATGGCGTCCAGGCCGGCGGCGTCGAGCGCCTTCCTGCCCTCGGCCGTCGGTGGGTGCGAAGTCAGCAGGAGGACCGGGGCGGGCAGGACCGATGCCCGCCCGATCGCCTGCCACACCTCGTCGGTGCGGGCCAGGCCGGCCCTGGTGACGGTGAGGGCGCCGCACACCTCGACGAACCACCGCCGGCCGTCCTCGCCCTCGACCACCAGGTCGACGGTGAGGCCCAGCTTCGGGAGCCGCTGCTTGCGGGCGACCATCGTGAACCCCGCCGCGGCCAACAGATCCTCGGCCACGCCGGCCGCCGCCTTCCCCCCGGGCGGCGGGCCGGCGGCCGGGACCGCCTCCTCACTCACCCGCCGGCGGGCCAGGTCCACATAGGCCGGGTCGGTGTCGTAGCCGCAGTAGCGCCGGCCCGTGCGGACGGCGGCGACGGCGGTGGAGCCGGCGCCCAGGAAGGGGTCGAGGACCAGATCGCCCCGGTAGGTGTACAGCTCGATCAGGCGCTGGGGCAGCTCGACGGGGAAAGGGGCGGGGTGGCCGACGCGGCGGGCGCTCTCGGGCGGCATGCGCCACACGTCGAGGGTGGACTCCAGGAACTCGTCGGTGCCCAGGGTGCTGTCGCCCCGGCGGGCCCGGTCGAACCGGCCCTTGCTGGCCACGATCACCCGCTCGCTCACGTCGCGCAGCACCGGGTTGGTGGCCCGGCGGAACGAGCCCCAGGCGCAGGAGCCGGAGGCGCCCTCGGCCTTGACCCACACGATCTCGCCCCGCAGCAGCAGCCCGAGGTCGTCCTGGAGGATGGCGACGACGTCGGCGGCCAGGCTGCGGTAGGGGCGCCGGCCCAGGTTGGCGACGTTGACGGCGATGCGGCCGCCGGGCTCGAGCACCCGCTTGCACTCGTCGAAGACGTCGCCGAGCATGGCGAGGTAGTCGAGGTAGGTGGCGGGCACGTGCCCTTCTCCGAGGGCGGCCTCGTACTCCTTGCCGGCGAAGTAGGGCGGCGAGGTGACGACCAGGGCGACGCTGGCCGGCTTGAGCTCGTCCATGGCCCGGGCGTCGCCGCAGATCAGCGGGGGGTCGGGGGTGAAGTCGGCGACCTCGCTGTCGGGGGAGATCTCCGGCGGCCGGAAGCGGGCGTAGAACTCCGTGGCGTCGTGGCCCTCCCGCTTTCCCACTCCGAAGCGCGAGGTCGACGTCCCCATCGCCGGAAAGCTAGATCGGCAGCAGGCCGGTTTCTGTGATGCGGGTCCGGAGTTCGGCGGCGGTGCCCTCGGCGGTGATGCGGCCCCGCTCCATGACGTAGCCGCGGTCCGCGGTGGCCAGGGCGAGGGGCAGGTGCTGTTCGACCATGAGCACGCCGGCGCCCTCCTCGGCGATCTGGCGCACGGTCAGCAGGAGGCCCTCGACGATCTGGGGGGCGAGGCCCAGGCTGAGCTCGTCGAGGAGGAGGAGCTTGGGCCTGGCGGCCAGGGCCATGGCGAGGGCCAGCAAGCGCTGCTCCCCGCCGGACAGGACGGTGGCCGGCCGGTCCAGCAGGGGCCGCAGCGCCGGCAGCCGGTCGGCGTCACCTCTGACCAGGCGGAGGTGTTCGGCGACGGTGAGGCCGGCGAAGGGCGTCTGGCCCTGGCGGAGGCAGGCCATGCCGAGGCGGGCGAGGCGGTGGGGCTTCGTGGTCGTGCTCCCGAGGACGGTCACCGCCCCGCCCATGCGGGGGAGCACGCCGGCGAGGGCCTGCAGGGACGTCGTCTTGCCGGCGCCATTGAGGCCGAGCAGGGCGACGACCTCGCCGGCCGTCACCGTGAGGTCCACCCCGTGGACGACGGGGACGCCGGCGTAGCCGGCGGTCAGGCCGCGGGCATCGAGCACGGTGGCGCCACCGGTTGCCGGTGCCGGCGGCGGCGGGGCCGGATCGCCCCGGCCCAGGTAGGCGGCGACCACCTCGGGGTCGGCCCGGACCTCCGCCGGCGGGCCCTCGGCGATCACCCGGCCGGCGTCGAGGACGGTGACCCGGTCGCAGACGTCGAGGACGAGACGCATGTCGTGGTCGACGAGGAGGACCGCGGTGCCGGCGCCGGCCAGCTCACGCAGACGGCGGGCCAGGCCGGCACGGCCGGCGTCGTCGAGGCCGGCGGCGGGCTCGTCGAGGAGGAGGACGGGCCGGACGCCCCGGGCCACGGCCCGGTCGAGGGCCAGGGCGGAGCGCTCGGCGTGGCTCAGCCGGGAGGGCAGGCGGTCGTCGTCGGGGCCGGCCCCGCCGGCGACGAGAAGGTTCTCGGCCACGGTCAGGTCCTCGAACAGCTCCTGGGCCTGGAAGGTCCGGGCCAGCCCCAGCCGGGCCCTGCGGTGGGGGGCGAGGTGCTCGATGCGCGCCCCGCCCAGCGTGATCTCACCGGCCGTCGCCGGCACCAGCCCGGAGATGGCCTCCAGGGCGGTGGTCTTGCCGGCGCCGTTGGGGCCGATCAGTCCGGTGATCGTTCCCGGTGCCAGGTCGAGGTCGAGGCCGGCGACGACCTCCGTCGTCCCGAACCGGACCCGGAGTCCGCGCACGGCGAGCGTCACCGGCCCACCACCTTCCGGTGGCGCCCCGCTGAATGTCGCATGGACCGGCCTCCCGGGCCGGTCACCGGCGCCCCCATCCGGTGACGCCGCCCGGAGCGAGGACGGTGACCACCATGAGGCCCAGGCCACTGGCCAGCAGCTGGTAGCGGCCCAGGTCGAGCAGGGTGAACGCCGCCCCGCTGGGCACCAGCAGCCCGGCGACGACGGCGCCGGCGATGCCGGCGACGCCGCCCAGGTACGCCACGGCCAGGTAGGCCAGCGACACGAAGACGCCGAACGAGCCGAAGGAGAGCTGTCCCTGCTGGTAGCCGAGCAGGGCGCCGGCCAGGCCGGCGAGGAACGCCGACAGGGCGAAGGCGCCGAGGCGGGTGCGGGCGACGTCGATCCCCAGGGCGGCGGCGGCTCGTTCGTTGGCCCGCACGGCCAGGAGACGGCGGCCGGCGCCGGCGGTCCGCAGCCGGGCCAGGCCGACGGCGGTGACGACCAGCACCGCCAGCACGAGGAGCCCGAACGCCGGCTCTGCCGGGTCGAGGCCCGCCGGCGCCGGCACCCTCGAGCCACCGAAGCCGCCCGTCAGCGCCGGCCGCTTGAACACCGCCTCCTCGACCACGACCGCGCCGGCCAGGGTGACCACCGCCAGGCTCACCCCCCGGGCCCGCAGCGCCGGCAGCCCGACGAGGAGGCCGGCGGCAGCGGCGAGCGATGCGGCCAGCAAAGGGGCGACGGGGAACGGCACCCCCACCTCCGTCGCCAGCCGGCTGAGCGAGAACCCGGCCACGCCGGCGAACGCCATCTGGGCCAGGGAGATCTGCCCCGACCACCCGGTCAGGACCACGATCGACAGGCACACCAGCATCCCGATCAGCGAGGTGACCACCGCCATCCGGTCCTGGCCGCTGAAGCCGGCCACCGCGGCGACGCCCACCACGGTGCCGGCCACCGCCCACCCGGCCACCCGCCGGGGGCGAGGGGCGACGGGCAGCCGCCGGCCGGCGCCGGCGCCGTCTCCCCGGGCCAGCCGCCCGCCGGCGCCGACCGCCAGGGCAGCCACGATCACCAGCAGCGGCACCGCCTCCCGCACGCCGGAGCGGGGAATCCACGACCAGTTGTCCTGGGCGAGCAGCAACACGGACTGCGCCATGCCGAGGGCGAGCCCGGCGGCCACCGTCGCCCCGAAGGACAGGAGCCGGCCGACGAGGGCGGCGGCCAGCGCGGGCACGACGAGCAGGGTGGTCGTCGCCGGGTCGAGGCCGGTGACCGGCGCCACCAGGATGCCGCCGGCGCCGGCCAGCACGCTGGCCGCCACCCAGTTGGTCGCGGCCAGCACGTCCGGCGACAAGCCCAGCAGGGCCACGCCGGTGACGTCGTCGGATGCGGCCCGGCTGGCCAGGCCGAAGCGGGTGAACCGGTAGACGGCCCACAGCGCCACGCCGGCGGCGATCACGATCACGGCCAGCAGCAGCCGGTCACGAGGCACCTCGGCCCCGAGAACCGCCACCGGCTCGGCGGGCAGGATCGCCGGCACCGGCCGCCCGCCGCCGCCGAAGCGCAACACGATGAGCGCCTGCAGGGTGGCCATCAGGCCCACCGACGCCACCAGCCCGGCTAGGGCCGGCGCCGCCCGCAGCGGCCGGAAGACCAGCACGTAGGCGACCAGCCCGATGGCGGCGGCCACACCGAGGCTCAGCACGAACGCCGGCACGAACGGGACCCCGTCGCCCAGGCTTACCCGCCCGATCGGGAAGACGAGATCGCCCGCGGCCCGCAGCTCGACGAACACGTAGGCCACGTACGCCGCCACCGCCCCGTGAGCCACGTGGACCACACCGGAGACCCGGTGCACCAGGACCAGCCCCAGCCCTAGGCCGGCGTAGACGGCGCCGGCCCCCAAACCGAGCAGCAGGAACACGATGGTCCGGTCGATCCGCCGATTCTGGCTGCACTTGACCACCGCCGGCGCGGGTTAGTGCAACCAGAACGGGGAAAGGCGGGCAGAATGGCGGCGTGAAGCGCGTCGCTCTGGTGCTGATCGCCGGTCTCCTGGCGGTGGCGTGCAGCAGCGGCGGCGACGGCGGGAAGGCCGACAACGCCATCGTCCTGGGCATGATCAACCAGGAGGACGCTCCGATCGGGTCCTTCCCCGAGGCCCGCGAGGCGGCCCAAGCTGCCGTCGCCCACGTCAACGAGGATTTCGGCGGGGTGAACGGTCGTCCCCTCCGCCTGGAGGTGTGCCGCACCAACGGATCGCCCGAGTCCTCGGCCGCGTGCGCCAACTCGTTGCTGGAGAAGAAGCCGGTGGCGGTGCTCGGCGGGGTCGATCTCGGTGCCGCCGCCTCGCTGCCGGTGCTCGAGAAGGCGGGCATCCCCTACATCGGCGGCACGCCGGCGCTGGGGGAGGAGCTCACGTCGGGCGCGGCGTGGATGCTGGCCGGTGGGGTGGTCGGCGACCTGCTCGGCATGGCCGACTACGCCCTCAACACCCTCAAGGTCAAGCGGGTGGGCGCCCTCTACGTCGACCTGCCCGGCGTGCTGACCACCGTCATCGCCGCCGCGGAGATCGTCCTGCGCAGCAAGGGCGTCACCGACGTGAAGCTGGTGGCGGCCAGCGCCGATGCCGCCGACTTCGCCCCGGCCCTCAAGGCGGCTACCGCCGGCAATCCCGACGCTGTCCTCGTCCTCTTCCCGGCCCAGACGTGCGCCCGGATCATGTCCGCGGCCCGATCGCTCCGGGTGACGTCCCGCCTCTTCTACACCAGCGCCTGTGCCTCCCAAGCGGTGGTGGAGGCCGCGGGGCCGGCGGCCGAGAACGCCTACTTCGCCAGCGGCTACCTCCCCTTCGACGACCCCTCGCCGGAGGTGGCGACGTGGAAGGCGGAGGCCAAGGTCTCCAAGCCCACTGCGCTGTCCCAGGCCGGCTTCGCCGTGGCCATGAACGTGTACAGCCTCCTCCAGGGCGGTGCCGACACGCCGGCGGCCCTGATCACCGAGCTACGGGCGACCCAGCAGCGGCCCGGGTACATGGCCCACCCCTACACCTGCGACCGCAGGCAGGTGCCCCTGCTCTCCGCCGTCTGCAACTCCAACGTGCGCCTCCTCCAGTACAAGGACGGCCGGTTCAACGATCTCACCGGCTCCTGGGTGAACGGCTCGGGGCTGGTGACGCTCTTCGGCTAGAGGCCACCCTCCAACCGGCGGACCCGGGCTTCGAGGTCGGCCACCTGCTGGCGCAGAAGTGCGACCTCGGCCTCGAGACCGATGGCGCCGGCGATGCGGCGCTGGATGCGGGGTGACCGGGCCGCCCGCTCGACCACCGCCTCCAGCGGCACCAGGCGTTGGACGCCGTGGGGCCCGTCGACCAGGCGGGACGGGACCTGGCCCGTGCGGTACCACGATCGCAGGGCCGAGTTGGACACGCCGGCCCGCCGCTCGGCCTCGGCCAGCGTGACCCACGTGACCTCCGGCTCGTTGGCCCACGCTTCGAGGGCCTTGTCCCAGTCCAGCTCGTCGCTCACGCCCACACCATATCTCAAACAGGGGTTGAAGCACGGTATTGACAGGGGCGCGACACTGCGAGCCATGTTCGAACGTTTCACCGATCGAGCTCGGCGGGTGGTGGTGCTGGCCCAGGAGGAAGCAAGGCTCCTGAACCACAACTACATCGGGACCGAGCACATCCTGCTGGGGCTCATCCACGAGGCGGAAGGGGTGGCGGCCAAGGCACTGGAGCGGCTCGGCATCTCCCTCGATGCGGTGCGCGAACGGGTCCAGGGCATCATCGGCGAGGGCGGCGGCGCCCCCAGCGGCCACATCCCGTTCACCCCCCGGGCCAAGAAGGTGCTCGAGCTGTCGCTACGGGAGGCGCTGCAGCTCGGGCACAACTACATCGGCACCGAGCACGTCCTCCTGGGGCTCATCCGGGAGGGCGAAGGGGTGGGGGCCCAGGTCCTGATGACCCTGGGCGCCGACCTGTCGAGCGTGCGCCAGGAGGTCATCAACCTGCTCGGTGGCTTCAAGGGCGTCAAACCGATGATGCACATGCGCCCCCGGACGGGGATGACGCCGGCGGCGGCCAAGGCTGACGTCGAGGCCCGCCGGTTGGCCCGTGGCAGCCCGGTCGGGTCCCACCACCTCCTGATGGCGCTGCTCCAGCAGCACGACAGCATCGCGGCCAAGGCGCTCGAGGGGCTGGGCGTGACTGCCGAGTCGCTGCAGCAGCGGGTCGCCGAGATCGAGCCCGCGGGCACGTCGGACGAGACGCCCGAGGAGGCCGGCGCCCGGCGGGTGGGGCTGCGGGTGGAGGGCAAGCTGGTGATGCTGGAGATCGACGACCCGGAGCTGGCGGAGTCGCTGGAGAAGGCCATGACCGGGCGCAAGGTGCGCATCATCCGGGGCACCGATCCGGAGGCCGAGGAGGCCGGGTTCCCCAACCTGTGGTCGGCGGTCTCCCGCAGCATCGAGGACCTGACCCGCCGGGTCAAGGTGACCGCCCAGCGGCAGGTCAGCGCCGTGGCCCCGAGCATCACCGCCTCCTGGCGGCCGCCGGCCCTGCGGGAGATGGCGCAGGCGGCGAGCTACTGGATCGTGAACCAGCCCGGAGACCGGGCCGGGACTCTGGAGGTCGGTCCTGGTACCGACAGGGAGCGAGTGCGGGCCTGGATGCTGGACTGGTTGCGGCAGCACCGGACCACCCTCGCCGTCCCGGGCGGCGTAGTGGAGGAGACCGGCGCCGCCGTGCTGTGGCTCGGCGTCAATGCCGCCGATGACGGGTTCACCGTCACCGGATTCGGCTTCGGCCCCGGCGGGCCGCCGGGGTCCGAGCCGGTACCCCTCGAAGCCCTCGTCGACGCCGCCATCGCCGACCTGTCGGCGGCGGCTTAGCGCCGGCGGTGCGGATGACGTGGGCTTCTCCGGCCTCTGGGGCCCCGCAATACCGCGTTAACCGGTGACACATTCCGGGGTCAGGACCCCGGAATGTGTCACCGGTTGGTTCCACGGGATTCATAGACGCCTAGGCTCGGGACGTTGACTGAGCCGTGGGGGCTGCTGGTCCGCCGGGGTGGCGACGCCCTGGTGCAGGGGCGCCTGCGGGAGGCCGAGCGCCTGGCCGGCCAGGCGCTGGAGCTGCGGCCCGGCGAGCCGGCGCCGGCCCTGTTGGCCGTGGCCGCCTGTCGGGAGCAGGGGCGGGCGGCGGAGGTCGAGGTGCTGCTGCGCCGGGTGCTCACCGAGCGCCCTGAAGTGGTCGAGGGGCAGGCCCTGCTCGGCGCCCTGCTCGTCGACCTGGGCCGCGACGGTGAGGCCCGGCGCCAGCTGGACCTGCTCGACCTGCACCCCGCCGGCCTCTCGCCGGCGGTCGCCGCCCTGGCCGCCGAGGCCGCCGCCGGCCTCCACTCGGTTGGGCACGCCGAGGCGCTGGTGGCGCCGCTGGGTTCCCACGCCCCGGCCCCCGCCGGCTGGCACGGGTCGTTGTCGCGCCACCTGGGCCTGGTGTGCCACGTGCTCGGCCGCTGGGACGAGGCCGAGGCCCACCTCGGCGCCGCCCTGGAGGCCAACGCCGCCGCCGGCGCACCGGTGCTCCTCGCCCACACCCGCCGGCACTACGCCGCCCTGCTCAGGGCCCGGTGCGACCCGGGCGACTGGGAGCGGGCGACCGACCTGCTGTCGGCGGCGGCCGACGTGTACCGCCGGCTGGACATCGGGCCACGGGCCGACGAGGCGGAGGCGGTGCTGCGACGCTCCCAGGACCCCCTCGGCGGCGCGGCGGTCAACGTGTTCCGAAGGGCCGGCGCCGGCTGGGCGCTGGCCTTCGACGGCCAGGTGGCCGAGGTGGCCGGCGGCCCCGGCCTGGGTCACATCGCCGAGCTGCTGGCCGGCGCCGGCCGGCCGGCGCATGTGGTCGACCTGGTCGAGGCCGGCGCCGACCTGGACATCGAGTACCGCCGACGCCTGGCCGAGCTGGCCGGCCGGGCCGCGGCCGCCGCCGATCCGCTGGTCGCCGCGGTGGCCCGGGCCGAGGCCGACGTGCTGTGCGCCGAGCTCCCAGCGGGACACGATGATGCCGGAGACCGGGCCCGCCGCCTCGCCGCCCTCCGCATCCGGGTCGCCATCGACGATGTCGAGGTGGTCCTGCCCTCCCTCGCCCATCACTTGCGCCGCAGCATCCGGACGGGGACGTTCTGCCACTACGAGCCCGACGGCCCGGCCCGGTGGGAAACCGGCCCGCGCTGAAACCGGCCTGCGGCGAGGCGATGATGTCCGGGTGACGAACGTCGAACTCGAACACCGCAGCCCGAAGACGAGCCGCCGCCCGCTGGCCATCATCGCCATCGTCGCCGCCCTGGCGGTGGCCGCCGTCGCCGCCCTCTACCTCAGCTTCTTCAACGAGGACTCCCCGGACCGCCTGGCCCTGAGCGACGAGCCGACCCCCACGACCGCCGCCGGCCCTGCAGGCACCACCGCGGCCACCGTGGCCGCCGGCAGCACCCAGCTGGCAGGCACGTGGCGGGTGGCGGAGGGCTCGACCGCCGGCTACCGGGTCCGGGAGAAGCTGGCCGCCCTCCCCGCCAAGAGCGACGCCGTCGGTCGCACGCCGGCGGTCACCGGCACGGTGAGGGTCGACGGTTCCGGAACCGCGCTGACGGCCACCGAGGCCCGCTTCGAGGCCGACCTGACCAAGCTCACCAGCGACGAGAGCCGCCGGGACAACCGCATCCGTACCGACGGCCTGCAGACCAATCAGTTCCCCACCGCCACCTTCGTCTCGACCCGGCCCATCCCCCTGCCGGCGGAGACGGCCTCGGGGCAGGCGGTCAAGGCCTCCGCCGAGGGCGATCTCACCATCCACGGCGTGACCAAGCGGGTCACCATCCCTCTCGACGTGCGCGTCACCGGCGACAAAGGCGAGCTGGTCGGCTCGCTCGGCTTCCCGATGAGCGACTTCAACATCACCCCGCCGAGCATCGGTGGCTTCGTCACCGTCGACCCCGACGCCACGCTCGAGTTCAAGCTGGTGCTGGAAAAGGCGTAACCGGCCCCAACTAGGGCATTCTTGGGCCGGATGACCCTCCGCCCCGAGGAAGTCGCTGGGCACGAGCTCGACGCGCCGCGCTGGCTCGACGCGTTGCGCCGGGCGGCGGAGGAGGCCGGGAGGGCGGCGAGCCTGGAGGCGACGGCCACCGCGGTGGTCGAAGTGGTGTGCGCCGCCGCCCGCTGGCCGGTGGGGCGGCTCCTGACCGTCGCCGGCGGCCGAGTGGTGGCCACCGGGGTCTGCCACATCGACGACCCGGTGCGGTTCGCACCTCTCCTCGACGTCGGCGCCGCCGGCCCCATGGCGGAGCGGGCCGTCGCCCTGGGCGAGCCGGTGTGGACCGACGACCCGACCGAGATGGGCGCCGTGGGCGCCGAGGCGTCACGGACGGGTCTGCGGGCGGCGGTGGCCGTGCCGGTGCGTGACGGGAACGGGGTCGCCGCCGTGATCGAGTTCTTCGGCGAGAGCCCGGAGCGGCCGCCGGCCGCCGTGCTGGCCATGGCGGCGGCCGCCGTGGGGCAGCTCGGCCGGGTGATCGAGAGGGCCCGGGCCGTGGCCGCCGCCGGCGAGGCCGCCCTCCTCACCGAGGTGGCCCACGACGCCTACGTCGCCGTGGATGGCCAAGGCCGGGTGCTCGAGTGGAACCCCGAGGCCGAGGCCCTCTTCGGCTGGGCGCGCGCCGAGGTCCTCGGGCGCCCACTCGCCGACGTGGTCGTACCGCCCCGCTACCGTGAGCTCTACGACCGGCACCTGACCGCGCTCGTCCGGGGCGAGGAGGGTTCGGCGGCCGTCATGCACCCCCGGCGGGAGCTGGTCGCCCTCAACCGCTCGGGGGCCGAGCTCCCCGTCCAGGTCACGGTGTGGGTCAGCGGTGGCGACGGTCCCCGGCGGATCTGCGCCTTCGTGCGCGACCTCAGCGAGCGCAAGCGCTTCGAGGGACAGCTGGCCAGCCAGGCCCTCCACGACCGCCTGACCGGGCTGCCCAACCGGGTGCTCTTGCGGGACCGCGTCGAGCATGCGCTGGCTCGCGCCGGCCGGCGCGGGGCGTCGGTCGCCCTCCTCATCGCCGACATCGACCGGTTCAAGGTCTTCAACGAGAGCCTGGGTCACGACGGTGGCGACCGGCTGCTCGTGGCGGTGGCCGAGCGGCTCACCGAGCTGCTCCGCCCCGGCGACACCGTC
>DATLHA010000041.1:0-19613 GCA_035540095.1 Acidimicrobiales bacterium | reverse complement strand
GGACAGCGGCCGCCCCGGGCCGGCCGCTGTCCTATGTGATGACCGACTCCGCCGCCCTGCCGCTGGCCCTGTCCGACCTGGTCGCCGACCTGGTCGCCGCCGGCCTGCTGGCCGAGACGATCACCTGCGGGCAGGCGTTCGGAGGCCAGCGGGAGGCGGTCAACCTCCACTCCGCTCTGCTCCTCGCCGGCGGCGACGGGATCGTGGTCGGGCCCGGCCCGGGGGTGGTGGGCACCGGCTCCCGCCTGGGGTTCAGCGGGCTGGAGGTGGCCGGCGTGGTCGACGCCGTCACCCGGCTGGGCGGCCTGCCGATCGTGGCCGTGCGGTGGTCGGAGGCGGACGGCCGCCAGCGCCACCGGGGCCAGAGCCACCACACCACCACCTCCCTGGAGCTGGCGTCGCATCCGGCGCTGGCCCCCACGCCGGCCGACGGCTGGGCCGGGCCCGACGTGGGCGGCGTGACCACGATGGGACGGACCCAGGCCGAGGACCCCGAGTTCTTCCGGTACGCGGCGGCGGCCGGGCTGGCCGCCGCTCAGCTCCTCGGCGCCAGCTGATCGAGGGTGGCCTGGCGCAGGGCCGGCGTCTGGGCATGGATGGTGAAGAACGCCGCCTCCCGGAGCAGGCGCTGGGCCGGGTGGCCGACCGACATGGCCCGCCCGCCGGTGGCGACCACCAGGGCGGTCGCCGCCCGCACCGCCAGCTCCAGGCTGTGGGCCCGGGCCTCGACGAGGGCGTCGACGTGGGGCTCGGCGGCGTCGGCCATGGCGTAGGACCGCCGGCGGCAGTCGTCCAGCTCGGCGGCCAGGGGGGTGTCGCCCAGCAGCCGGACGCAGGTGGCGGCAATGCCGAAGGCGGCCGGGTTGGGCTTGGCGGTGGCCAGACGGTCGTCGGCCCGCCACCGGTCGAAAGCGACGACCGACAGCACGTCGTCCTCGGGCACGAAGAGGTCGTCGAAGGTGAGGCGGACCGTCGACGAGGCGCCCATGGCCGCCAGGGCCAGCGGGGGAGAGGGGTGCGTGTGGTCGTGGCCGGGCTCCAGCACGAAGAACAGGACCTGGTCGTCGAGGCGGGCGGCCACGGCGAAGACCCCCGCCAGCCCCCAAGACGTCACCCATGGGGCCTCGCCGTCGATCCGGTACCCGCCGGCCACCGGCGTGGCAACCACCGCCGGTGGGCCGGGCCGGCGCAGGTAGGCGAACGCCACCCCGCCCAGCACCCGGCCGGCGCACAGGTCGTCGAGGTACCGGTCCCGGAGCCCCTCGTTGGCCGACGCGGCCAGCATGCGCACCGGCGCATGGTGCTGCACCCACACGAAGAACGTCACCCCGCAGGCGCCGGCGAGGGCCTCGTACACCTCCCGGACGACGGCCGGCGGCGCCGCCGGCGGGCGGTACAGCCCCATCAGGCCTCCGGCGGCGAGCGCCTCCAGGTGCGACGCCGGCACGACCGGGGCCCGGTCGGTGACCTCGGCGGCCGGCGCCAGCACCTCTTCGGCCACCCGGCGTGCGGCTTCGAGCAGGCCCTCTCCCGCCCCCTCGCCCCCGCCGGCGGCAAGGACGTCGTGGACGTCGCTACTCAGGGCGGGGACGGATGCGATAGGCGCAGACCACGTCGCCGGCCATGGCATGGGAGATCCGGGTGACCTCAACGTCTGGCCCCAGGACCTCCCGAAACAGCGACAGCTCCATGGTGCACACCGCAGGAAGGTGCTCGGCCACCCGGTGGATGGCGCAGTTGTGCTCGGTGAGCACGAGGGTCTCGTCCTCGCCGGCCGACCACTCGGCCTGGTAACCGGCCTGGTCCCGGAGCCGGGCCAGCTCGGTTACCTGCTCGCTGAGGTCGGCGCACGGCGCCAGCACCGCCTGGTACTGCGCCACCTGCTTTTCGTTGCGGCGGGCCAGGGCGACGGCGAGGTCTTCGGGGGCCAGCTCTTCGACGAGGTCCAGGGCGAGGACGTCGTAGCGGCGGGGGAACAGCTCGTGGCCGGCGGCACTGAGGCGCCAACCTGTCGGCGGGCGGCCAGGGCCGGCCGGCGTACATGGCGCCGGCTCCGCCAGTCCTTCGGTGGCCAGGGCGGAAAGGTGCCGGCGTACGCCCATGCCGGAGATGGCCATCTCCCGCGCCAGCTCGGTGACCGTCGCTCCCGGATGCTTGCGGAGGAGCAGCAGGAGCCGGTGCCGGGAGCCCACCAACCCGAAGGGTACCGGAGGTTGAGGTCCCGGCTCGCCGGCGGGCCTCGTAGCATCGGTGCCGTGCACCGGCTGGAGCGGTTGATCAATCTGGTCGCCGCCCTCCTGCACGCCGAGCGGCCCCTGACCGCCGAGGAGCTGCGCAACCGCCTGCCGGGCTACGCCGAGGACCACGGCGCCTTCCGCCGGGCCTTCGAGCGGGACAAGGAAGCCCTACGTGACCTGGGCATCCCCGTGGTGGTGGAGCCGGTGGACGAGGTCACCCAACCCGGCGTCGTGGGCTACCGCATCCCCAAGGAGGCGTACTACCTGGACGACCCCGGCCTGGCCCCCGACGAGCTGGCCGCCCTCCACCTGGCGGCGTCGGCCGTGCGCCTCGAAGGTGCAAGCGGGGTGGAGGCGTTGTGGAAGCTGGGGGGCGAGCTGGCCGAGCAGGGGCCGGCGCCGGCGGTGGCCGCCCTCCCGGGCACCGCCCACCTCGCCCCTGTCTTCGCCGCCATCTCCGCCCGCCGGCGGATCGAGTTCACCTACCGGGGGCGGCCGCGCCGGGTCGACCCTTGGCGCCTGTCGTTCCGCAACGGTCACTGGTACCTGGCCGGCTACGACCACGACGCCGCCGAGGAGAGGATGTTCCGCCTCGACCGGGTGGAGTCCGACGTCGCCGTGACGGGGGAGGGCGGGGCCTTCGAGCGGCCACCGCACCTCGGCGCCCAGCCGCCGCCGTGGCAGATGGGAGGCGACGAGACCCTGACCGCCCGCCTGCTGGTCGACGCCGAACAGGCGGCATGGGCCGCCGGCCACGTCGGCCCCGACGCAGTGGAGGAGCGGCGCCCGGACGGGTCGGTCGTGCTGGCCGTCCGGGTGACCAACCGGGAGGGGTTCCGTTCGTTCGTCCTCGGCTTCCTCGACCACGCCGAGGTCCTCGACCCGCCGGAGCTGCGGGCGGAGATGGTCGACTGGCTGGAGGATCTATGCCGAAGCTGAGCGCCGACGAGCGCCTGCAGCGCCTCCTCGCCATCATCCCCTGGGTGGCGTCGCGGGACGGACCCCGGGTGGATGAGGTCAGCGCCCGGTTCGGCTGCACCCAGGCCGAGCTGGTCGACGACCTGGAGCTCCTTTTCCTGTGCGGCCTCCACCCCTACACGCCGGACATGCTGATCGACGTCGACATCGCCGACGGCCGGGTGTGGATCCGCTACGCCGAGTACTTCTCCCGGCCGCTCCGGCTGACTCCCGCCGAGGGCCTGGCCCTGCTGGCCGCCGGTCGCACCGTGCTGGGCACCTCGGGTGCCGAGGCCGACGGCCCCCTGGCCCGCGGCCTCGACAAGCTGGCCGGGGCCATGGGGGTCGACGCCGGCGAGGCGGTGGACATCGAGCTGGGGCCGGTGGCCGAGGACCTCCTCGGGACCCTCCGGGCAGCCGCCGGCGGCCATCACCAGGTGGAGATCGACTACTACTCCTTCGGCCGCGACGAGCGGGCCCGGCGGGTCATCGACCCCTACGCGGTGTTCTCCGCCGCCGGCCAGTGGTACGTGTCGGGCTGGTGCCACCGGGTCGACGACGAGCGCCTGTTCCGGGTGGACCGGATCGCCTCGGCCACGCCGCTGGACACGTCGTTCACACCGCCCAGGAGGGCCCCCGACCTGGCCGCGTACCGCCCGGCGGCGACGGACCCACGGGTCACCCTGGAGCTGGAGCCGTCGGCCCGCTGGGTGGCCGAGCAGTACCCGGTGGAGCACGTGGAGGAGGTCGACGGCGGGCGGTTGCGGGTCACCCTCGTGGCCAGCCAGCCCGCGTGGTTGGAGCGGCTGTTGCTGCGGCTGGGCCGGCGGGCCACGGTGGTGGACGGCGACGCCGGAGTGGGCGCAGCCGCCGCACGCCGACTGCTCCTCCGGTACCAGGGGTAACCTCGTCCACAGTGTCCATCGAAGACGACCCTGTTCTGAGGGAGGCGGCGAGGGGGGCCCGGTCGGTGTCCGCCGAGCCGGAGCTCGAACCCGAGGAGAGGGAGCGGCCGTCAAAGCTGCGCAACGTCGCCGAGTGGGCGCTCATCGCCGGTGGCGCGCTCCTCGTCGCCTTCCTCATCAAGACGTTCCTGCTCCAGGCGTTCTACATCCCGTCGCTGTCCATGGCGCCGACACTGCAGGTCAACGACCGGGTGCTGGTCAACAAGCTCAGCTACGACCTGCACGACGTCAACCGGGGCGACCTCGTGGTCTTCGAGAGCCCTCCCAACGAGGGCTCGCAGACGAAGGACCTCATCAAGCGGGTGATCGGCCTACCCGGGGAGACGGTGGAGAGCCGCGACGGTCACATCCTGATCAACGGCCAGGTGCTCGAGGAGCCCTATCTCGGTCCCGACGTCATCACCGGTCCGCTCGAGAAGGTCACCGTCCCTCCGGAGCACCTCTGGGTGATGGGTGACAACCGGCCGAACTCTCGCGACAGCCGGTTCTTCGGCGCCATCCCGGAGTCTCTCGTCATCGGCCGGGCGTTCATCCGGGTGTGGCCGGTGACGGCCATCGGCCTGCTCTGACGCGGCGGCTTCGCAGCCCGCCGATACGGGTAGGCCGCGCCCATGCGGGTGGTGGTGATCGGGGCGACGGGCAACGTGGGGACCAGCCTCATGCGGCTGCTCTCCGGCGAGCCGGCGGTGACGTCGGTCGTGGGGCTCGCCCGCCGGCGACCGCAGCTCCATCTCCCCAAGGTGGAGTGGGTGGCCGCCGACATCAGCCGTGACGACCTGAAGGGCCCCTTGGCCGGCGCCGACGTGGTGGTGCACCTGGCCTGGCTGATCCAGCCGTCGCACCGCCTCGAGGTGATCGAGGCCACCAACGTCGCCGGCACCCGGCGGGTGCTCGACGCCACCGCCGCGGCCGGCGCCGGCGCCCTTGTCTACGCCTCATCGGTCGGCGCCTACTCGCCCGGGCCGAAGGACCGCCGGGTCGACGAGAGCTGGCCCACCGACGGCGTGGCCAGCAGCTTCTATTCCCGCCACAAGGCGGCGACGGAGCGCATGCTCGACCGCTTCGAAGCCGACCACCCCGACACCCGTGTGGTGCGCCTGCGCCCCGGCCTGATCTTCAAGCGGGAGGCGGCGTCGGGCATCCGCCGGCTGTTCCTCGGCCGTCTGCTGCCGCCCCAGCTCCTGCGCCCGTCGCTGATCCCGCGGGTGCCCCGCACCGAGCGCCTGGTGTTCCAGGCCGTCCACACCGAGGACGTGGCCGAGGCCTACCGGCTGGTGATCGTGGGCGACGCCAGGGGCGCCTTCAACATCGCCGCCGACCCGGTCCTCGACCCCGCCGAGCTGGGCCGGGCCCTCGGCGCCCGCCCCATCCCGGTGCCGGCGCCGGTCCTGCGGGTGGCCGCCGACCTCTCCTGGCGGGCCCACCTCCAGCCCACGCCGGCCGGGTGGCTCGACCTGGCGGTCGAGACGCCCATCCTCGACACCACCCGGGCCCGCAAGGAGCTGGGGTGGTCGCCCCGGTACACCTCCGGGCAGGCCCTGTGCGAGCTCCTGGAGGGCTTCGCCGAGCGGGCCTACGGCCCCACCGCCCCCCTGGCTCGGGACGGCTGGCGGGCGCCGGCGGTCACGCCGGTGACCCCACAGGCCCCCTCGAACCGGTGACGTTTTCGGGGCTCAGGACCCCGGGAACTGTCACCGGTTGGGCTCAGGCGGGGGCGAACCGGGCTTCGAGGCGGTCGGCCAGGCGGCCGATGGCCTTGACGGCCTCGGAGTCGGGCGCCGAGTCGAGCACGCACATGGAGGCACGGTCGGCGGCCGGCACCGCCGGGTCCTCGGGGATGGCGACCAGCAGCTCGCAGTCCCGCTCGGCGGCGAAGGCCTCCATGCGCTCGACGTCTGCCGGGCTGGTGGCCCGGTTGCCCAGGAAGGCGATGCGCTCGATGCCCAGCTCCAAGGCGAGCTTGTGGGTCCGGTCGGCGGTCATCATGACCTTGGACGTGGGCTGGACGACGACCAGTAGGAGGTCGACGTAGCGGAGCGTCCCGCCGGCCCAGGACAAGTGCTCGAGGCCGGCTTCCATGTCGGCGACCACGAAGGTGCCGGGAAGGTCCTTCTCGATCCGTTCGATGAAGTCACGCACGGTGACATGGGACTTGCCCGTTCAGCCGGAGCCGGCCTTCTCGGCCATCGCCCCCAGCATCATGGTGACTCCGTCGGGGCCGGGGGTGCCGTACTCCTCCAGGAGCTGCTGCGGGGACAACCCCTCCGGAACCCGCCGGACGGGCCCGGACTGGTCGAGGAACGGCCGCAGCTTGGCCGCCCCCTCCTCGCCCAGGCCGATGTTGGCGCCCAGGTTTGGATCGGAGTCGCAGTCGATGGCGATGACGCGATGGCCCCTGCGGGCCAGGGTGCGGGACAGGACGGCGGAGGTGGTCGTCTTGCCCACCCCGCCCTTGCCGGAGATGCCGAGGCGCATGGACGCCGAGGCTAGTGGAGCACTACGGGAGAACGCGGCGGATGGGGTCGACCCACCCGGCCGGATCGGCCGGGTCCAGCGCCATGTCGGCGCCCAGGGGGACGACCTTCTCCGGCGTGACGGCACCGACGGGCAGGAACCGACCGCACGCCGCCGCCCGCAGCTCCATCACGAACTCCTTGCCGACCGGCTCACTGGCGTCGATCAGGACGACGGTGGGGATGATGCCGCCGCACATCTCGGGCTGGATGGTGTCGAAGGTGTGGCTGACGAAGCGGCAGTCGCTCATGTGGCTTTGCAGGACCCGGGTGGAGCCCTCGTCGACCCCGATGGTCAGCACGACCGACGGGGGCAGGCCGGCGAGCTTGCGGGCCCCCCCGAGCTCGGCGGTGTAGTCCGCCTCCTTGAACGGCTCGTCGGTGGCGTAGTCGCCGAGGAAGGCGTCGGCGCCGGCCCTCGCCGCCAGGGCGGCCGCGGCCGCCGCGGGGTCGGAGGCGTAGATGTCCCAGGCCACGAGGCCCAGGGCGATCTCGGTGTAGGTGATGGTGTAGAGCAGCTGGGGGTTGCTGTCCACGTGCTTCAGCCCCCGCTCGGAGAGCCTCTCGCGCACCCGGTCGCACACGTCGGTGTCACGCGGCGGCGGCTCGTTGCGGACCGAGAACACGTCGGGCGAGATGCGGAAGCAGGCCTGCCACCACCCGTCGAAGAACAGGCAATCGTGCTCGAGGTGCAGGGTGGGGCTGAACGCCGTGCGGACGCCTTCGTGCACGAAGGCGTGAATGACCTCGCTGTCTTCCATCGGAGGGCAGCGTACCGGCGGCGGGACGTTGCGGACATCGACGAGGACTTCTGCGACATCACCACGACCGGCGGACGGGCGACCCGCACCGGGTCGAGACCTCGAGAGGTGGGGCCGCAGCGCCCTACCGGTGGCCTTCGACCTCGACTTCTGACCAGGTCACGAGGGCGTACAGGCCGCCGCCGACGACCATGCCCAGCCCGATCCCCCCCACGATGTCGAGCGGGTTGTGGGCGCCCACGTAGATCCGCCCCAGCCCGTTGAGGGCGACGACGATCCACGGCACGGCGCGCCACCGGCCCGGCAATGCGCCGGTGAGGGCGACGGCGAAGGCGGTGGCGATGGTGGCGTGGCCCGACACGAAGCTCAGGCCGCCCAGCTCCACCGCGCCCCGGGTGACGACGTCGCCGACGCTGGTGCCGGGCCGCTCCCGCTCGATGAACGTCTTCACGATCCGCTCCAGCACCAGCTTGGCCACGACGCCGACCACCGCGGCGACGGCCAGCCGGGCGTTGCGGAGGAGCACCGCCACACCCAGGACGACCAGGGCCGCAACCACGATGTTGCCGAACTGCTGGAACACCCACAGGGGCCGGTAGAGCCATTCCGGGAGCTCGTTCAGCGCTCGGAACACCGATTCCTCCCTCGGCCCCACCCGCCCGTTGCGGGCGACCAGGGCGCAGGGGAGGAGCAGCAGGAGGCCGGCGCCGGAGACCGCCACGCCTGTCCGCAGAGGCGCCCGCATGGTCGGAACCGTAGGTCAGCTGTTGACAGGACGGGTCATGACGACGTGGGGGCCGATGCCGGGGACGTCGAACTCCTCGCTCACCACCTCGAAGCCCGCCCGGCGGTAGAAGCCGACGGCGGCCATGCGGGCGTTGCACCACAGCTCCGTCCCGCCGGCGCCGGCCACCTGCTCCAGGCAGCCGGCCAGCAGGGCGGCGCCGAAGCCGGCGCCCCGCACGTCGGCGTCGGTGGCCATGCCCCGCAGCCTCCAGCCGCCGGCCCGCCCGCCGACCCGGTCCTCTTCGTAGAGAGAGGCGATGCCCACGAGCCGCTCGCCGTCGAAGGCGGCGAGGTGCACGCCGGCGCCGTCGCCGGGGTAGAGGGTCTCCTCGAACGCCTGGCCCGGGCGCAGCACCGTGTGGCGGAGCGGCCGGACCTCCTCGGGGGTGACGCGGCGTATCAGCCGGCGCTCGGCATCCACGCCGGCCGGGCCGCCTCGTAGGCCACGATCTCGTCCTCGTTGCGCAGGCTGAGCCCGATGTCGTCGAGGCCCTCCAGGAGGCGCCACCGGGTGAAGTCGTCGAGCGGGAAGGTGGCCGACACGCCGGCCGCCGCGGCCAGGATGGTGCGGCCCTCGACGTCGATGGTGACGACGACGGCGGGATCGGCCTCGACCGCGGCCAGCAGCGCCTGGCCGACCTCGGCGTCGACCTGGACCGGCAGCACGCCGGCCTTGGTGCAGTTGGTGCGGAAGATGTCGGCGAAGCTGGGGGAGACGACCGCCCGGAAGCCGTAGTCCTGTAGCGCCCAGACGGCGTGCTCACGAGACGAGCCGGTGCCGAAGTTCGGCCCGGTCACCAGCACGGTGGCGCCGGCGTACCGGGGCTGGTTCAACACGAAGTCGGGATCGGACCGCCATTCGGCGAACAGCCCGGCACCGAAGCCGGTGCGCTCCACCCGCTTCAGCCACTCGGAGGGAATGATCTGGTCGGTGTCGACGTCGGACCGCCGCAGGGGGACGGCGGTGCCGGCGATCTGGCGTACGGGCTCCATCAGGCGATGTCCTCCGGGGTGGCGAAGTGGCCGGCGAGGGCCGTTGCCGCGGCGACGGCGGGGGACACGAGGTGGGTGCGCCCGCCCCGGCCCTGGCGGCCCTCGAAGTTCCGGTTCGATGTGGACGCGCACCGCTCGCCCGGCGACAGCTGGTCGGGGTTCATGCCCAGGCACATCGAGCAGCCGGCGGCCCGCCACTCGAAGCCGGCGGCGGTGAAGATGCGGTCGAGGCCCTCGGCCTCGGCGTCCGCCTTCACCAGCATGGAGCCGGGGACCACCATGGCCCGCATGCCCGAGGAGATGCGCCGCCCGTCGACCACCGCGGCCGCGGCACGCAGATCCTCGATGCGGGAGTTCGTGCACGACCCGATGAAGACGGTGTCGACGGGGATCTCCCGCATCGGTGTGCCCGCCCGCAGGCCCATGTAGGTCAGAGCGCGCCGGGCCGAGTCGGCCTGGGCGCGGTCGCTCAGGGCGTCGGGATCGGGCACCGCACCGTCGATCGGCACCACCTGCGACGGGTTCGTGCCCCACGACACATGCGGGCGGAGCGTGGTGGCGTCGAGGGCCACCTCCTTGGCGAACGTCGCTCCCTCGTCCGTGGCCAGGCTGCCCCAATGCTCCAGCGCCGCCTCCCACTCGGCCCCCTTCGGGGCGTGGGGGCGGCCCTCCAACCAGGCATAGGTGGTGTCGTCGGGAGCGACCATCCCGGCCCGGGCGCCGGCCTCGATCGACATGTTGCACATCGTCATCCGGCCCTCCATGGACAGCGACCGGATGGTCGAGCCGCGGTACTCGATGACGTGGCCCATCCCGCCGCCGGTGCCGATGCGGCCGATCAGGGCGAGGATGACGTCCTTGGCGGTGACGCCGGCGGGCAGCTCGCCGTCGATGGTGACGGCCATGTTGGCCGCCCGGCGCTGAGGGAGGGTCTGGGTCGCCAGCACGTGCTCGACCTCGCTGGTGCCGATGCCGAAGGCCAGGGCCCCGAAGGCGCCGTGGGTCGACGTGTGGCTGTCCCCGCAGACGATGGTCATCCCCGGCTGGGTCAGCCCCTGCTCGGGCCCGATCACGTGGACGATGCCCTGGTTGGCGTGGCCCATGGGGT
The DNA here is from genome assembly GCA_035540095.1 of Acidimicrobiales bacterium. Lineage (GTDB taxonomy): Bacteria > Actinomycetota > Acidimicrobiia > Acidimicrobiales > AC-14 > CADCTB01. Next base: position 9,293 of record DATLHA010000041.1, on the reverse strand, counting down.
AGAGGGTGACGCCGAACTCGTCGCAGTTGGCCGCCAGGGTCCGGATCTGCTTGGCGGAGACGGGGTCGGCCAAGGGGAGGTCGAGGCCGATCGTCGGCGTGTTGTGGTCCATGGTGGCGACGGTCAGGTCGGGCCGGCGGACACGGCGGCCGGCCAGGCGCAGGCCGTCGAACGCCTGGGGCGAGGTGACCTCGTGGACCAGGTGCAGGTCGATGTACAGCAGGTCCGGCTCGCCGTCGGCCGAGTGGACGACGTGGTGCTCCCAGACCTTGTCGGCGAGGGTCCTTGATCTCATATGCTGAGACGATAGTCTCTCCATATGGACACTGTATCCCCTGTGGAGGCGGTGAGCGGTATCGGGGTGCTGGACAAGGCGGTGCGCGTCCTCGACGCCGTCGAGGCCGCCCCCCGCACCTTGGCGTCCCTGGTGGACGCCACCGGGCTGTCGCGAGCCACGGCCCACCGGCTGGCCGTCGCCCTGGAGGCCCACCGGCTCCTCGCCCGCGACGGCGCCGGCCGCTTCGTCCTCGGCCCCCGCCTCACCGGGCTCGACCTTCCGGCGCTGGCCAGGCCGGCGTTGGAGGCGCTGCGCGACGCCACCGGTGAGAGCACCCAGCTCTACGTGCGGCGGGGCGACCGCCGGCTCTGCGTGCTGTCGCTGCAGTCGCCCCACGGCCTGCGCACGATCGTGCCCGTCGGCATGTCCCTGCCGCTCGACGTCGGCTCGGCGGGCAGGGTCCTGGGCGGCGACGCCGGCGAGTGGGCCGAGAGCGTCGAGGAACGCGAGAGAGGCGTGGCGTCGGTGAGCGCTCCCGTCCGGGACCGCGCCGGCCAGACGGTGGCCGCCGTCTCGGTGTCAGGCCCGATCGAGCGCACGACCCGGGAGCCCGGCCGCGTCTACGCCGACGCCGTGGCCGAGGCGGCGGCGGCGGTGTCGGCCGCCCTTCAGCGGCAGACGTCCCCGGGCTGAGAGCCGTCGACCTGGACGCCGTCGTAGAGCATTGCCCACGGGGTGGGGTTCAGCCGGCGGGGGTCGTCGGCCTCGTCCTTGGTGACCAGCACCACGTAGAGCGACGCCGGCCGGGGCGCCGCCCCTCGGGTCAGCGGGGAGTAGTCCCGCGTCACCTCGACGAAGATGCAGATGGGGCTCACGGTGATGAGCCGCGACACGGTGGTCACCCGGTTGCCGGGCGGGTCCTTCAGGCTCACCAGGCCGTTGGCGACGTCGGCCCGGAAGGCGTCGATCTGGTTCAGCAGCTCGGGGCCGACGTAGACGGACCGGAGCCCGTCGGTGACCTCGGGGGTGATCCTCCGCTCCCGCACGAGGGCGCGCTGGGCGTCGCCCATCACGCCGTCGAGCCCGGTGAGGATCCGGTCGATCGTCGCCGTCTCCTCGGCGCCGGCCTCTGGCACCGAAGGACGGGGAGAGGCGGCGTCGCCGGCGCCCGAGCAGGCTCCGAGGAGCAGGACCAGCGTAAGAGCAGCTCTTCGCATGCCCTTCATGCTATCTCATGCTTCCACGCTATGCCTCGATGTCGACGATCTCCACCTTGAGGTTGCCGCCCGGCGCCTGGTATTCGACGACGTCGCCCTTGCGCCGGCCCAGCAGGGCCTGGCCGAGGGGGGACTGAGGGGAGACCACGGCCACGTCGGCGCGGCGCTCCTCGATGGAGCCGACGAGGAAGCGGTCGGCGTCGTCGTCACCCTCGTAGCGGAGGGCCACGATGCTGCCCTGCCCCACGGTGTCGGACGCCTGGGAGGAGTCGACGATGACCGCGTTGTCGATGAGCGACTGGAGTTGGCGGATGCGGGCCTCCATCCGGCCCTGATCCTCACGGGCGGCGTGGTAGTCGGCGTTCTCCTTGAGGTCGCCCAGCTCCCGCGCCGTCTCGATGGCCCGGGCGATGTCGACGCGCCCGCGGGTTGTCAGATCCTCCAGCTCGGCCCGAAGCCGCTCGTAGGCATCCTGGGAAAGGTGCGTCTCTGACATCCATCGAGGCTACCCGGGGAACCCAATTGCGCCGAGCAGGCGTGGAGGGCACACTTGCGGGAGGCATGTTCCCCCGCACCATTTCCGTACTGCACTGAGCGCACGCCCTGCCGGCGTGTGCTCTTCGACCGCCCCTCCGGGCGGTCTTTTTCTTTCCTGGAGGAGCCCCTTGGGTCACAGAATCGGCGTCATCGGCGGCGACGGCATCGGGCCGGAGGTCACGGCAGAGGCGATGAAGGTGGTGCGGGCCACCGGTGTCGCCCTCGACGTGGTCGACTACGACCTCGGTGGCGCCCGCTGGCTGCGTGACGGCGAGATCCTGCCCGACAGCGTGCTGGAGGAGTTCCGTCGCCTCGACGCCATCCTCCTGGGTGCCGTCGGTGACCCACGGGTGCCGCCGGGCATCATCGAGCGGGGCCTGCTGCTGGGCCTGCGCTTCGCCCTGGACCTCTACATCAACCTCCGCCCGTTCGACGGCTTCTCCGTCGTGCGGGAGAACACCGAGGGCTCCTACGCCGGCGAGGGCGGCTTCCTGCGCAAGGGCACGCCGGCGGAGGTCGCCACCCAGGGCTCGGTGAACACCCGCATGGGGGTCGAGCGCTGCGTGCGGTACGCGTTCGAGCGGGCCGGGGGTTCGGAGCGCCGCCACCTGACCCTGGTCCACAAGACGAACGTCCTCACCTTCGCCGGCGACCTCTGGCAGCGGACGTTCACCGAGGTCGCCGCCGAGCACCCCGCCGTCACCACCGACTACTGCCACGTCGACGCCGCCTGCATCCACCTGGTGGAGAAGCCGGACCGCTTCGACGTCATCGTCACCGACAACCTGTTCGGCGACATCCTCACCGACCTCGCCGGCGCCGTCACCGGCGGCATCGGCCTGGCCGCCTCGGCCAACCTCAACCCCGAGCGGACGGGGCCGTCGTTGTTCGAGCCGGTGCACGGCTCGGCGCCCGACATCGTGGGCACGGGCCGGGCCAACCCCCTCGCCGCCATACGCTCGGCGGCCATGATGCTGGAGTTCCTGGGCGAGGGCGACGCCGCCGCCCGGGTCGCCCAAGCCTGCGCGGCCACCGCCGGCCGGGCCGGTACAACTGTGGAGCTGGGCGACGCCGTCGCAGAAAGGGTCTAGGGAGAAATGCCGCTGCAGAAGGTCGAGAAGATCTGGATGGACGGGGAGCTCGTCAACTGGGACGACGCCAACGTGCACATCCTCACCCACACCCTCCACTACGGCAGCGGCGTCTTCGAAGGCATCCGGGCCTACGCCACCAGCCGGGGGCCCGCGGTCTTCCGCCTCCGCGACCACATCCACCGCCTGTTCAACAGCGCCAAGGTGTACCTGATCGACATCCCCTTCACCGAGGACGAGCTGGTCGACGCGGTCAAGGACACAGTGCGGGTCAACGCCCTCGACTCCTGCTACATCCGGCCGCTGGTGTACCTCGGCTACGGCGAGATGGGCCTCAACCCCCTCCCGTGCCCGGTGCGGGTGTCGGTGGCGGTGTGGCCATGGGGCACCTACCTGGGCGACGAGGGAATCAAGCACGGCGTGCGCATGAAGATCTCGACCTGGCAGCGCCATGACCCGAATGCGGTCCCGGTGGCGGCCAAGGGCGTGGGCATGTACGTGAACTCGTCGATGGCCAAGGTCGAGGCCCTCAAAGCCGGCTACGACGAGGCCATCCTGCTGTCGCCCCAGGGCTACGTGAGCGAGTGCACGGGCGAGAACCTGTTCATCGTCAAGAACGGTCGCCTGCTGACCCCGCCGGTGTCGGCCGGCGCCCTGGAGGGGATCACCCAGCACTCGGTCATGACCATCGCCCGGGACCTCGGCTACGAGGTGGCCGAGGCCAACCTGCTGCGCACCGACCTGTACCTGGCCGAGGAGGCCTTCTTGACCGGCACCGCGGCCGAGGTGGTGCCCATCCGCTCCGTCGACGACCGGGTGATCGGCGAGCCGGGGCCCATGACCAAGGCGATCCAGGAGACGTACTTCGCCACCGTGAGGGGCGAGGTCGACCAGTACAAGGACTGGCTCGATCATGTCTCGGGCTGAGATCCCCGATCTGCCCGCTGCGGTAGAGATCTACGACACCACGCTGCGGACGGCAGCCAGCAGGAGGGGCTGCACATCGAGGGCGGCCGGCCCGGCGCCGACCCCGAGGACGACGGGCTCTCCGCCCGGGCGCCGGCCGTGCTGAAGCCGCCGTCACCCGGGTGCTGATCGACACCACCGACGGCGAGCGGACGTGGCCCACCATCGGCGTCTCTGAGAACATCATCGAAGCGTCGTGGCCGGCCCTGTCAGACTCCATCGTCTGCGGCCTCTTGCACGCCGGCACCCAGGAGTAGGAGAACGCCATGGCAGCGCCCGATTACGTGCCCGTCTCCCAGGGCGACCGCCCGCGAGAGCCGCTCGACGTGCCCGGGCACCGGGGCTGGACGGCCACCCGCCCCGGCGACCTGATCGGGCGCCAGCCCGACGGCCGGCTGTTCGGCAAGCAGGGCCCCGACCAGGGCTACGCCCTGACGCTGGTGCGTCAGTTCCACGGCCGGCTGATCTTGACCGAGAGCGAGGACTCCCACGACGCCGAGGCCGGCTGCGTCGGTGTGGGCATGGCCCGGGCCTCACTGTTCGGCCGTGCGCCGGTCATCTACGACCTCGAGCTCGCCTTCGGCCTGTGGGGCTTCCTCGACCAGGCGCCGGCCGACCTCGTCGAGTTCCGCCGGCCGCTCTTCGCCGGCGCGTCGCACCACTACTGGGACCAGCGCGAGATCGTCGACCTGGTGCCCGAATCGACCCTCCGGCTGACGCCGGCGGCGGTCCGTCAACGGCTGGGGGAGTGGCGGTCGCTGCTGGCGACGTGACGCCGGACGTTCGGTCATCTGACGGCCCTATGGCACCTGACCAAACGCACTTCGACGCCGCCGGGTTCACCTTCGACGCCTTGGTCGCCGGCCCCGACGACGGCGAGCTGGTCCTGCTGCTGCACGGCTTCCCGCAGTCGGCAGGCATGTGGCGGCCGCAGATGGAGGCGCTGGCCGGCGCCGGCTATCGAGCGGTGGCGTTCGACCAGCGGGGGTACTCGCCCCGTGCCCGCCCCGCCGACGTGGACCTGTACCGGATCGGCCATCTCGTCGCCGACGCACTCGCGATCGGCGGCCCCGAGCCGTTCCACGTCGTGGGCCACGACTGGGGCGCCGTCGTGGGCTGGCATCTTGCCGCCAGGTACCCCGAACGCATCCGGAGCCTCACCGCCCTCTCCGTGCCGCACCCCCTGGCCTTCGCCACCGCGCTGGTGTCACCTGGCAGCGACCAGCGGGCCCAGTCCGGGTACGTCGCCTTCTTCCGCATGGCCGAAGTCGCCGAGGAGGTACTGCTGAACGGTGGTCTGGCCGCGGCGCTGGCGGCCTCCGCGTACCCGCTCGACATCGACGAGCGGGTGCGGGCCATGTCCGAGCCGGGCGCCCTGACCGGCGCCCTCAACTGGTACCGGGCCATCGATCTCGACCTGGTGGGGATCGGGAGCGTCACCGTCCCGACGCTCTACGTCTGGAGCACGGGCGACGTCGCTGTGGCTCGTGAAGGAGCCGAGGCCACGGCTCGCCACGTCGACGGGCCGTACCGGTCCGAGATCCTCCAGGCCGTCAGCCACTGGATCCCCGAGGAGGTGCCGGACGTGCTGAACCGGCTCCTCCTGGAGCACCTCTCGGCTCAGTAGGCCTTGGCCACCGTGGCCGTCAGGCCGGGCTCGGCGGACGAGCCGGGGATGCCGCCGTCGGCGGTCTGGAGGCAGCGGACGGTGAGAGCGTCGGCGGCCAGGTCGGTCTCGGAGTCCCTGATCAGATCCCACGGCACCCGGGCGAAGCCCTTCTGGGCCGCCTCGCGGGCCTCGCCGACGTCGGCGGCGTCGACCGTCCCGTTCTCCCGACGGTCGAGGGCCTGCTTGTAGAGCGACGTCTGTATCTCGGCCAGCATGTCCCTGACCCGGTGCCCGAGTCCCTCGATGGGCACCGTGGCCTTCTCACCGGCGACGTCGCGCCGGACCAGGGTCACCGTGCCGCCGGCGAGGTCACGGGGCCCCACCTCGATGCGGACGGGCACGCCCTTCAGCTCCCACTCCACCGCCCGCCGGCCGAAGCCGGTCTCCACCCGGTCGTCGAGGCGCACCCGCACCCCGGAGCCGGCCAGCTCGTTGGCGAGCAATGCCGCCCGCTCGCCGGCTCCGTCCTCGTCACGCACGAGGACCACGACCGCCTGGACAGGGGCCAAGGTCGGAGGCACCCGCAGGCCGGCGTCGTCGCCATGGGCCATGATGAGCGCCCCGATCAGGCGCGTCGAAACCCCCCACGACGTCTGCCAGGCGTGCTCCGAGGTCCCCCCGGAGGACTGGAACGTGATGTCGAACGCCTTGGCGAAGTTCTGGCCCAGCTCGTGGCTGGTGCCCATCTGCAGCGCCTTGCCGTCGCCCATCATCCCTTCGAGGGTGTAGGTGGCGTCGGCGCCGGCGAAGCGCTCACGCTCGGTCTTGCGGCCGACCAGCACGGGGACGGCCATGACGTCGCGGGCGAAGTCCTCGTAGACGTCGTGGAGGATGCGCAGGGCGTAGGCCCTGGCGTCGTCCTGGGTGGCGTGGGCGGTGTGTCCCTCCTGCCAGAGGAACTCGGTGGTGCGCAGGAACACCCGGGGTCGCAGCTCCCAGCGCACGACGTTGGCCCACTGGTTGATCAGCAGAGGGAGGTCGCGGTGGCTCTGCACCCACTTGGAGAAGAAGACGTTGATGATGGTCTCGCTGGTGGGCCGGACGACGGCGGGCTCCTCCAGCTCCTTGCCGCCGGCGTGGGTCACGACCGCCAGCTCGGGGCTGAAGCCCTCGACGTGCTCGGCCTCCCGCCGCAGGTAGGACTCGGGGATGAACAGGGGGAAGTAGGCGTTCTCGGCGCCGGCGGCCTTGATGCGCCGGTCGAGCTCGGTCTGCATGCGCTCCCAGATGGCGTAGCCGTAGGGGCGGATGACCATCGTGCCCCGGACGGGACCGTTGTCGGCCAGCTCGGCCTTGGCCACCACGTCCTGGTACCACTTGGGAAAGTCCTCGGACCTCGATGTCAATACCGCTTTTGCCATGGGGTGCCGAGGCTACCGTGACCGGGGTGACCGTCCGCGTCCGATTCTCTCCCGCGCCGACCGGCTTCCTGCACGTGGGCGGTGCCCGGACCGCGCTGTTCAACTGGCTCTTCGCCCGCTCGGTGGGCGGCGTGTTCGTCCTTCGCATCGAGGACACCGACGCCGCGCTGCTCCGGGAGGGCCTCGTCGACGGCATCCTGCGCACGCTGCGCTGGCTCGGGATCGACTGGGACGAGGGGCCGCACCACCAGTCGGAGCGGGCCGGCGCCTACGCCGAGGCCGTCGCCGCCCTCCGCTACTCCGGCCACGCCTACTACTGCGACTGCACCCGCGACGACGTGCGGGCGCGCACCCGCGACGACGCCGGCTACGACCGGTTCTGCCGCGACCGGGGCCTGACCTCGGGCGCCGTGCGCTTCCGTGCTCCCGACGAGGGGGCGACGGTCGTCCACGACGTCATTCGGGGCGACGTCACGTTCGACCATGCGGCAATCGAGGACTTCGTCGTGCAGCGCACCGACGGGACGGCGGTCTTCCTGCTGGCCAATGCGGTCGACGACATGGACATGGCCATCTCCCACGTGATCCGGGGCGAGGACCTCCTGGCCTCGACGCCGAAGGTGCTCCTGATCCGTCAGGCACTCGGCGACGACCACCCGCCGGTGTACGCCCACCTCCCGCTCATCGTGAACGAGAAGCGCCAGAAGCTCTCCAAGCGGCGCGACGACGTGGCCGTCGAGGAGTACCGGGAGCGCGGCTTCCTGCCCGAGGCCATGCGGAACTACCTGGCCCTGCTCGGCTGGTCGCCCAAGGACGACCGAGAGATCCTGCCGATCGACGACATGGTGGCCGAGTTCCGCATCGAGGACGTGAAGCCGTCGCCGGCGTTCTTCGACGTGAAGAAGCTCGAGGCCGTCAACGGTGAGTACATCCGTGCCCTGCCCGTCGCCACCTTCGTCAGGGAGTGCCTGCCGTGGCTGGAGACCGACCCTCCCTGGCCGCCGGAGAACTTCGACCTTGCCGTGTTCGAGGCGGTCGCCGCGCACGTGCAGGAGCGGGCGCGCACGCTGGCCGAGGTGCCGGCGATGGTCGATTTCCTCTTCCTGGACGAGCCGGCCGTCGAGGAGGTGGCATGGGACAAGGCGATCACCCAGAACCCCGCAGCGGCCGGCGTCCTCGACGAGGCCATCGCCTGCTACCGGGACGCCCACTGGGACTCCGGCGAGTTGCACCGCTTGACCGCGGCGCTGGCCGACCGTCACGGGCTGAAGCTGGCCAAAGCCCAGGCGCCCATCCGGGTGGCAGTCACCGGTCGCACGGTCGGACCGCCGCTGTTCGAGTCCTTGCACCTGCTGGGTAGGGACCGCACGCTGGAACGGTTGGCTCGAGCAAAGGACCACTTGCCGTTTTCGTCGTGAAGCTGGCCCTCAAGGTCGCGGTCGCCCTCCTGGCTGCGGTGGTCCTGTACCTGGCCGTGACGTTCGTCCAGGTGTGGCTGGCGGCCCGAAACGACGAAGCCCGGCCGGCGCAGGCCATCGTCGTGTTCGGCACCGCCCAGTACGACGGCGTCCCGTCGCCGGTGCTGGCCGCCCGGCTGGACCACGCCATCCAGCTCTACCAACGGGAGCTGGCGCCGGTGATCGTGGTCACCGGCGGCAACCAGCCTGGCGACAAGTTCACCGAGGCCACGGCGTCGGCCAACTACCTGATCCAGCGGGGAGTGCCCGATCACGACGTGCTCCGAGAGGTCTCGGGCACCTCTTCGTGGCAATCACTGGCGGCGGCCGCCAACTTCCTCGACGACCGGCAGATCGACGAGGTGCTCCTCGTGTCCGACCCCTTTCATTCGTTGCGCATACGGGCCATGGCGTCCGAGCTCGGCCTTGAGGGCCACTCGTCGCCCACCAAGACCAGCCCGATTCGAGGGATGACCGAGGCCCGTTATATGGCCCGCGAGACGGTGGCCGTCGCCGTCGGCCGGATCGTCGGCTTCCGCCGGCAGGCGAGCATCAACGACGTAGTGAAGTCCCGGGGGTGAGCTAGGCTGGTCCGGCCCGTTCGGGGGTGGTGTAATCGGTAACACAGCAGGTTCTGGTCCTGTCGTTGGGGGTTCGAGTCCTCCCCCCCGAGCCAACGGAGTAGGGTGCTGCTCCGATCACGGCCCCATCGTCTAGA
>DATLHA010000040.1:0-23112 GCA_035540095.1 Acidimicrobiales bacterium | reverse complement strand
CTGAACATGGGAGGTTGTTCTCGTGCCGGAACTCGATACCGGTGACACCGCGTGGGTGCTGATCTCGTCGGCCCTTGTCCTGTTCATGACCCCCGGGCTCGCGCTCTTCTACGGCGGCATGGTCCGCAGCAAGAACGTGCTGGCCATGCTCATGCAGAACTTCTTCGCCATGGGCATCGTGACCATCTTCTGGGTGCTGTTCGGCTACTCCCTGGCCTTCGGCGATGCCGGCAACGCCGGCTGGATCGGGAACCTCGACTTCGTCGGGCTCAAGGATCTGGAGGAGCTGTCGGGCACCATTCCCACCATGGCGTTCGTCGCCTTCCAGTTGACGTTCGCCGTGATCACGCCGGCCCTCATCACCGGCGCCATCGCCGACCGCATGCGGTGGGCGGCGTGGGTGGGCTTCATCGCCCTCTGGTCGGTGCTGGTGTACCTCCCCGTCGCCCACTGGGTGTTCGCCGGGGGCTGGCTGGCCGACCGGGGCGCCCTCGACTTCGCCGGCGGGACGGTCGTGCACGTCAACGCCGGCGCCGCCGCCCTCGCCCTCACCATCCTGCTGGGCAAGCGCAGAGGTTGGCCGCGCGAGCCCATGCCCCCGCACTCCTTGCCGCTCACCCTCCTGGGGACCGGCATCCTGTGGTTCGGATGGTTCGGCTTCAACGCCGGCTCCGCCCTCGGCGCCAACGGCGTCGCCGCCCAGGCGTTCATGAACACCTTCGTCGCCGCCGCCGCCGGGATGATCGGCTGGCTGATCGTCGAGCGCATGAAGTCCGGCCACGCCACCACCCTGGGCGCGGCGTCGGGCGCGGTCGCCGGCCTCGTCGCCATCACGCCGTGCGCCGGCTTCGTCGGCGGGGTGGCACCCGTCATCATCGGTCTGGTGACCGGCGCGCTGTGCTTCCTCGCCATCCAGCTCAAGTTCCGGTTCGGCTACGACGACTCGCTCGACGTGGTCGGCGTCCACCTCGTCGGTGGCGTCCTGGGCTCCCTCATGGTGGGGCTCTTCGCCGACGACGCGGTGAACGAGGCGGCCACCGACGGCCTGTTCCTCGGTGGCGGCGCCGGTCTCCTCACCGAGCAGTTCATCGCGGTGGCCGCCACCTTCGCCTTCTCCTTCATCCTCTCCTACCTGATCGGCATGGCCCTCAAGGCCGTCCTTCCCAGGGGGATCCGGGTGACCGAGGAAGAGGAGCACACTGGGCTGGACCTGACCCAGCATTCCGAGACCGGCTATTCACTCGAGCGGGCCTGAGAGGGAGACATGAAGCTCATCACCGCCATCATCAAGCCCTTCCGGCTCGACGAGGTCAAAGCCTCGCTGCTGAGCGCCGGCGTCCAGGGGATGACCGTCACCGAAGTGCGCGGCTTCGGCCGCCAGCGGGGCCACACCGAGGTGTACCGGGGCGCCGAATACCAGATCGACTTCGTCCCCAAGGTGCGCATGGAGATCCTCGTTGACGACGGGGACGCCCAGCGGGTCGTGGACGGCATCATGGAGCACGCCCGCACCGGCCAGATCGGTGACGGCAAGCTCTGGGTGACGACCGTCGATGCCGTCTATCGCATCCGCACCGGAGAGGCGGGGACTGACGCCTTGTAGGCGGCGATCTCATCCCCGGAGGCCCTCGAGGATGAGTACGGCGCCGAACACGAAGAACGAGACGGCGGCGCCGATCCTGATGGCCCGCTCGGGGACGCGGGTGCCGAGCGCACTGCCGGCCACGATGGCCAGGGCGTCGGCGGCCACCATGCCCAGCGTCGATCCGGCCCAGGTGCCGAGGGCCCCCTCGGTGGTGGCCAGAGTGATGGTGGCGAGCATGGTCTTGTCGCCAAGCTCGGCGAGGAAGAACGCCACGCTGGCCGCCAGGACGGCAGACCCGTTCGACCGGTGCGCCTTGGCCGCCTCCTCCTCCGACAGCGAGTCGCCCCGGATGGTCCACAGCCCGAAGCCCAGGAAGGCCACGCCGGCCACCACGGAGATGACGTCGGTGGGGAACGCGGCGCCGACGGACGCGCCGACAAGGACCGCCAGCGCATGGACGACGGCGGTGGCGATGGTGATGCCGGCCAGGACCGGCAGCGCCTTGTAGCGGGCGGCGAAGGCCAGGGCCATGAGCTGGCTCTTGTCGCCCAGCTCGGCGACGAAGATGACGCCGAAGCTGAGCAGGAGCGCGTCCAACCCCGGGAGATTAGGCCAGCACCCCTCCGCAGCGGGTCGACGCGCTCGGGCACCATCACCGCGAGCGCCTCGGTCGGTTCGGTGGGCTTCCCGTCGCTCGGAGCGACGACAGGACGACCGGGCGGCACGCGTCTCCCGGGCAACCCATTGACAACCGTCGATGTGTCATGCAGACTCATAGACGTTCCTCAATATACAAGGGAGACGCCCCATGTCCCGAGTCCAGCTGGCCCTCAACGTCGACGACCTCGACGCCGCCGTCGACTTCTACTCCCGCCTCTTCGCCACCACACCGGCCAAGCTCCGGCCCGGGTACGCCAACTTCGCCGTCGAGAACCCACCGCTGAAGCTGGTCCTCTTCGAGCAGGCCGGCAAGGGGGGCACGATCAACCACCTCGGCGTGGAGGTCGAGAGCCCGGAGCTGGTGGAGGCGGCGCAGGCCCGGCTGGCGGGGGAGGGGCTCAGCACCGCCACCGAGGAAGGCGTCGCCTGTTGCTACGCCCGCCAGGACAAGGTCTGGGTCGACGCACCGTCCGGTGAGCCGTGGGAGATCTACACCGTGCTGGCCGACGTGGAGATGCCCGGCGGCAACCTGCGCGCGGTCGACCCCGAGACCGGCGCCGTGTGCTGCGCCACCGTCGACGACGACGGTGAGGTCCTCGCCTCTGCTGCCGCGTGCTGCTGAGGAGGGCCGTCGCCGAGGCGGTGGGCACGGGGCTGCTCGTGCTCGCCGTCGTCGGCTCCGGCATCGCCGCCTCCCGGCTTTCTCCCGACATGGGAGTGCAACTGCTCGCCAACGCCCTGGCCACCGCCGGCGCCCTGGTCGCCATCATCCTGGCTCTCGGGCCCGTATCGGGCGCTCACCTCAATCCCGTCGTGACGCTGGCCGACCTGGTGGTCGGCGGGTTGCGTGCCGGTGAGGCCGCCGGCTACGTCGCGGCCCAGGTGGCGGGCGGCGCCGCCGGCGCCATCGTTGCCAACTTCATGTTCTCGGAGCCGGCGGTCGAGCTGTCGACCCACTCCCGGGGGAGTGGCGCGCTGTGGCTGAGCGAGGTGGTGGCCACCTTCGGGCTGCTGCTGGTGATACTGGGCGTCGTCCGTTCCGGCCGAGTGCCGGTCGCCCCGTTCGCGGTGGCGGCCTACATCGGCGGGGCGTACTTCTTCACTTCCTCCACCAGCTTCGCCAACCCGGCGGTGACCATGGCCCGGTCCCTGTCCGACACCTTCGCCGGCATCCATCCGGGCTCGGTGCCGATGTTCGTTGCCTGCCAGGTGACCGGCGCCGGCGTGGCGCTCGGGCTGATGCGCTTCCTCTACCCGCCGCTGCCCCACGAGATCGTCCTCGACCAGGAGATGAGCGATGCCTGACGCCGACCTGCCCGCCGTGCTCTTCCTGTGCGTCCACAACGCCGGCCGCTCCCAGATGGCGATGGGGTGGTTCAACCACTTGGCCGGAGGGCGGGCCGTCGCCTGGTCGGGCGGTTCGGAGCCCGGCAACCAGGTCAACCCCGCCGCGGTCGAAGCCATGGCCGAGGTGGGTATCGACATCTCCGGCCACCAGCCCAGGCGCTGGACGGACGAGAACGTCCGAGCGGCCGACGTGGTGGTGTCGATGGGTTGCGGCGACGCCTGCCCCGTCTATCCCGGAAAGCGGTACGAGGATTGGGTACTGGCCGATCCGTTCGGCAAAGGCGTCGAGGAGGTCCGGCCGACGCGCGACGAGATCGGCCGGCGGGTACGTGAGCTGCTCGCCGGGCTCGGGGTCACCACGGACTGAGGCGATCCCTGGCAAGGTGTGTGCCTGCCATGGCGAACTCAGTCGACGCTGCCGCACAGGTGTCCCAGCTGACCCAGACCCTCGTCCTCGACACGTCGGTCCTGGTGGCCGATCCGGGGGCGGTGAACGAGTTCAGCGGCTGTGCCGTCAAGGTGCCCCTCACCGTCGTCGAGGAGCTCGACGGCCTCAAGTCCCGCACCGACACCGTCGGCCACAACGCCCGGGAGGCGCTGCGCCGGATCGAGGCGCTGCGGGTCTCTGCCGGTGGCTCGCTGGTGGAACCGCTCACACTGGACCACGGTGGCACGCTGGCGGTCGTCCTCAACGGGGTCAACCACACCCTGCTGGCCGAGCACTACCTGGACCCGGCCGCGCCGGACAACCGCATCATCGGCGCCGCCCTCAGCCTCCAGGGACGGGGCGCCGCGGTGGAGGTCGTCTCCAACGACGCCGCCCTGCGCATCAAGGCCGCCCACGTCGGCCTGGCGGCCAAGGAGTACGTCCCTGTCCCCGCCTACGGCCGCAGTGGCGACAGCCCGGGGTGGATGACGGTCGAGGGCCTCGACGGCGCCCTGATCGACCGGCTCTTCGAGGAGCGCAGGATCGAGGTCGGCGAACTCGACCGGAGCGGCCCCGCCGAGGTGTACGAGAACGAGTTCGCCGTCCTCCGGGCCGGCAGGCAGTCGGCCTTGACCCGCCGCAAGGGCGCCTACCTCTGCCTGCTGCGCCAGGACCAGGAGGCGTACGACCTCAAGCCCCGCAACGTGGAGCAGCGGCTGGCGCTGGACCTGCTCCTCGATCCCGGGGTGAGCGTCGTGGCTCTCGACGGGCCGGCGGGCACCGGCAAGACGCTGCTCGCCATCGCCGCCGGCCTGGAGCAGGTGTGGAACCACCCGGCGAACCGCCGGTACGAGCGCTTGGCCATCTACCGCCCCCTGGTCGCCGTGGGCCGCCAGGAGGTGGGCTACCTGCCGGGCACGCTGGACGAGAAGCTCGACCCGTGGATGGGGGCCATCCACGACGCGGTGGTCGCCATGAGCGACGGCCGGCGAAAGGGCGCCGCCGACGAGACGATCACCCAGATCACCGCCGAGGGCCGCCTTACCATGGAGTCGGTCACCCACCTTCGGGGCCGATCGCTGCACGGCACCTACATCGTGTTGGACGAGGCCCAGAACCTGGAGCCCAGCCTGGCCAAGACCGTGCTCACGCGGGCTGCGGAGGGCACGAAGGTCGTGTTCACCGGCGACACCAGCCAGATCGACGCTCCCTTCCTCTCCGCCCACAACAACGCCATGTCGGTGCTCACCGCGGCGATGGGCGGCGGGAGGGGTGGTTCGCTGTTCGGCCACATCCGCCTGTCCCAAGGCGAGCGCAGCCCCCTGGCGACGCTGGCCGCCGCCCTGCTCTGAGGGTCGGCTCAACGGAGGGTCGCGTCATAGACCTCCTCCGCCGGCAGGCTCAGAAGTCGCTCCGCCATCTCCTCCTTGAGCTGCTGGGCCCGAACGGCCTCCGCCGGCGTCGGTGCCTCCCTGCAGGCGACTTCGACGAAGTCGTCCGGTATCAGGGATGCCCGGGCGACCAGGTCGACCACGCTTCCCCGGTAGCTGAGGCGGAAGAAGAAGTGGCCCCCGGGAGCCTCCGGAGCCCCGGCTGGGGCAGGGTCGGAGGTCAGCTCGTAACGATCGTCCGTGACGCACCGGGTGACCATCTCGAACGCATCGCGGGCACCTCCTCCGGGGAACCCGCTCTCGACGGTGACGCCATGGCGATCGGGCGGTCCACCGGGGGAGAGCAGCGGGAAAGCGCGCTCCATCGCCTTGAAGGCGTGGGCGACGCCGGCGATCGAGCTCCTGCCGTGGTACTTCAGGAGGTCGTCGAAGGAGATGGAGATCGACTCGCCCTGATCAAGCACCACCAGTGTCGTCATAGGCGAATACTGCCCGAAGCTCTGCCCTCCGAGTCGGCATCAGCGGGGCACGAACACGCTGCGACTGTGAAGCGGGCCTACACCCTGAGGAGTACGGACGACGCACTCGCAGGCCGATGGCGGCCGGCAGGACCTCCGGTACGTTCATCGGTGATGGACCGGCGCGCGTTCCTGGTCGACGGGGCCGTCGCTTTGGCGGCCTTCGTCCTGGGCACGGTCATCGTCAGCGCGGCCGTCGGCGCCAAGGAGCTCCGCGACCCCGATGCGCTGGCCTACGCGCTCATCGCCACCCACAGCGCCAGCTTGATCTTGCGCCGGCCCCGGCCAGTGGCGGCGGTCGCCCTGAGCCTGGCCACCGCCCTGGCCTACGCGGCGGCCGAGTACCCGCCGGCCCTGGCACCGGTCGCCCTGCTCACCGTCTACACCGCCGCCGCCCGTCTCGACGAGCGAGCCGGCCGCCGGCTGCTCGTCGTTGCGTTCGTCGTGGCGGCCCTGACGTCGACGCTCGGCCCCGGCCCGACGAACACCAGCATCCCGCTGCTCGTCGCCGGCGCCTGGTTCCTCGGGAACTCTGTCCGGGCTCGCCGCCGCTACACCGAGGCCCTGGAGGCCAAGAACCGCCAGTTGCAACAGGCGCAGCACGACCTGGCCCGCCAGGCCGTGACCGACGAGCGGATGCGCATCGCACGCGAGCTCCACGACGTGGTAGCTCACAGCATGAGCGTTGTCGCCCTCCATGCCGGGACCGGGCGGATGGTGGCCGCCCACGATCCCGCCGCCGCTGAGCGGGCGCTGGCCACGATCGAGGCGACGACGCGCTCGGCGTTGGGGGAGATGCGCCGGCTCCTGGGCGTCCTGCGCTCCGGTGACGGGAACGAGCCCGCGGCGCTGGGCCCGGCGCCGGGTATGGGCGATCTTGAGCAGCTGGTGGCCGAGATGCGGAGTTCCGGGGTCGAGGTGGAGCTGCAGGTGCACGGGGACCGGCCGGAGGTGCCGCCGGGTGTCGACCTGTCGGCGTACCGGGTCGTCCAGGAGGCGCTCACCAATGTGCTCAAGCACGCCGGCCCGGCCCGGACGACGGTCGACGTGCGCTACACCGGTGCCGGCGTCACCGTCGAGGTGCTCGACGACGGCCGGGGCGGGGATGCGCCGGTGATCGCCGGCGGCCACGGGCTGGTCGGGATGCGGGAGCGTGTCGCCGTCCATGGTGGCGACCTCGACGCCGGCCCCGGCCCCTCCGGCGGCTTCCGGGTCGCCGCCCGCTTCCCCCTGGGGGGCACATGACGATCACGGTGGCCATCGTCGACGACCAGCCCCTGATCCGCACCGGGCTGCGCACGATGCTCGAGCACGCCGCCGACCTCCAGATCGTGGGCGAGGCCGACGACGGCGAGAAGGCCGTCGCCCTCGTCCGCCGGCACCGTCCCGACGTGGTCCTCATGGACATCCGCATGCCGGCCGTCGACGGCATCGAGGCCACCCGGCGCATCACCGCCGATCCGGAGCTCGGGAGCGTCCGGGTCATGATGCTGACGACCTTCGACCTCGACGACTACGTCTACGCCGCCATCCGGGCCGGCGCCAGCGCCTTCATGCTCAAGGACGCCCGCCCCGAGGACATCCTCGCGCCGTCCGGGTGGTCGCCGCCGGCGATGCGCTGCTCGCCCCGAGCGTCACCCGCCGGCTGATCGAGGAGCTGGCCACCCGCCCGCTCGACACGCCGGCGTCACCACACGCCGAGCTGGCCGCGCTTACCGAGCGCGAGCGCGAGGTGCTCGCCCTGGTCGGGCGGGGCCTGTCGAACGCGGAGATCGCCGAGCGCCTCTACGTCAGCCCGGCGACGGCCAAGACCCACGTGAGCCACATCATGACGAAGCTCTACGCCCGCGACCGGGCCCAGCTCGTCGTGCTGGCGTACGAGAGCGGGCTGGTACGCCCCGGGATGTAGGGCACAAGGCATCCCCGGCCTGACGACGCCGGGGGGACTTCCTGCCAGGTTGGTGGTATGGCATCCATCGAGCTGCAGGGTCTGACCAAGAGGTTCGGCCCCCTCACTGCGGTCGACGACCTGAACCTGATGTTCCGTCCGGGGACGGTCACCGGCTTTCTCGGCGTCAACGGCGCCGGCAAGACCACGACGCTGCGGATGCTCCTCGGCCTGGTCACCCCGACCGCCGGCGCCGCCACCTTCGACGGCCGGCGCTACGCCGAGCTGGACGAGCCGGCCCGTCACGTGGGCGCGGTGCTCGAAGCGTCGAGCTTCCACCCCGGCCGGCGGGCCGTCGACCACCTGCGCGTCCTGGCCACCGCCGGCGGGCTCCCCGCCGAGCAGGCCGGCCAGGCGCTCGAACGGGTGGGGCTGGCCGCCGCCGCCCGCCGGCGGGTCGGCGGCTTCTCACTGGGGATGCGCCAGCGCCTGGCGCTCGCCGCCGCCCTGCTGGGGGAGCCGGCGGTCCTCGTCCTCGACGAGCCGGCCAACGGCCTCGATCCCGAGGGCGTCCAGTGGCTGCGCACCTTCCTTCGTGCCGAGGCCGAGGAGGGTCGGACCGTCATCGTCTCCAGCCACCTGCTGGCCGAGGTGTCGCAGACGGTCGACCACGTGGTCATCATCGACAAGGGCCGGCTCGTCGCCGACGCCCCATTGGGCGAACTGACGGCGGAAGCCACCGAGACGGTGGTCGTCACGTCGCCCGAAGCGGCCACGCTCCTGACCGTCCTCGGCGGGATCGGGGTCGACGCCCAGCTGACCGGCCAGGACGAGGTCACGGCGTCCACGACCCCCGACGTCGTGGGAAAGGCGATCGCTCTCAACGGCATCGTCGTCCACGGGATGCAGGCCCGCCGCTCGAACCTCGAGGACGTGTTCTTCAACCTGACCTCCACCGAGAGGAGCCGATCATGAAGCGCCTCCTGCGCGCCGAGCTGCTCAAGCAGCGCACCGCCCCGGCGTTCCTGCTGGCGTTCGCCGCCGTGCCGGTGCTTGCCGGTCTCGTCACCTTCGCGACCTGCAGCCTGGCCGGCCGCCAGGGCAACGACCCCCTGGGGCCCGACAGCCTGTTGCACGCCATCGGGGCCCCGGCGTCGGTGCTCACCACCCTCGCCCTGCTTTTGGGCGTGGTCGGCATGGCCGGCGAGTACCGGCACGGCACCATCATCCCCACGCTCCTCTCGGTCCCCCGCCGCGGGGACCTTCTGGTGGCCAAGATGGCCGCCCATGCCCTCACCGGCGCGAGCATGGCCGTCGTCACCCTGGCCGTCAGCCTGGCCATTGCCGTGCCGTGGCTGATGAGCGCCGGCGTCGAGGTGCACGTCAGCGCCGAGGTGGTCCGGGCCGCCGGGGCGCTGGTGGCCTCGACGGCGCTCTACGGCGCCCTCGGCGCCTGCGCCGGCGCCCTGTTCCGCAACCAGACCGCGGCGGTCGGCGTGGTGCTGGTGTGGCTGCTCAAGGGTGAAGACCTCCTGGCCGGCGCCCTGGCTCGGTGGTGGTCGATCGGGGACTGGCTGCCCTTCGCCCTCGGTGAGGGCCTGGTGCGGGCCGGCGCCGGCACCCCCGCGCGGTGGGCCGCGGCGCTGGCGTTCATCGGGCACCTCGCCGGCCTGGCGGCCGTCGGCGCCGGCGTCGTCGCCCGCCGCGACGTCACCTGACCGCACCCACACCGAGCCTCCTGCGCCGAGCTTCTCGACCAGCGCGGCCGCTCCACCGGCGTCGAGGGATCCGGCCAGGATCGACGCCGACCCGGGCCGCATCGGCTGCACCGGCCGGGAGGTAGAGCGCCGTCAGACCGACGTCGCCTCGGCCGGGCGGCAGATCCGGCGGAGGAAGGACCCGCCGACGACCGCGGCCAGCGTCGAGGCGGCGAGCACGCCGATCCTGGCCGCGTCCTGCAGAGGCCCGCGGGCGAACGCCAGCTCGGCGACGAACAACGAAACGGTGAATCCGATGCCGGCGACGGCGGCGATGGCGAAGAGCATCGGCCACGTCGCACCCTCGGGCAGGCGGGCGACGCCGAGGCGCGTGCCCAGCCACGCGGCGCCGGTGATCCCGAGCGTCTTGCCTACGACGAGGCCCAGCATGATGCCGCCGGTAACCGCCGCCGCGCCGGTGGTCTCGAAGGCCTCGGCCCTGATCGGGACGCCGGCGTTGGCCAAGGCGAAGATGGGGACGATGAGGAAGCTCGACCACGGGTGCAACACGTGGGCGATCCTTTCGGCCGGCGACACCGAGTGGCGGGCCAGCTTCGTCATCGCCTGCAACTCCTCGGCCGACGGGTCGTCCTCCAGGTCGTTGGCCCACTCACGGGCGAGTGACGCCGGCACCAGCTTGCGGGCCGGCGTGAGGAGCCCGAGCACCACGCCGGCGATGGTGGCGTGCACGCCCGATGCGTACGTCACCAGCCACAACGCCGCGCCCAGGCCGAGGTAGGGCGCCAGCCAGACGACGCCGCCGCGGTTGAGGAGCACGATCACGAAGACGATGGCGACCGCGGCACCGAGGAACTGGGGCTGGATGCCCGAGGAGTAGAAGGCGCCGATGACGATGATGGCGCCGATGTCGTCCACGATGGCGAGGGTCAGCAGGAACAGCTTCAGCGACGACGGCACCCGGTTGCCGAGGAGGGCGACCACCCCCACGGAGAAGGCGATGTCGGTGGCCATCGGGACGCCCCAGCCCCGGGCGCCGTCACCGCCGGCGTTGACGAGGAGGTACAGCAGGGCGGGCACGACCATGCCGCCGAGCGCGGCGATGGCCGGCATGGCCGCAGCGCGCGGATCGCGCAGCTTGCCATGGATCAGCTCCTTCTTGACCTCCAGGCCGACGACGAAGAAGAACACCACCATGAGGCCGTCGTTGACCCAGCG
Organism: Acidimicrobiales bacterium; assembly: GCA_035540095.1. Taxonomy (GTDB): domain Bacteria; phylum Actinomycetota; class Acidimicrobiia; order Acidimicrobiales; family AC-14; genus CADCTB01. Next base: position 12,363 of record DATLHA010000040.1, on the reverse strand, counting down.
ATGCAGGTCGCCTGCGAGCACGTACCGCCCGAAGCTGACGTTGACGCCGGTGTGCCAGAACGACTGGTAGGAGGCGCTCCACGGGGAGTTGGCCCACACCAGCGCCACCACGGCGCCGGCGAGGAGGAGGATCCCCCCGGAAGCCTCGGTGTCCAAGAAGTCCCGGACCGGCCGCGGGAGCCGACGCCCCGGCACCGCGTCGGCCCGGGGACTGCCGGTGTGTGTTGCCATGCGGGAACTCCTGGGAACGGGATCGGTCAGGCCAGTTCGCCGCCCAGGCTTCCCGGCATTTCGGCCCCCCAAGGGAGGCGTCGCCAGTGTGCCACCCGTCGCGCCGATGTGGCCACCATGCGCTCCGGGTCGCATGGTGGCCACTCGGTGGGCGCTTCAGATCGCCTCTTCGCCCATCTCGCCGGTGCGCACCCGCATCAGGCGGTCGACGTCGAGCATCCAGACCTTGCCGTCGCCGATCTTGCCGGTATGGGCGCACTTCCGGATGAGGTCCATCACCTGCTCCGCATCGTCGAGCGTGCAGAGGATCTCGACCTTCAGCTTGGGGACGAGGTCGACGGTGTACTCGGCGCCCCGGTAGGTCTCGGTGTGGCCACCCTGGCGGCCGAAGCCCTTCACTTCGGTGACCGTGATGCCCTGCACGCCCATGCCTTTCAGCCCGTCCTTGACCGGGTCGAGCATCTGGGGCTTGACGACTGCGGTGACGAGTTTGATCACGAGCTCGCTCCTGTGGGGACCGTGGTGGTCCGGCCGCCTGGCCGGGACGTGGACGGGATGGCCGGCGTGGTGTCAGGGCCGTAACCGGGAGCGCCGTGCTCCAGCACGTCGAGGCCGGCCAGCTCCTCCTCCTCGGACACCCGCAGGCCGACGGTGGCCTTGAGGACCGTGAAGAGGATGCCGGCGGCGACGGCCACGAACACGGCGATGGCGACCACGCCGATGACCTGGCTGACCAGCTGGGAAGTGCCGCCGCCGTAGAACAGGCCCTGCTGCCAGAAGTCGGTGTCCTCGGTGGCGAACAGGCCGACGCAGATGGTGCCGAACGCCCCGCACACGCCGTGCACGGAGATGGCGCCGACCGGGTCGTCGACGTGGATGCGGTCGAAGAAGAACACCGCGGCGACGACGATCAGGCCGGCGGCCGCCCCGATGATGATGGCGCCGACGTTGCTGACTGCCGCGGTGCCGGCGGTGATGCCGACCAGGCCGGCGAGCATGCCGTTGGCGGTCATGGCCACATCCGGCTTGCCGGTCCTGGCCCAGACCGCCAGCATGGCGGTGATGGCGCCGGCGGCCGCGGCCAGGGTGGTGGTCACCGCGATGCCGCCGATGGCGCCGTCGGCCGCCAGCTGGGAACCGGGGTTGAAGCCGTACCAGCCCACCAGGAGGATGAACGTCCCGAGCACGGCGTAGGGGATGTTGTGGCCCAGGATGGCCCTGGGCTTGCCGTCCGGCCCGTACTTGCCGATGCGGGGACCGAGGACGGCGGCGCCCATGAGTGCGGCGACACCACCGACCATGTGCACCGTCGACGACCCGGCGAAGTCGTGGAACGGAGTCGACAGCCCGGCCAGCCAACCGCCGCCCCAGTTCCAGTGGACCACGATGGGGTAGATGACCGCCGAAATCACCGCCGAGTAGATGAAGTAGCTCTTGAACTTCGTGCGCTCGGCCATGGCGCCCGACACGATCGTCGCTGCCGTTGCCGCGAACGCGGCCTGGAAGATGAAGGTGACGGGGACGCTGAGCGTGCCGTACTGGAATGCCCCGTCGCCGAGGAACCAACCGCCGGCGCCGATGAAGTCGTTGCCACCGGTGCCGAAGGCGATGGCGTAGCCCACGGCGAAGAAGGCGATGGCGCCGGCGCAGAAGTCCATCATGTTCTTCATCATGATGTTGGCCACGCTCTTGGCCCGGGTGAGCCCGGCTTCGACCAGGGCGAAGCCGGCCTGCATGAAGATCACCAGCACCGCGGCCACCAGGACGAAGACGTTGTCCAGGTTGGCCTGCACGTCCTCGGCGGTCACCGCCGCTTCCTGCGCCCAGGCGGCACCGCCGCTGAGCACCACGCCGGCGGCGGCAAGGGTTCCCGCCGCCACCAACTTTGCTGTACGCGTCACACCAGCGTCCTTTCCTCGTCTTGAGGAAGGACCGTATGCAGCGGCTGTGTCGCCGCCGTCTCCGCCCTATGAACGCTTTGTTTCCTGTCGCTAGTTGCGGGAGATGGCGGTGATCCAATACTCGGCAGGCTCGGGGCCTGAGGTGCCGAACCGGGCGTTCACCAGGTAGAAGCGGTTGCCGAAGCGGGTCATCGTGGTGGGAACGTCGAACTCCTCCGACGACAGCTCGTCGACGATCTCGCCGGAGGTGAGGCGGCGGTTGAGCTCGATGACGGCCACCTTGTTGAACCGGTTCTGAACGACGTAGAGCCGGCGGCCCTCGAGGTAGATGCCGTCGCCGTTGACCACGGTGGCGTCGCCGAGGTCGATGCGGGTGGCCTCTCCCGTGTCGGGATCGATGTTGTACAGGAACCCGGTGTTGGACTGCACGGCCACGAGGAACCGGCCGTCACGAGAGGCGTCGATGCCGTTCAGGTTGTTCACGCCCGGCGTGTGGACGTAGTTGCCGGAGAGGGGGACGGTCTCACCGTCGCCAAGGGACCCGTCGCGACCGATCGGGATGCGGTAGAGCACCTCCCGGCGGGAATCGGTGAACCATGCGGCGTCGCGCGTCACGACCACGTCGTTGACGAAGGTGTTGGTGGAAGCGAAGTCGTAGACCGCGAGCTCGTCGCCGTTCTCGTCGTAGACGAAGACGTCGCCGGTGCCGCCGCCGGCGACCCAGAAGCGTCCCCAGCGATCCTGCTCGATGCCGACGGCAGTGCGGCCGGCGGGGGCCTCCACGGCGATCTCGCTCTTACCCGTGACGACGTTGACGGCGAGGATGTCGCCGGTCGCCCGTGAGCCGGAGTAGACGATCGGGCCGGGACCGGAGGCGATGCCTTCCGGCTGCCAGCCCTTCGGCAGTTCGATGACCTCGGGAAAGACGTCGGCTGAGGCCGGCGCCGGCGCGGTCAGCAGCGTGGCACCGGCGGTGAGAGCGACGAGCAGGCGAGCAACGCGACGGGCTACGGGCATGTGTCCTCCAGTACGGCGGGAGTGCGACGGCGTGAACCTACCCGCTGGCCGACGTCAGGTGGTTGCAGCCCGCATCGCTTCTCGGGTCAGGTTCTCGCCGCTCGAGGGGTCGAAGAGGTGCATGCGGGTGGCGTCGAACCAGAGCTCGGCTTCCTCGCCCTTTTCGATGCGGCTGGCCGTGTCGAGGGACACGACGAGCTGGGTGCGCAGCGACTCGCTGTCGAGCTCGCGGGCCAGGCTCTTGAGTTGATCGGTGACCTCGGCCGGCGCCTCGAACGGGATGTAGGCGTACAGCTCGTTGCCCAGCCACTCGGTGACGTCGACGTGGGCATTGAAGGTGACGCCGCGGGCCCGCTGGTCGGCGTCGATCAACGCCGCGTCCTCGAAGTGCTCGGGCCGGATGCCGGCGAGGAGCAGCTTGTTGCCACCGATGCGCTCGCACACCTCCGGAGGGAGCGGCACGCGGGCGAACGGCAGCACGACGGCGTCGTTCTCCACCGTCGCCGGCAGAAAGTTCATCGGCGGCGAGCCGATGAAGCCGGCGACGAACAGGTTCACCGGCCGCTCGTACAACTCCCTCGGTGAGGCCACCTGCTGGAGGAGCCCCCTGCGCAGCACGGCCACCCGGTCGCCCAGGGTCATGGCCTCCGTCTGGTCGTGGGTGACGTAGACCGTGGTGATCCCCAGCCGCCGCTGGAGACGGGAGATCTCCGTGCGCATCTGGCCCCGCAGCTTGGCGTCGAGGTTGGACAGCGGCTCGTCGAACAAGAACGCCTGTGCCTCGCGCACGATGGCCCGGCCCATGGCCACCCGCTGGCGCTGGCCGCCGGAGAGCTGGCTGGGCTTGCGGTCGAGGTGCTCGGTGAGCTCCAGCGTCTTGGCCGCCTCCTCCACCTTGCGCCGGATCTCGTCGTCGGGGCGCTTCTGGAGGCGCAGGGGGAAGGCGATGTTCTCGTACACGCTCAGGTGCGGGTACAGGGCGTAGTTCTGGAACACCATGGCCAGGTTGCGCTCCCGGGGCGCCTTCTCGTTCATGCGCTCGCCGCCGATCAGGAGCTCGCCGGCGGTGATGTCCTCCAGGCCGGCGATCATGCGCAGCAGCGTCGACTTCCCGCAGCCCGACGGGCCGACGAGGATCATCAGCTCCCCGTCTTCGATCTCGAGGCTCACGTCGTTGACGGCCTGGAAGCCGTCGCCGTAGGTCTTGACCAGGTTCTGGATGCTGATCGCTGCCAAAGCGTCACCCCTTCACTGCGCCGGCCGTGAGGCCGGCGACGATGCGCCGCTGGAACAAGAGGACGAGGATGACCACCGGGATGGTCACGATCACTGCGGCGGCCGAGATGGCGGCCGCCGGCCGCTGGAACTGCGACGCCCCGGTGAAGAAGGCCAGTGCGGCCGGCACCGGCCGGGCCGCGTCCGTGGACGTCAGGGAGATGGCGAACACGAAGTCGTTCCAGGCGAAGAAGAAGGCCAGGATGGCGGCGGTGAAGACTCCCGGTGCGGCCAGCGGCACGATCACCTTGCGGAAGGCCTGCCACGACGTGGCCCCGTCGATCTGGGCCGCCTGCTCCATCTCCCAGGGGATCTCCCGGAAGAACGCCGACAGCGTCCAGATGGAGAGCGGGAGGGTGAACGACATGTACGGGATGATGAGGCCGATCCAGGTGTCGTAGAGGCCGATCGACCGCCAGATGTCGAACAGAGGCCCGACGAGGGAGACCGCCGGGAACATGGCGATGGCCAGGGCCAGCGACAGGATCAGCTTCTTCCCGGGGAACTCCAGCCGGGCGATGGCGTAGGCGGCCACGGTGGCGATCATCACCGACAGCAGGGTGGCGATGAGCGAGATGAAGACGGAGTTCCGCAGGGCGCTGGTGAACAGCGGCGTGTTGAAGACGGTGCGGTAGTTCTCCAGCGTGAAGGTGTCGGGAAGGAACTTCTGATTGTTGATCCCGGACTCGGGTTTGAACGACAGCGACAGGATCCAGATGACCGGGAACAGTGTCCAGAGGATGACCAGGACGGGCCCGCCGTAGGTTCCCAGCCGGGCGCGGAAGCTCCGTTGGTCCGTCACCGGCCGCGCACCGAGCTCAGGTCCACCTTGAACCCCTTGATGAAGAGGGCGGCGATCGCCACCACGGACAGGAACAGCAGGACCGCCACCGCCGAGCCCAGCCCGAGGGCGGTCCGGCTGATCATCTGGCGGTAGGCGAGGAACGAGACGGTCTCGGTCCTCTGGGCGCCGGCCGTCATGATGAACACGTTGTCGAACAGCCGGTAGGCGTCGAGCGTCCGGAACAGGACGGCGACCATGATGGCCGCCTTCATGTTCGGCAGCGTCACTCTGGTCAGGCGCTGGCGCCACGTCGCCCCGTCGACCTTGGCCGCCTCCTGGAGGACCTCGGGGACCTGGGCCAGGCCGGCGAGCAGGAGGAGCGACATGAACGGCGTGGTCTTCCAGATCTCCGACAGGCAGATGACGGCGATGGACGACCACCGCCCCCCGAACCAGGCGAAGTCGCCGAGGCCGAACCAGTTGTTGATGAACCCGGAGTCGAGGGCAAAGGCGTACTTCCACGCGAAGGCGGAGACGACGGTGATGATCCCGTAGGGGATCAGGATCGAGGTGCGCACGACCTTGCGCCCGAAGATCACCCGGTGCATGACCATGGCGAAGGCAAAGCCGATGACCAGCTCCACCGCGACGGTGATGACCGTGATGATCACCGTCGTGAACACCGTCTGCCACCACAGGCCGTCGGAGAGGACCACGCCGTAATTGCGCAGGCCGACGAACTCGCGGGCCGCCGGATCCGTCAGGCGGTAGCTGAACAGCGACAGGTACAGCGCGTTCATCATCGGATAGGCGGTGACCGCCAGCATCACGATGACCGCCGGCGCGGTGAGCTTCCACCCGAGTCGCTTCTCGTTGCGGGTGCGGTCGGTGACCGGAACCCCGACGGCCGGCGCCGCCGTGGTGGTCATCGTCACAGGAGCACCTTGTCCTTCAAGACGTCGACGATGAGCTTGGCGGCCCGGGCGGGGGTGCGGCTCGGGTCCACGGACGCCGGCGGGTGGAAGCTGCGCTGCACCGCGGTGCTGACGTCGGTGTAGTAGGGCGTGCGGGGCCTCGGCGCCCCTTCGGCCAGCGAGGAGCGGAGGTCGTCTGCCATGGGGAACACCGCCCGTACCTCGGCGTTGTCGTAGACGGCGGCCCGGGCGGCCGGGTTCTTCGACTTGAGCATGTATTCGGTCTGGCTCTCCTGTGAGGTGATGCACCGCACGGCCTGGAGGGCGTGATCCTGGTGGTTGCTGAAGGCGCCGATGCCCATGTTGATCCCGCCCAGCGGCGGGCGGCTCGGCGAGTTGGCGTCGACCCGGGGGTACCGCCCCCAGCCGATGTCGTCGAGGACCGCCCTGTCGAGCGTGCCGGCGGCCACCGCCTCCTGGGCGGCGCCGTAGATGTAGGCCCAGTTCACCATGTAGCCCCCCTGGGCGCCCTGGAAGGCCGACCGCCCGGCTTCCTCGTCGGTGGTCGACAGCGCCGGGTTGGCGGCCCTGGACCGGGCCAGCTGCTGGATGACCGCCGCCGCCTTGCGGCCGGCGTCGGAGTCGATCGCCGGCCTCACGTTCTTGCCCGCCTCGGGGTTCTCCAGGATCCTGCCGCCGGCCGAGGAGACCAGGGCGCTGATGAGCACCATGTAGCCCTCGTAGAGGTTGCCCTGGACCTCGACGGTCTTGCCCGCGGCCGACGCCACCTCGATGAGCCGGCTCCACGTCACGGGGTCGCGGGCGGGGTCGATGCCGGCGGCCTGGGCCACCGACTTCCGGAACCAGAGCAGCTGGGTGTTGGCCCAGAAGGGGGCGCCCATCAGCTTGCCGTCCCAGGTGCCGGACTCGATGGGGCCGGTCAGCGCGCCGGCGGTGAGCTCCCGGGCCTCGGCCTCGGTGTAGGGGCGCAGGAAGCCGGCCTCGGCGAACTCGGGGATGAACGGCGGGTCCAGGCTCATCAGGTCGATGGACGCGTCCTTGGCGGCCAGCCGGCGGACGAGCTGCTCCCGCTGGCCGGTGGCGTCGTTGGGGAGGACCGAGGTCTTGATGCGGTAGGCGCCGTTGGACTGGGCCGAGCACTTGGCCGCCAGCTCGGCCTGCCCGCCGTTGTCGGGGTTGATGTACCAGTTCAGGGTCGGGACGCCCGAACCGCCGCCGCCGCATGCGCCCGTCACCGACGCCAGAAGGGTGATGGCCAGGGCCATCGTGCCCGTCCGTCGGTGGATCACACTCGTCCCCCTCGCCAGCGGTTCCGAGACGTCGGGCTTCTCCCGCGTCCTAGTGGTGTGACCTGGTTGTTACCAATTGCCGGCGGGACTACACCTCGTCGTTCAAGATCACCCTCTCCTCGCGCCGGAAGCGCAGGACGGAGTCGATGTAGGAGTGGATGGCGGTGGCGTTGTCGACCTCGTGGCCGGCGGCCTCCGAGAGGTAGTACCGGTGCTCGAGCAGCTCGTGGAACAGCTCGGCGGGCTCACGCCGGCCCACCAGCTCGGGAGGGATTTCGGCAACGATCGGCTCGTAGACCTCGGCGATCCAACGGGCGGCGACGACGGCCTGGGGCGACGGCCGGCCCTCGACCCGGGCCAGGTAGGCGCCGAAGGCGGCGATGTCGTTGAGCAGCCGGCGGGCCTGGTTCTCCTGGACCTCCAGGCCGGTCAACCGGCGCAGCTCACGGAAATGGTGGCCCTCCTCGAGTAGTGTCGGCGTGACCCGCAGGCGGTCGGCGCCGGCCTCCTGCTCGACGATCAGCTCGTCGACGTCGAAGCCGAGCTCGTTGAGCCGGCGGATGCGGCCCTCGATGAGGTGGCGCTCGCCCATGTCGATGTCGAGGCTGGCGGTGAGCTCGGCCCACAGCAGCCCGTACCGCTCTTCGAGCAGGTCGGCGAGCTCGAGGATGTCGACGTCGGGCACGAGCAGGCCGGCGGCCTCGAGGTCGAACAGCCCGCCGGCCACGTTCTCCCGGGCCAGCTCCACGTCGGCGGAGCGCATCCCCTGCGGCAACGGGCGGTGGTGCTCGGTGGTCTCGGCGTCGACGAGGTAGGCCATCAAGGCGCCGGCGTCGCGCCGGAACAGCAGGTTGGCCAGCGAGCAGTCTCCCCAGAAGAACCCCTCGACGTGGATCCGGACGAGCAGGACGACGGCGGCGTCGACCAGCTTGCGGCCGAGCCCGTAGCCCCCCTCGACCCCGAACAGGTAGCCGAAGGGCAGGGCGTAGTCCAGGTAGCGGGTGACGAGGACGGCGCCGAGCTCGTCACCCGCCGGCGTCGTCCGGCCGGTGACGAGGCCGACCACCTCCACGACGGGGAGGTTCTCCTCGCCCAGGAGGCGCAGCATGGCGTACTCCCGCTCGGCGTCGGCCTGGGTGGTCTCCTTCAGGGCGTAGACCCGGTCGCCGTCGCTCACGAAGCGCACGACGTGGCGGCTGATTCCCTTGGCCATGCGGACGAGGCGCGGGTGCTGCCAGTCCTCCAGCGGGACCGACCACGGCAGGCCGAGGAGATCCGGCGGCTCCCTGCGGGGGATGAACTGCAACCGGACCGCCACCGCGACCACCATAGGGTGGCCCATACTTGACCCATGCTCTTCGCGCGGCACAAGAGCCGCATGCCGACCGCCGAGGAAGCCCTTCCCGGCCGTGACGACCCCATGCCGGTGCCCGAGCGCCACCTGGTGCTGGGCACGCCGATGCAGCCGCCGTTCCCCGACGGCATGGAGACGGCGATCTTCGGCCTGGGCTGCTTCTGGGGCGCCGAGCGCAAGTTCTGGACCGCTCCAGGCGTGTACACGACGGCTGTCGGCTACGCCGGCGGCTTCACGCCCAACCCCACCTACGAGGAGGTGTGCAGCGGCCGGACCGGCCACACCGAGGCGGTGCTGGTGGTCTTCGACCCGGCGGTGACGTCCTACGACGCCCTGCTGCGCATCTTCTGGGAGAGCCACGACCCCACCCAGGGCATGCGCCAGGGCAACGACGTGGGCACCCAGTACCGGTCTGCCGTCTACGCGTCGTCGCCGGCCCAGCTGGCTGCCGCGGAGGCGTCGAAGCACACGTACCAGCAGATGCTCGACAGATCGGGCTACGGGCAGATCACCACCGAGCTGGCCGAGCGCAGCGACTTCTTCTACGCCGAGGACTACCACCAGCAGTACCTGGCCAAGAACCCGAACGGCTACTGCGGCCTGGGCGGGACCGGCGTGAGCTGCCCCATCGGCCTGGCCGCGGCCGATTGAGCCGCCGGGTCGCAGCGCTGGCCCTGGCCCTCGGGCTGCTGGCCGGCGCCTGCGCGGACTCCGATTCTCCGGCGGCCTCGCCGGACGCCGGCGGCACGGTCGCGCCGGGCTCGACAGGCGACACGGAGCCGGCGCGAGGCCCGGTCGAACTGGCCGTCACCGAGGTGGCCAGCGGGCTCCGGGTCCCCTGGTCCCTTGCCTGGGACCCCGCCGGCGCTCTGTGGTTCACCGAGCGTACGGGGAGGCTGACGAAGCTCAACGGGCCTTCCCGCGACATCGCCGGCGTCTCGCCGACCGGCGAGGGCGGGCTCATGGGCCTGGAGTTCGACAGGCAGGGCCGGATGTTCGTGATGTACACCTCGGCCCAGGACAACCGGATCGTGCGCCTGGAGGCGGACGGGTCGCAGAAGGTCCTGGTCTCGGGCATCGCCCGGGCCGCCATCCACAACGGTGGCCGGCTGCGGTTCGGCCCGGACGGCAGTCTGTACGCGTCCACCGGCGACGCCGGCCAGACGTCTCTGGCCCCGAACCTGTCGTCACTGAGCGGCAAGGTGCTCAAAGTCGATGCGGAGAACGGTGGAGCCACCGTTTTCAGCAGCGGGCACCGCAACCCCCAGGGGCTGTGCTTCGACGCCGGCGGCCGGTTCCTGTCCACCGAGCACGGCCCGACCGGCAACGACGAGATAAACGTGCTCACCCAGGGCTTCGACGGCGGCTGGCCGGGTGAGGCGGGCAACGGCATCCGCAACTACTCGCCGTCGGTGGCGCCGTCCGGCTGCGTGGTCTACGACGCCGACCTCATCCCGCAGTGGAAGGGATCGATGCTCTTCGGCACGCTGCGGGGCCAGGCGCTGCGGCGCCTCACGTTCGCGGCGGACGGCTCGATTGCCGGCGAGGAGGTGCTCTACGAGGGCGAGTACGGCCGTATCCGCGACGTGGCCGTCGGTCCCGACGGGGCGGTGTACTTCGCCACGTCGAACCAGGACGGCCGGGGCACGGTGCGGGCCGGCGACGACCGGATCATGAGGATCGGGCCGCGTCAATAACAGATCGGACTCGGCAGGGCGCGGATCCCCTCGATTAGCCTGTGGAAATCCGGGCGCCTCCTTGGGGGTACCGGCGCGACCAGATGGCGACCGACCTTCGAAGGATTCCGGGTGTGACCCCCAAGGGGCGGCGGCGGGTGGGGCCGCGCCATCGGGACAGCTGGAGCTTCGGCGGGCCGCGCCCCAACCCGCTCGACGCGCTGTGGTCGGCGCGCCGGCGGCGCCGGTCGCAGCTCCGGCCGAGGCGCCGGGTCTCCGCCCTCACCGCTCTCCTCGCCGTGGGCTACGGCGCCGCCGGCCTGTACGGGTTGAACGCGGTCCGCAACTTCACCCGGGTGGAGGTCACCGTCGACGGTCTGCAGGACGGAGCCGTCCTGACCTCGGCGGCGCTGGCCGAGCGCGCCGTCATCTTCGCGGTGAAGCCGTCCAAGGAGATGGACCGCACCACCCTCGAGCTCAACGGTGCCAAGGTGCCCGGGAAGGCGTACACGGTCAACCAGGCGAGCGTGGTGTGGCAGCCGGGGCTGCTGGCGGAGGGCACCCACCAGGTCGTCCTCTCCGTTCCCCGGCCGGGTATGGGAGCGTCGCGCTTCCACCGCAGCTTCACCGTCGACGACACCCCGCCGGCCATCGGCGTCCCGCCGCTCCTCGACGCCACCCGTGTGTGTGACCCGGTCACGGTGCATGGCAGGGTGGAGCCGTCTTCCACGCTCACCCTCAACGGGGCGCCACTGGCTCATGTCGGCGGCGCCTTCACCTTGCAGTACGACCGGCCGCCGCCGGCCCCGCTCCACCTGACCGCCACCGACGTCGCCGGCAACACCTCCGCCCTGGAGGTCATCGCCCCCATCCGCTATCCGGGCGGCCAGGGAGTGCACGTCACCGCGGCGGCCTGGGGCTACGAGCCCCTGCGCCGGCACATCCTGGCCATGGTCGACGCCGGCCTCATCTCGGCCGTCCAGCTCGACCTCAAGGACGAGGGCGGCATCGTGGGCTTCGACTCCCGCCACCCCCTGGCCAACCAGATCGGCGCCGTCGTCCCCGAGTACAAGCTGCGGGAGACGGTGGCCGAGCTGAAGCGGCGAGGCGTGCGGGTCATAGGGCGGGTCGTTGCCTTCCGCGACGCCCCGCTGGCGAAGTGGGCGTGGAACAACGGGCGCCGGGACTGGGTGGTGCAGACCCCGGGCGGGAAGATGCTGGAGACCTACGGGGGCTTCACCAACCCCGCCCACGCCGATGTCCACCGCTACAACCTGGAGATCGCCCTCGAGGCGGCCGACGGGGGCGTCGACGACATCATGTGGGACTACATCCGCCGTCCCGAGGGCGACCCCGCCACCATGGTCGTCCCGGGCGTGCCCGCGATCGTGGACTCCTCCTCGACGGGCGTGGTGAACTTCCTGGCCACCTCGCACGCCGCCCTGCGGGAGCGCTGCGTCTACCAGGGCGCGGCGGTGTTCGGCATCGCCGCCGACCGCCCCGACGCCGTCGGCCAGGACATCCCCCGCATGGCCCGCCACGTCGAGTACCTGGCCCCCATGCTCTACCCGTCGCACTGGGTCAACGGCGAGTACGGGGTGGCCAACCCCAACAAGCAGCCCTACGACATCATCAAGGTCACCTTGGCCGACTTCCAGGCCAAGATCGCCGGTACGGGCGTGGCCCTGGTGCCGTGGCTGCAGGACTTCAGTTATGGCCATCCCTACGGCCCGGCCGAGGTGCGGGCCCAGATCGACGCCGCCGCCGCCATCGGTGTGCCCGACTGGCTGCTGTGGAACGCCGGCGCCACCTACACGGTCGCCGCCCTCGACCGGTCGCGGGTGTCGCTGCGGCCGTAGTGCGGGTGCACCAGCGTCAATAGGTCGAATGACTCAAGTTCC
>DATLHA010000039.1:0-2777 GCA_035540095.1 Acidimicrobiales bacterium | reverse complement strand
GCGGCGACCGAAGCCACCCCCAGGATCACCACACCGACCAGGAGGGCGATGACCCACGACGCCGTCTCCGAAACCGCCAGGAGGACCCGGGACATGAAGTACATGACGCTGGCGATGGTGGCCAGGCTCAGCATGGGCAGGCCGATGGGCATGAGGCTGATCGGCCGCCCGGTGGACTCCGCCGCGCTGCGGGCCAGCCAGCCGGCGCCGGCGGTGATGGCGCCCAGCACGCCGGCCCAGGTGAAGAGGGGATGCTGGATGAGCCCGATCATCACCAGGCCCAACGACAGGCCGGCGAGAACCGGCCATCCGCCGCCGCCCGGGAGCGGGCGCACGTACACCGGCCGCACCACCGGCGGGGGGGCGTCGGGGGCGACCACGGGGGCGTACTCGTTCTCCCGGACCGTGGAGAGCATGACGCCGAGGACGAACGCCACGGCGGCGACCATCAGGTACAGGACGCCGCCGAAGACGTCGCGGGTCATGATCTGGTACACGACGGCGAGGAAGGCGGCGGCGCCGGCCACGGGCAGGAACAGCTTGGAGGTCTGGGTGAACATCGCCGCCTAGCCGTGCCTGCTGAGGAGGAACAGGACGGTCACGACGATGAACCACACCACGTTCGTGTACTGCCAGAACACGGCGCCGGCCCGGAGGGCGTCGTGGCGGTCTTCGGTGAAATGGCCGGCCATGGTCCGGAACGCCAGCACCAGGACCACCACGATGGCGGCCAGCAGGTGCAGCAGGTGGTAGCCGGTGAGGATGTCGAAAAGGGTGCCGTAGGTGTGGTCGTTGAACCCGAACCCGGTGCGGACGAAGGTCAGCCACTCCAGGTTGGCCACGGCCAGCCCCAGGAACAGGGTGAGGATCAGCGCAATCGACGCGTTGCGCCCGTCGTTGCGGCGGGCGGCGAAGATGCCCCACTGCACCGAGAACCCTGACATCAGCGCGGTGATGGTGATCATCGTCGGCAGGTAGGTGCTGACCGACACGCCCCGGGGCGGCCAGGTGGTCGCGCCCTCCTTGATGCCGAGGTAGACAGCCACGACGGCGGCCAGGACCATGGCGTCGGCGGTGACGAACAGGAGGGTACCGATCGTGCTCGAGCCCCGGCGGGGCCGGCCCGGGACCGGCCCGGGCAGCGGCTCCCCGGTGGGGAGGACGACCGGCGCCTGGTTCGAGGCGACGGCGGGAAGGTTCTCGGTGCCCGAGACGGCGACCATGGACATCTAGGCGGTCCCCTCAGGAGGCTGGGACGGGGCGGTGCGGACGTCGAGCAGCGGCGTGGCGGAGCGGATCTCCGGCAGGGCGTCGAAGTTGTGGCGGGGCGGAGGCGACGTGGTGGCCCACTCGAGGGTCTGGCCGCCCCAGGGGTCGGCGCCGGCGGCTCGACCGCGACGGAGCACGACGCTTCCCAGGAGGTCCAGCACCAACACGACCAGGCCGAGGCCGATGATGGCGGCGCCGGCAGAGACCACCAGGTTGCCCAGCGCCCACTCGTCGCCGTCATCGAACGTGGCGGTGTGGACGAGCATGTCCTGGATGCCCAGCAGCAGCATGCCGGCCACGCTGAGCACGGTGCCCCCGACGACGGCGAGGATCTCGAGCTTGCCCAGGGCGTCGGAGAGCCGGCGGCCCCAGATCTTCGGCCCCCAGTAGCTGATGGCGGCCACCGCGCCGATGGTGGCGGCGCCGAAGAACAGGGCGTGCTGCTGGCCGGTCTGCCAGTAGTTGGCGTGGGCGTCACGGCCGGCGTCGACGGCGGACACCACCGAGGCGGCCAGGCCCAGGGCCAGCACCGGGATCATGCCCAACGCCCACAGCATGGGCGTGGACCCCATGCGTCCGGCCCCGTCACCGTCGCCACCGGCCATGCGGAGGGTCATCAGCCAGTTCAGGACGAGCAGGGCGACGGGCGCCAGCACGGCGAGGGCGCCCAGGATGAACAGCGGCCGCGCTCCCCGGTTGAGCGTGCCGACCTCGCTGCCCCAGCCGGCGAAGCTCAGGACGCCGACGGCGACGAGGGCGGCAGAGGCCCGCGCCCGGTTGAACAGCGGCCGGCCGGTGAAGGTGGAGATGATCTCGCTCACCGCGCCGAGGGCCGGGATCAGCAGGGCCCACAGCATGGGATAGGCGCCGAACCAGAACAGGCGGGGCCAGAGCAGGGGGTTGCCGCCCCGGCTGCCGGTGAAGCCGCTGAAGATCGACGTGCCGTAGTGGCGGTCGACGAACAGCAGGCCGAAGGCGCCGATGAGGACGGGCAGGGCGAAGAGGAGAACGGCGCCGGAGACCATCATCGACCAGCTGAACACCGGGATCCGGCGCAGCGTCATCCCCGGCGGCCGCAGCTGCAGGACGGTGACGATGAGGTTGATGACCACCAGCACGGCGGCCATCAACACCAGGACCAGGCCGAGGAGGAGGAAGTCGGGGCCCTGGCCGGGAAGGCCGAGCCTCACGGGGATGGGGTCGTTCAGCGCCCAACCGTGGAACACGTCGGAAAGGGCGGGGGCGATGCACACCATGATCCCGCCGGTCAGGAAGAGCCAGAACGACATGGCGTGGAGGCGGGGGAAGGCCATCCGGGCCGCCCCCACCTGGAGGGGCACGATGGCCGAGGCCAGGCCCAGCCACACCGGCAGCAGGAACAGGAACACGGAGAAGACGCCGTGGAGGGTGAAGAGCTGGCGGTAGGTCCGCTCGCCGAGGATCTCGGCCTCGGGCGTGGCCAGCTGGGCCCGCATCAGCAGGGCCATGGCCACGCCGGCCACCAGGAA
>DATLHA010000038.1:0-20320 GCA_035540095.1 Acidimicrobiales bacterium | reverse complement strand
CCAGCTGGCCCGGGCCGCGGTGGAGGCGATGGCCTACCAGACCCGTGACGTGGTCGACGCCATGACGGCGGCCACCGGTCAGCCGTTGACCGAACTGCGGGTCGACGGCGGCGCATCCGTGCTCGACCTCCTCCTGCAGATCCAGGCCGACCAGCTGCGGGTGCCGGTGGCCCGGCCCGAGGTCCGCCAGACCACCGCCCTGGGCGCCGCCTTCCTGGCCGGCCTGGCCGAGGGGGTGTGGTCCTCGACCGACGAGGTGGCGGGCCTTTGGCGCGAGGAGGCCCGGTTCGAGGCTCGGGCGCCCCGGTCGGTCGCCGACGACCGCCACGCCACCTGGCGCCGGGCGGTCGAACGGAGCCGGCGCTGGGCTAGCGGCTGACGGGGATCGCCCGTTCCGCTCCCAGGTTGGCCGTCACGTACCGGGCGATCTTGCACAGGGCGCCAAGCTGGTAGCGCTCCCGGGAGCGGAAGGGGCGGCCCTGGCGGCCGAGGAGGATGGCCAGCCGGGTGTCGCCCAGCTCGGCCCAGGCCACGTCGTCGGGGCCGCACTCCCCCGAACTCACCGCGGCCGAGGACTGGCTGCCGGCCACGAACGCCACCAGCCACGCCGGCGGCGGCGGTGCGCCGTGGGAGGCCAGCAAGGTGCGGCTGTCCAGGTCGACGACCACCGCCCACTCGGTGCCGAAGTCCCGCCTGGCGTGGGCCACCAAGGCGCCGAGCAGGGCTTCATTGGACTCGGCGCTCACCAGCACCGCCGCCGTCTGGAGGGCGTCGAGGCGGGGGTCGGCCACCTCGGCCGGCGCCCGCCGCACGTCCTCCACATCGACCCCGTCCACCTGGTCGATCTCGGCCAGGAGGAGCGAGACCAGGCTCGAATCGGGCAGCTCGACGACCAGCTCGTCGATGGCCCGGCCGGCGCCCCGCTCGAGGATGTCGATGCCCACCACGTCGCCGCGGACGGCGCCGATGCGGCTGGCGACCTGGCCGAGAGCTCCAGGGCGGTCGGGCACCCAGACGCGGACGACGAAGGTCTCCATCCCTGCAAGGTACGCGCCAGACATGAACGCACGGTTTCCGTGCCGTCACGCTCTATGGACAGCGGCCCCGGATCCCACGTAGAGAGGAGGCGATGACGCACCCCGGCCCCTTCCTGCCCCGGGTGCAGGCGACCTACTGGGTCGACGCCTCCATCCTGCCCTTCGCCGGCGCCGGCGGCCAGCTCCAGGTGGTCGTGCTGGACGTGCCGGCCACCGCCACCGGGACGATCGGCGTGGCCGTGCTGCCGGGGGCCGGCCGCGTCCCTGTCCAGGGCATCCTGTGGACGCCGGCGAACGTGGCGGTCGCGTGAGTGCCATCGCCGAGCTGCAGGCCGGCGCGGCCGGCGACGAGTTCGTGGCCCTGCTGCGCCGGACGATCCGCGCCGTGGGCGTGTCCCGCAACTTCCCACCGCCCGAGGGGCACCGGATGTGGGACGCCGATGCCGTCCACACGGCGGCGGCCGAGTTCATGGCCGACCGCCAGACCCCCCGGCGCCTGACCGATCTGGCCGTGCACTGCGGCTCCGACCAGGCGCTGCGGGCCCGCCTCCAGGGCGCGGTGCGGAACTTCCTCGCCGACGTCGGCCGGCGCACGCCGCTGGGCAAGCTGGTGCTGCGGGTCAACGACGTCCTCGGTGGCGAGCCAGGGTTCCGGCGGGTCGACGGCCGCTGGGCCCGGGCCGGCGGGCCGGCCGAAGCAGGCAACGACGACCCCGACGTCCTCGCCAGGGCCATCCAGGGCCACGACATCGTGCTGCCCAACTGGGGCCACGACGCCCGCCGCGCCGCCCCGGTGGCCGACCGGGCCACGATCGTCTCGTTGTGTGGAGCGCTGCTCGACGCCGCCGGCGGCTCGCTCACCCCCCGGAGCCTGGCCCGGGCCATCGGCCACCGTCTGGGCATCGGGCAGGCGCCGGTGGCGCTGGAGGTCAACGCCCTCGACGCACCGTCGGCGGCCCAGGCCGGCGCCGACCGGACCGGCAGCGAGGCGCTCCGCCTGATCAGGGCCACCGAGGTGCTGGCCGAGCTCAACGACGCCGAGCGCGTGGCCGTCGCCCACCCCGAGTACACCGTGCGCCAGCTGGCGCCGGTGCTGGGGGCCAGCGCGTCGAAAGCCCACCTCATCCGCCAGCGGGCGGTGGACGTCATCCGGGTCGAGGTGCTCGACGACGAGGACGGGGAGGCCGTCGCCCTCCTGGTCATGGAGCTGGCCCGCGCCTGGCTGACAGTGCCCCTTCAAGACAACGAGGCGCGGTCCGACGTACTGGCGGTGCGATGACCAGCCATCCCCTCGACGTCGACCTCGCCGACCTCGTCGACGGCGTGCTGGGCGCCGCCCGGGCCACCGAGCTCGAGGCCCATCTCGACGAGTGCCTGCTGTGCCGGCTGAAGCGCCGGCGGCTGGAGGGCACGCCCGCCCCGGCGCCCGCCGGCCGGCCGCTGCCGGCGCCGGCCTTCGAGGTCGCCGCCACCGAGGCCGGCGCCGAGCCGTCGGTGGACGACCTGTGGCTGGCCGGCGGCGACGACCGCCTGCTCGTGCTGGTGCGCGGCGTGGCCGGGGACCGGGTCACCGCCGCTCCGGTCACCTTCGACGTGGCGGCGGCCGACGAGGAAACCGTCATCGTCGAGGAGTCACCCTTTCGCACCGCGGTGGCCGTCCATCCCGCCCTGGCGATGGAGATCCCTCGGACGGCGCTGACGGCAAAGGTCGGCGTGCTGCCCGTCGCCGGCTCGCACGGGACGGCGATCACCGGCCCGAGCGACCCCCGCATCGAGATCCGCCAGCATCTGGCCGACCGGCTGGCCGGGTTCGCCGAGCCGCCGCCGCCCGGCGCCGGCGAGGCTCCCCCATCCCGCCCCGAACAGGTCCGCTCCTCCCTGATCGCCGACCTGCGGTCCATGCGGGGACGGGCCTGCGCCGCCCGGGCACTCGACGGCTGGGGCGACCTCGTCCTGGCCGAGCAGCGCGGGTGGGTGCCGTTGGTCACCGTCGACGAGGTGGGCGTGGTGCTGGTGGCGTTCGACACACCACACGGCCTGGAGGACGAGTTGGACTTCGACGCCGCCCGCTCGGTGCTCACCCGCCTCAACGCCAGCGCCCTCGTCGTGCTGACCAGCGAGCTCGGCGAGACGGCCGACGTCTTCGACGCCGCCGCCCTGCACGCCGGCATCGACATGCCCTCGGGCACCCACAGCCCGCCCCGCCCCCTCATCTCCGGCCTGGTCGCGTTCGACGCCGTCGCCAAGTTCCTGGACCAGCACTCGGGGGCCCGGGCCATGAGCGCCCCGACCCGTGGCCCGGTGGAACGGGTCGAGGTGGCCGACGTGCTCCGTGAGGCCGCCGCCGCGGCCGCCGCCGACCTGGCCCGCCAGGGCGCCCGGTTCAAGATCGCCCCCAAGCGACGGGGCTACGAGTCCCTCGCCGGCGCCGACGAGGCCATCGCCGCCGCCCTGGCCACGGCCTTCGAAGGCGGGTCGGTCGTCGACAAGCTGCAGGGACTGGCCGGCGAGTGATCACCCGCATCGCCCTGGAGAACTGGCGGGCCTACCGCACCCTCGATCTCGACATCGACCCGGGCACCACCTTCCTCGTCGCCCCCAACGGCGTGGGCAAGAGCTCGCTGCTGGAGGCGGTGCGGTGGGCCCTGGGCGCCGGCCACGTCGAGCAGCGGCGCTCGATGATCCGCCAGGGCCACAACACGGCCCGGGTCTCGGTCACCCTGGCCCTGCCCGCCGGCGAGCTGGCCGTCACCCGATCGCTCAAGGTGGCACGGACCAAGGCCACCGCCGACACCACGGCCATCCTCGACGGCCGTGAGATCGGGGAGGCGGGCGCCCTCCGCCTGCTGGAAGAGGCGTGGTCGGCCGGCGCCCGCTTCGTGTCCCGCACCGCCTTTCTCACCGAGGACCTCCGCCGCGACGCCGAGGATCCCAACCTCCGCACCCACCTGTGCCGGGCCTACTCCCTCGACGACCTCCTGCGGGCCATCGCCGAGATCGAGCCCGTGCTGACCCAGCTCTCGAAGAGCCTGAGAGCATCGCGGGCAGAGCTATCGGCCACGCGCGAGCAGCTGGATGACGCCGCCGCCCAGTTGGAGACCCTCGCCGACGGCGTCGTGGTCGCCCGGGTGGCGGTCGACGCCGCCCGCACCACCCACGCCGGGGCCCGGGCCTCCCTCGACCAGGCCCGGGCCTCGGCGGCGTCGCGGGAGGCGGCGGAGGCGTGGCGGGCCCGCCACGATGGCCTGCTGGCCCTCGCCCTTCCCCTCGTCGGCCCCCTTCCGCCAGGCACCGCGCTGGCCGACGCGCTGGTCGACCTCGAAGACCGCCTCGGCTCCCTGGTCGATTCCACCCGCGCCCGGCAAGCCGACCTGCGGGCCCGGGTGGCGGCCGCCGAGGCATCCCTTGCGACCCTGCACGGCGCCGAGGCCGCGTGCCCCGTCTGCCTGCGGGCGCTCGACGACGACAGCCGCGACCGGGCCGAGGATCTCCACCGGGCGACACTGGAATCCGTCCGCGCCGACCTTGCCCGCCTCGACGACACCGCCGCCGCATCGAGCCTGGAGACCGTGCGGGGCCTGGCCCGCCAGGCCGCCGGCCTGGGGCCGGCGCCCGCCGTGGCGGAGGCGGAGGACCTCGCCGCCGCGGTCGCGGCCGAGGCGCGGGCCCAGGCCGCGCTGGAGGCCGCCGTCGCCGGCCAACGGGAGGCGGAGATGAAGGCCCAGGCCGCCTTGGCCAAGGTCGAGGCCATCCGGGCCGACCTCGATGCCGCCGACGCCCTCACCGAGCGCTACCGGGCCGAGGCCCTGCTGGAAGCGGGCAAGGCCGCCCTGCACCAGACGGTCACCACCGTGCTCGGGCGCCAGCTGGAGCCGCTGGCCGCCGAGGTGAACCGCCGCTGGGAGGCGGTCTTCCCCGACCGGCCGAACCTGCAGCTCACGCCCGACGGCGAGCTGTCCCGTGACATCGACGGCGCCCCTCTGGAGTTCGCCGCCTTCAGCGCCGGCGAGCAGACCGTGGCCAAGCTGATGATGCGCCTCACCACCCTGCTGGCCACCACCACCGTGCCGTTCTGCTGGATCGACGAGCCCCTGGAGCACCTCGACCCGGTGTCACGCCAACTCGTCGGCAGCACGCTGGCCCACCTGAGCGCCGCCGGCGGCCTGGAGCAGATCCTCGTGACCACCTACGAGGAGCCGCTGGCCCGGCGCCTGGCCGACCTGCAGCCCGGCCGGGTGCGTGTCCAGTACCTGCGCACAGAACCGGCCCGCTGACCGCTCAGAAAACACGGCACGTACGTCCTACGTATGTGCGACCGTGAACGCGGGAGCAATTGGAGGGAACGTGTCACCGAACGACAACGCCGTAGAAGGGCGCGGCCTGGTCAAGCGGTACGGGGAGACCACCGCCCTCGCCGGTATCGACCTCGAGGTACCCACGGGCACGGTCACCGCCGTCCTGGGCCCGAACGGGGCGGGCAAGACCACCGCCGTGCGCATCCTCACCACCCTGACCGAGCCTGACGAGGGCACCGCAATGGTCGCCGGCTTCGACGTGCGCACCAACGGCACCGAGGTCCGGCGGCGGATCGGCCTGGCCGCGCAGGACGCCACCGTCGACCCCCTGCTGACCGGCCGGGAGAACCTGGTCATGCTCGGCGAGCTGTACCAGTACAGCCGGTCCCAGGCCACGGCCCGGGCGTCGGAGCTCCTCGATGCCTTCTCGCTCACCGAGGCCGCCGACCGGCGCACCGGCGGGTACTCGGGCGGCATGCGCCGGCGCCTCGACCTGGCGGCCACCCTGGTCGGGCGGCCCGAGGTCCTGTTCCTCGACGAGCCCACCACCGGCCTCGACCCCCGGGGCCGCAGCGAGCTGTGGAACGTGATCGACACCCTGGTCGGCACCGGCACCACCGTGGTGCTGACCACCCAGTACCTGGAGGAGGCCGAGCGCCTGGCCGACGACATCATCGTCATCGACCACGGCCGCATCATCGCCCGGGGCGACGCCCGCAAGCTGAAGCGCGAGGTGGGCGGCGACCAGGTCCAGGTGGTCGTGGTCGAGCCGAGCCATGTTCCGCAGGCGGCCCGCATCATCGGGACGATCACCGGCGTGCAGCCCAAGGTCGATGCCGGCGCCCGCTCGATCACCGCCCCCACGAGCCTGGGCGTCGAGACCCTGGTGCTGGCGGCCAAGGAGTTCACCGAGGCCCAGATCGCCGTCGACGACATGAGCCTGCGCCAGCCCACCCTCGACGAGGTGTTCCTGACCCTGACCGGCTCGCCCGCCGACGGCGCCGGCGACGCCGGCGACGCCGGCACCACCGAGGAGGCGTCATGACGCTCACCCTGCCCGACGAGACCATCGCCCCCACCGGGCCGGCGCCGGCCCGCGGCATGCTCCACGACACCTGGGTCATCGCCCGCCGTGGGCTCGTGCACATGAAGCGCCAGCCCGAGGCCCTGGCCGACGCCACCATCCAGCCGATCATGTTCGTCCTGCTGTTCGCCTACGTCTTCGGCGGCGCCATCTCGGTGCCCGCGGGCGGGAACTACCGGGAGTTCCTGATGGGCGGCATCTTCGCCCAGACCATCGTGTTCACCGCCTTCGGCGTCGCCATGTCGCTGGCCTACGACCGCAAGAACCAGGCCGTCGACCGCTTCCGGGCCCTGCCCATCGCCCGGGGCGCGGTCCTCGGTGGCCACGCGGTGGCCAACCTCATCAAGGCCGTGCTCCCCATCGTGCTGATGTCGCTGTGCGGCCTGCTCATCGGCTGGCGCATCCGTGACGGCCTGGTCAGCGCCCTGCTCGGCTATCTGCTGCTGTTCGCCTTCGCCTTCGCCATGATCTGGGTCGGGGTGCTGCTCGGCAGCGTGGTGGCCACGCCGGAGGGCGTCCAGGGCATCGGCTTCGCGGTGATCTTCCCCATCACGTTCATGGCCAGCACGTTCGTGCCCACCGAGACCATGCCCGGCTTCCTGCAGACCATCGCCGAGTGGAACCCGGTCACCACACTCTCCAACGCCTCCCGGGAGCTGTTCGGCAACCCCAGCACCGCGGCCACCCCCGACGACCCCTGGTCCATCGCCCACCCGATCGAGTACTCGATCATCTGGACCGTCGCCATCGTCGTGGTGTGCGCGCCGTTGGCGGTGCGGGCCTACCAGCGCTCGGTCGCCAAGTAGGCCGCGGCTCCGCCGCCCAGCCGGCACGGCCCGTGGCCCAGACCTGCTGCACGCCGGTCTGGGCCTCGGCCTCGACCTCGACGTCCACCCGGGCGTCGAGGCTGTAGCCGAGCTTGGCCGCCACTGCGGCACTCGCCACATTCTCCGGGTCGCAGCGGATCTCCACCCGGAACACGCCGGGATAGCTCTCGAAACCGGCGTCGGTCAGCGCCCGAGCGGCGGCGGTGGCGTAGCCCCGCCCCGTCCGGTCGCTGCGGACCCAGTACCCGATCTCCAGGATGCCGGGGCCGCGCCGGCCGTGGAGCCCGAAGCCGCCGACCACCTCGCCGCCGGCGTCGAAGAGGCCGAAACCGAACGTCTCCGGCGGGGTCGGGTTCCAGGAGCTCTCCACGAAGGCGCCGACCGATTCCAGCGTCGGCTTCTGCATGGCCCAGGGCATGAACCGGCGCAGCTCCGGAAGGCTTCGCTCCACCGCGGCCAGGACGGCCGGGGCGTCGGCGGCTCGCCAGCGCCGCAGGACCAGCGGCGGGACGGCGATCTCTTCGGGAACCATCCCCCATAGTGGCGGATGGCCTCACCGCCCGGCGACGGGAATCGGCTCGGCACCGGCGAGGATCGAAACAAAGACCCCAGTGGATGGGGAAATGCCTCAAACCCCCTCAGGCCACCGCCGGTTCCCGCCGCCGGACGGCCACGATCTCGACGCTGCGGATGCTCGCCACCCGGGTGCTCCAGCAGTCGACCGTGGTGCGGCCGGCGTCGAAGGCGAAGAACGTCGTGAACTGGCCGTCGGGCTGGTAGGCGTCGGCGCCCTCGATGACCTCGACGGTGCCGTCCTTGAGCTTGATCTCGAAGCTGGCCATGGACGCGACCCTACGACGGCCGCCCTGTGAGGAGGAAGTGCGGCTAGCTGTGGATTTCCGGTGGACAGTGCCCGGACGAGATGCCCTGCCACAGCACGTCGACCAGCCGCTCGGGCAGCCCGTCGTCGATCTCCATGCCGGTCACCAGGAAGCGGTGGAGGAGCACGGCGACCACCCCGTCGGCCAGCAGTTCGGGATCGACGCCGGCCCGCACCTCTCCCCGCTCCACGCCCCGCCGCACCGCCTCGAGCACCTTGGCCCGGCGGGGCTGGACGAAGCCCTCCCGGAACTCGGTGGCCAGCTCGGGGTTCCTGGACAGCTCCGCCACCAGCGCCGGCATGACCCGGGCGGCGTCGGACGTACGCAGGTGGTGCATGAAGCCCCGGACGAACACCAGCAGATCCTGGCGGGCCGACCCGGTATCCGGGGGCTGTACGCCCCTCTCCCGGCAGGCGGTCACCGCGTCGACGACGAGGGCGGACTTGCACGGCCACCGGCGGTACACCGTGGCCTTGCCCACGCCGGCCCGGGCGGCCACGCCCTCCATCGTCACCCCGCCGTAACCCTCGTCGGCGAGGAGGTCGACGGCCGCCCGCAGGATGGCCCGGTCGGCCTCCGCGCTGCGGGGCCGGCCGGGGGGCCGGTGGGCCCCGACCCCCAACGTGTCGGTCATACCGGTGCCACCTCCAGGTCCATCTCCGTGCGCTCGGCCGGGTGCTCGACCTCCATCCTTGCTCGTGACGGCAGGAAGAGTAGGGCAATCACCGACCCGAGCAGCGCCACGCCGGCGGCGACGAGCACCCCGACACCCATGCCGTCGACGTAGGCCGACCTGGCCGACGCCGCCAGCGCCGAGCCCTCTGCGCCGCCGAGCCGGCCGGCGACGTCGAGGGCGGCGCCCACCGACGCCTTGGCCGCCGCCGGCACCCCGGCACCCAGCGACGATGCATACGTCGACGCCAGCAGCGAGCCGAGGACGGCGACGCCCAGGGCGCCGCCGACCTGGCGGGTGGTGTCGTTCACCGCCGAGCCCACGCCGGCCTTGGCCCGGGGCAGCGATCCCATGATCGACTCGGTGGCCGGCGCCATGGTCATCCCCATGCCGACCCCCAGGACGAGGATGCTGGCCAGCACCAGCGGGTAGCCCGACGTCACGGTGGCGAAGGACAGGATCGCCAGGGAGAACGACACCGTGGCCAGGCCGGCGGCGACGATCACCTTGGTCCCCACCCGCTCCACCAGCCGGGCGCTCAGCGGCGCCACCACCATGAGCACGAGGGCCACGGGGCCCACCCGCAGGCCGGCCTCGAAGGCGCTGTAGCCGAGCAAGAACTGCAGGTACTGGGTCTGCAGGAACGTCGACCCGAACAGGGCGAAGAAGACGAGCGTGACCGCGATGCTGGCGGCGCTGAAGCGGGGGTTGGCGAAGAGATGCACGTCGAGCATGGGGTGGTCGGTGTGCCGCTCCCAGGCGACGAAGCCGGCGAGGAAGACCGCGGCCAGGAGGAAGGCGCTCAGGGTGGTGGCGTCGGTCCAGCCGTGGACCGGCGCCTCGATGATGGCCCACACCAGCGCCACCAGGCCGACGATCGACAGCAGCGCCCCCGGTGGGTCGAGGCCCCGCGGCGCCGGGTCCTTGGACTCGGGCACGAACAGCCGGCCGCCGGCCAGGGCCAGGACGACGATGGGGATGTTGACCATGAACACCGACCCCCACCAGAAGTGCTCGAGCAGCCAGCCGCCGCTCAGGGGCCCGATGGCGATGCCCATGGCCGAGAAGCCGGCCCACACGGCGATGGCTCGCCCCCGCTCGGCCGGCACGGTGAAGACGTTGCTGATGATCGACAGGGTGGCCGGCATGATCAGCGCCCCGCCCACGCCCATGAGGGCCCGGGTGAGGATCAGCTGCTCGGCCGAGCCGGCCAACGCTGAAGCCACCGAGCCGGCGCCGAAGACCAGCAGCCCGGCGCTGAGCGCCCGCCGGCGGCCGAAGCGGTCACCCAGGCTGCCGGCGGTCAGCAGGAGGCCGGCGAAGACCAGGGTGTAGGAGTCGACGATCCACTGCAGCTGCGACGTGGTGGCGCCCAGGTCCCGCACCAGCGTGGGGAGGGCGACGTTCAGGATGGTGTTGTCCACGCCGATCACCATGAGGCTGAGGCACATCACCGCGAGCGTCCACCACCGGCGGGCGTGGATGGCGACTGGGTCCAAGGGGTCCTGCCTTCCGAAACGCTCCCGTATCGTTTCGCGAGCAATCTATCGCGTCCCGAATCGATTCCGAGCACATTTCCTGCGCCCTTGCCCTAAAGCTTCGTCAACGCCTTTCGCATGTTGCGGATGGCCTGAGCGATGCGCTGCTCGTTCTCGATCAGGGCGAAGCGCACGAACCCGTCGCCCGTCGGCCCGAACCCGACGCCGGGCGAGGTGGCCACCTTGGCCTCCTCGACGAGGAACGACGAGAAGGCCAGCGACCCCATCTCCCGGTAGGGCTCGGGGATCGGCGCCCAGGCGAACATCGTCGCTTTGGGCTTCTCGAACTGCCAGCCGATGCGGTCGAGGCCGTCGCAGAGGGCGTCACGCCGGCCCCAGTAGATCTCGTTGACCTCCTTGGGGTAGTCGGAGGCCTCGTTCATGGCCACGATGGCGGCGATCTGCACCGGCTGGAAGGTGCCGTAGTCGAGGTAGGACTTCAGCTTGCCCAGGGCGGCGATGATCTCGGGGTTCCCGACGCAGAACGCCACCCGCCAGCCGGCCATCGAGAACGACTTGGTCAGGGTGTAGAACTCGACGGCCACGTCCTTGGCCCCCGGCACCTGGAGGATGGACGGCGGCTGGTAGCCGTCGAAGGCGGTGTCGGAGTAGGCGAAGTCGTGCACCAGGATGACGTCGTGGGACTTGGCGAAGGCCACCAGGCGCTCGAGCCACGGCAGATCGACGCACGTGGTCGTGGGGTTGTGGGGGAACGACAGCACGATCACCCGGGGCCGGGGCCAGGCGTTCTCCCAGTCGTCGAGGAGGTTGTGGAAGAAGTCCTCGTCCGGCCCGAGCGGGATGCGGCGGACATCGGCACCGGCGAACAACGGGGCGTAGATGTGGATCGGGTACGACGGCGTGGGCACCATGGCGGTGTCGCCCGGGCCGAGCAGCACCCACATGAGGTGGGTCAGGCCCTCCTTGGCGCCGATCACGTTGATGACCTCGGTGTCGGGGTCGAGGTCGACGTCGAACTTGCGCTGGTAGAGGGCCGCGGCCGCGGCCCGCAGCTTGGGGATGCCCCGGCTGGCGGAATACCGGTGGTTCCGGGAGTTGCGAGCGGCCTCGGCCAGCTTTTCCACCGCGATGTCGGGCGAGGGGATGTCGGGGTTGCCGAAGCCGAGGTCGATCACGTCCTCGCCGTTCCGCCGTGCCGCCATCTTCAGCCCGTCGATGATCGTGAAGACATACGGAGGCAGATGGTTGATTCGGCGGAACTCCATGGACGTGGAGGCTACCGGTAGCTGGCGGCGACCTCCGAGAGCATTTCCACCGCGTCGGGGTCGGTGCCCACGTCGAGGGGCGCGCACACCGCCCACGAAGCGCCGGCGCCGGCCAGGGCGTCGATGTGGGCCTTGAGGTCCTCGACGGTGCCGGCGACCAGCCCGGGCCGGGGACCATGGGTCCGCAGCTTGGCGTCGGCCTCGGCCCGCGTCCGCCCGATCAGGACCTGGCCGCCCCACGTCAGCTCCCGCCCGTGGGGGACGCCGGCCGCCTCCGCCGCCCAGGTGGCGACGTCGGTCCCCCAGCCGTTCCAGGCGTCGGCGTTGCCCGCCGCCATGCGGACCGCCGGCGACCGGCCGCCCACCCAGGTCCTGACGCCGGCCGCCCGGAGCCGGCGGCAGCAGTCGACCAGGGCGGCGACCCGCTCGGCCACCGGGGCGAAGGGCACGCCGTAGGCCTCGTTCTCCGCCCGGTTGAGCGAGTCACCCGTGCCGATGGCGGCGATCAGGCGACCGCCGGTCATCCGGTGCAACGTGACGAGGCTGTGGACGAGCACGGCGTCGGGCACCAGGCCTACCCGGGCCACGAGCGTGCCCAGGGTGATGCGTCCGGTCTCCGCCGCCAGGGCCCCCAGCAGCGTCGTCGAATGCAGGGCCGGGCGCATGGGCTGGCCGATCGGCCACAGGTGGTCGAACACGAACACGCCGTCGAGGCCTGCCGCCTCCGCCCGGCGGGCGACCTCCACCGCCGGCTCGGCGTCGTGACGGAACTGCGGCAGGCTGATGCCGATCAGCACGCGGCGTTGAGCTCGGGGCCCTGGCCGGCGTACAGGCGGATGAACTCCGTCATGCGGGGATCGGAGGTCGACTCCAGGCGGAGCTGGCGGCCCCAACCGGTGACCACCACCGGCGCCGGCAGGCCGGCGTCCCAGGGCGACACGAGGATGTAGTTGCGGCTCCGGGCCAGGGTGGCGAGCCCGTCGATCTCGGCGCGGGGCAGATCGGGCCGGTAGGTGATCCAGATGGCGCCGTGCTCGAGGGAGTGGACCGCCTTCTCGTTCGGCACCGGGTGGTCGTAGAACCCGCACTGCTGCCAGACGGGGTCGTGCAGGCCGCCGACCGGCGGGACCTGCGGGTAGCTGACGGGCGCAGTCGTGTGCCCGGCTTCGACCTGAAAGGTCTGGATCCCCTCGATCGGTGAGCGGGTCGTGACCGTGGTGGCCGGCGCCCGTACGGCGCCGGTGGTCGGGGTCGTCTGCCCGCCGGCGGTCGGGCTGTCGTCGCCTCCGCCGCAGCCGGCGAGCACCACGGACACGCAGAGGCAGCCGCCGGCGATGACGGACGACCATCGGGAAGGCACGCCGGCGATGGTAGGCGACCGCACGGAAAGGCCGCCGGCCCCCGGGGGCTGGGGAGCCCGGGGACCGGCAGCCCCCTCTAAGCTACAACGCTCAGGACCTACCGATCTCGCGCGGAATCTCGAAGAGGCAAGCGGCGCCGATGGCGCCGGCGTGCTCGCCCAGTGTGGCGGGCAGGATGTCGACCGGCGGGCGGTACGCGGCGCCGGTGAGGAGCTCGGCGAAGGCGGCGCGCACCGGGTTGAGGAGCAGGTCGCCCGCCTCGACCAGGCCACCGCCCAGCACGAAGGCCTCCGGGTCGAAGACGTTGGCCAGGTCGGCCAGGCCCTGGGCCACCCACCATCCCAGCTCGGCCAGCACGTCCTGGGCCCCGCGGTCGCCCTCGGCCGCGGCCACGGTCACGTGCTCGCCGCGGACCATCGCCGGTTCGCCGCCGGCCCGGGCCAGCACCCGGGGTGCCCTGCCCTCGGCCGCCGCCCGCTGGGCGATGCCGGCCAGGCCGCTGCCCGACGCGTAGCGCTCCCAGCACCCCCGCTGGCCACAGGGGCAGGGCGGGCCGTCGGTGTTGATCACCATGTGGCCGATCTCGCCTCCGAAGCCGTTCGCACCTCGCAACAGCGAGCCCCCGGCCACGATGCCGCCGCCGATCCCGGTGCCCAGTGTGACCAGGATGACGTCGTTGTAGCCCTGGGCCGCGCCCAGCTGGCGCTCTCCCCAGGCCGCGCAGGTGGCGTCGTTGTCGGCCCGCACCGGAATGCCCAACCGGGCCTCGAGCTCCTCTCTGATGGGGAAGTCGACGACACCCGGCAGGTTCGGCGCGAAGCGGAGCACGCCGGCCCGGTCGACGAAGCCGGGCATGCCGATGCCGACGCCCCGCAGCTCGGTGGTGCCCGCCACCTCCGCCACCACGCCGGCGACGGCTTCGAGCACCGCAGGCTCGCCGACGGGCGTCGGCACCCGGCGCTCGTCGATCATCCTGCCCTCCTCCAGGGCGACGGCGAGGCACTTCGTGCCCCCGACGTCGACGCCGACCGTACGCACGGTCAGTAGCGCAGCAGGGCGCCGATGCGCCCCATCACGTCGAGGTCGGCGTTGTCCCGGCACACGCTGACCCTGCACGCCTGGGTCAGGGCCTCCTCCACCGCCACCTCGACCACGTCGTCGACCTGTTCCATGTCGGTGGCGCACAGGGGGCAGCGCCGGCCGAGGGTGCCGACCCAGGCACAGCTCGGGCACCGCCACCCCGGCGCCTCGAACCCCTCCGACACCACCAGGGTGTCCACCCGGCGGGCGACGAGGGCGTCGAGCACGGGGTGCAGGCCGGCCACCCCGGCGGCGCCGGAACCGACGGCCTCGCGCAGGCGCTCGACGGCAGCCGCCTCGCGCGCCCGCTCGACTCCCGACTCCACCTCCTCCGCGGCCTGGCGGATCTCCTCGATGCCGGCGCTCACGGGCAGGTGCATGCGGCCGGCGATGCGCTCGCGCAGGTAGGCGTGGAGGTCGCGCTCCAACTCGGCGGTGATCTCGTCGGGACCGCACAGGACGAGGTGGTCGAAGCCCTGCTCCTGGTGGAGGGCGAAGGCGGCGCCGGCGGCGTGCTTGAGGTGACGGTGGGCGGCGGCGGCGGTGTGGCCGGCGACCTGGTCCTTGCCCAACTGGCCGCCGTCGTCGTCGTGCCGGGGCAGGAGGTCGAGCTGCTCCTGCTGGTCGAGCAGCTCACCCTGGTGGAAAAGGAACAGCCGGGCCCGCTGGCGGTCGACGACCAGCACCGCGAACCGCTGGCGCCGGGCCACCACCGCCTCCAGCTCCCGAACGTACGGCGTGTGGTTGACGACCATCCGGTCGCGGACGGGCACCGCCAGCTCCACGACCTCCCAGAAGTCGTGGGCCACGCAGGAGAACATGGCCAGGCCGCGCACCCGGGAGCGGTCGATCCCGCCCTTCACGTGGTCCTCGATGCGTTTGCGGTCGGCAGCCGCCGGGGCGGGCTCGCGCTCGGGGACCGGCCGGAGCATGCGTTCCAGGGCCAGCTCCACGTCGCGGGCGCGGATGCGGCGCCGGCCGTCGACGTCGAGGTACACCGACGTCACCGGACTGTCCTCGCCTTTGAAGCCGGCAAGCTCACGGATCCTGCTCTCGTCGATCGGCATGGGGCGATCGTAGGCCCGGACCAGGACGCCTCGTGTCCGGCGGCCGGGCCGGGAAGACCCCGTGACGGGCGGCCCACAACCCGCACAGGCCCAGGCCCCACATGGGGACGAGGACACCGGCGGCCAGGCTGGTGTACGGCCGCACGGCGGCGGTGACGAGGCCGACCACCACCTGGACGGTCAGGGCCCCGAGCATGCTGCGGCGCACCTCGGGAGGTGTCGGCGCCCCGGTCAGGAACCAGATCTGGGCCTGTTCCATCTGGTCGGTGCGGCTCCGCGCCGCCACCAGCACGAACGCCCACAGGAAGATCGCGCACCCGGCGGAGAAGAGGAAGATGGCGGTGATCAGGGCCACGGGTTCGAAGGTCTCGGGGGCCACAGCCGCCGCCACCGCAGTGACGGCGAAGACCGCGGTGCCGGCCCACGATGCTCTCTGGATCATCGGATGGCGGTCGCCAGCCGGGCGGCCAGGTGGTGGTAGGCGAAGTGCTCCTCGGCCCGCCGGCGGGCGGCGGCGCCCATGGCCCGGCAGAGGGCGGGATCGTCAAGGAGGCGGGCCAGCGCGGCCGCCAGGGCGACGGGATCCTGGGGCCGGCGGACCACGAAACCCGTCTCGCCGTGGGCGACGGCCTCGTGTGATCCCCCGCTGGCCCCGGCCACGCCGGCCACGCCGCACGCCGCCGCCTCGAGGAACACGATGCCGAACCCCTCCTGCTCCAGGCCGCCCCAGCGGCTCCGGCAGGGCATGGCGAAGACGTCGGCACAGCCGAGGAGGGCCGGCATGTCGGCGTCGGGAACGAACCCGAGGAGCCGCACGGGTGCCCCGGTGACCTCCACCAGGCGCTCGAGGCGATCGCGGTCCCGGCCGGCGCCGGCGATGGCGACGGTGAGATCGGGATGGAGAGGCGCCAGCAGGGTTGCGGCGGCGATGAGCACGTCGAAGCCCTTGCGGGGCACCAGCCGGCTCATACCGACCACGACCTTGCCGTCGACGGGCAGCCCCGCGTCGGCGCGGGCTCGGCGTTTCTCGTCCGCAGTCAGGGGGCGGAAACGGTCGACGTCGACCCCCGGCGGCACGACGGTGACCGGCACGCCGGCCCCCGCGAGATGGTAGGCCTCGGCTGCGGGATAGCCGCCGGCGGCGATGACGCACGTCGCCCCTCTGAGCACACCGGTGAGCAGCTGGCGGGCCACGGGGACGCGGGCGGGGACGGTGACCTCGGCCCCGTGGAGCACGACCCCGTAGGGCAGGCCCAGCCGGGGGCCGAGGAGGCCGACGGGCAAGGCGGGGTCGAGGAGCACGACCCCGGCACCGGCGCCCGCCGCCACCCGCTTGATCTCGGCGGCGAGCGCCGGGGTGGGCAGCAGCACGCCGGCGTGACGGTGCACCGGGAACGCCTGGGCGGCGTCGAAGGCGGGCGCGTCGGGATGCGTGGTGGTCAGCACCGTCACCCGGTCGGGGGGAAGGCGTCGCCACAACTCCCACAGGTAGGACTGGATGCCGCCCACCTTCGGAGGGAAGTCGTTGGTGACCAGCACGTGGGCCACCGTGCCGGAGGCGGTCAGCGGGACCGCAACCGCCGCCGCTTCGGCCGTTCGCCGGCGGTCGTGGCTCCGGTGTCCTGTGGCCGGCGGCGCGGCGCCGGCAGGACGACCGCCGGTGACCCGTCGCCGTCACCGACGATCCGGGGGCGGGGCAGGGTCACCTTGCGGACGCGGGGCTCGGGCGGCTCGGTGCCCGGAGGCGGCAGGGGACGGGGTTGGAACGGACGGACGATCCCCCCGGCCTCCACCCCCCGGTCTCGCGCCATCGCTTGCTCCGCCGGGGGCCAGGGCGCTGCAGACCGGGCGGAAGCGGCGGCGCCCGCCCGTGACGGGCGGCCTACCGCGGCCGCCCACGGCTCCCGCTCAGCGGTGGCCATGCTGGCGGCCACCCGGGCCGCCGAGACTTGGGCCACCGCCATTCGCACCCCGCCGGGACCTGCCGTTGGCCCCGCCTCGGGGGCGGGCACCGCCTTCGTGGCCCGCCGCCGGCTGGCCGCCTTGGCCGGCGCCGGCCGGGCCGGGCTGGCCGCCTTCCGGGCCGTGGGCGCCTTCCTGGTGGCCGCCTTCTTGACCGCCGGCGCCGCCTTCACCTTCCGGGCCGCCGCCGCGGCCTTGACCGGGCGGGCGGCCGCCTTCTTCGTCGCCGGCGACGGGGGCCGGCGGGCGGCGCCCGGGGCCTTGGCCGCCTTGGCCGCCTTGGCCGGCGCCCGCGAGGCGGCCGCTCTCGGCGCCGGCGTGGCCCGCCGGCGGGGTGCTTTGGGCGGCGCCGGCGGGGCCTCGACCTCGGCCGCCACCTCGTCGTCGTCGGGCTGCCAGCGGTCGGGACCGACATAGCCCAGGTCGGAGGCGACGCGGTTCCGGGCCCGCAGGCGCCCCGCCGGCACGTCGATCTCCCAGTGCGCCTCCTGGTCACGCCCCCGGGACCGGTAGCGGAAACGCACCATCCACACCGAGTCGTGGAGCTGGAAGGCGCTCCAGCCGGCGTTGGCCACGTCGTCGGGGAGGAAGACCCCCCGGTCGGACAGGTTCTGCAGGACCGACGCCCCGAGCGGCTCGGTGGACTCCCCCAGGCGGGGCTTGGCGTAGGTCAGCCCCCGGGCCAGCTCCACCACCTGGGCCTGCTCGGCCAGGATGGGGACGGCGAAGCGGGCCACCCACTCGGTGTCCACGCCGGCCTCGGCCGCCACCTCGTCGATCGTGCGCCCGGCCCGGAGCCGGGCCTGCATCTCCCGGGGGGTGAGGGCGCTCTCACTGCGCAGGCGCTTGGGCACCACGTCGACGTCGCCCTTGGAGGCGGCGCCTTCCGCCGGCTCACCGCTGTCGGCTTCGCCGGCGGCGGCAATGGCGGCCAGCACCTTCTTGTCGAGGGGCACGATGTACCCGCCCGACTTCGAGCCCTTGCGGGCCGTGAAGATCAAACCGTCGCGGTCGGTGGTCAACCCCACGAGGTGGAGCTTTCGCAAGCAGGCTCCCGGTGGCCAGCGGCCCGAAGACCGGGCCATTTCGTGCGGACCGTACCACTCGGCCCCCCGGCCGTTGGGTGATGGTCGCCTCTACCGGGCCGCCCTGGCCTGCTTTCGCAGCGGCGGGACCAGGCCCGCCTCCCCCAGCAGCCGCACCGCCCGGGCCTCGGCCACGTCGAACACCACCGCCTCCCCGGGCTCCCGCCCGCAGATGAAGGTGACCACGCAGTCCTCACACGCCGAGCTGTCCTGCATCACGCAGTCGTCACAGGAGATCTCCATTGGTAGTCAGGGGCGCGCCGCTCGACCAGCGAGCACGTTTCCCCATCCCCCTTTCAATCCGTGCGTGCGGTTTTCCCGCACACGGCTTTCCGACGGTCTTCTTGACATGGTTACGCAGCCTTCGGGTAGCGGATGGTGCCCATGAGCTGATGCAGGCCCTGGTCGTGGAACCAGACGCGGGTCCAGCGGTCCACCTGACCCGCCCGCAGGTTGCGGCCGCGCTTCTTCATGAGCAAGCGCTTCAGCCGCCACCACACGTAGCGGTCTAGGGTGTTGAACTTGATCGCCGCGTTGCCGGTGCGGAAGTAGTTGCCCCATCCCCGCAGGAACAGGTTGAGGCGGTCGATGACCTCCTCCAACTCCCAGCCCACCATATTGCGACCGGTGAGGGCCTTGACCCTCTGGCGTGCTCGCTTCATCGACCGCTGCGAAGGCCAGCGGTGGAGGTAGTAGCGGCGCTTGCCGAGCTGCTCCCACAGCCGGCCCGACATGCGGGCGTGGAAGTGGCAGCCGAGAAAGTCGAAGCCCTCCCTGCCTCCCCGAAGGTCGACCACACCGGTCTTGTCCGGGTGCAGTTCGAGGCCGAGCTCACCCAGTAGCGCAGCTGCTCGCTGCTGGGCCTCCTCAGCCTGCTCCCGGGTTTCGCACAGCACCACGAAGTCGTCCGCGTAGCGGACCAGCTCCCCGGTGCCGTGGGTGGCCCAGGCCCGGTCGAAGGCGTGCAGGTAGACGTTGGCCAGCAGCGGGGAGATGACCCCGCCCTGGGGCGTCCCCGTGACCGTCTCGGAGCGCACCCCCTCGACCAGCACCCCCGCACGCAGCCATTGGCGAAGCAGCTTGAGCACCCGCCGGTCCGAGACACGCCGCTCGACCTCGACCAGAAGCCGGTCTTGGTCGATCTCGCCGAAGAAGTTCCTGATGTCGGCCTCGAAGACGAAGACCCGTCCCCGAGGGAAGGACACCCGGATGGCCTCCAGGGCGTCGGTGGCCGAGCGCTTCGGTCGGAAACCGAAGCTGGGGGGCAGGAAGTCGGCCTCGAAGATCGGTTCGAGGACGAGCTTGGCCGCCTGCTGGGCCACCCGGTCGCGCACGGTGGGGATGCCCAACGGCCGCTTGGAGCCGTCAGGCTTTGGGATCTCCACCCGCCGCACGGGCGACGGGCGGTAGGCGCCTGCACGGAGGTCACGGGCCAGCTCGTCGAGCATGCGCCCGACCCCGTATCCCTCCACCGCCGCCAGGGTCAGCGCATCGACCCCGGCGGCGCCACGATTTGCTCGCACCCGCCTCCACGCCTCCTCCAGGACGTCACGCCTGGAGATGCGGTCGTACAGGGCGTGGAAGCGGCGACTCCGAGACTGCTTGGCCGCAGCCCATAGCCGGTTCTGGAATTGTCGCACTTTGGCGGGGGCCGGGTAACGGCCCTCGGGGTAGTTGGGCGGGGCGGTCCCCGCCATGCCCTTGCGCTTACCTCCGTTGCCGGCGTGACCGAAGTCGGGGCCCTTCCCTCCTGCCGGGTTTCTCCCGGCGATCAGCGGTACTACGGCCCCGTCGGACTCCCGCTGCGCTCCGCTCGATTTCACCATTGGCTTATACGAGCGGTCTTTGCTGACGAGGCTGCGCAGACGGGCCTCTCCTGTCCCGAACCTGACCGTGCGTACGTGCCGATCCCCGTACCCCGAGGGGACCCGACCAAGGGCATTCCGGAACGCCAGGCGGTCGGACATGGGCCTTCGCCGTGACATGAGCGGCTCGACTCCCCTGTTGTGCGTTTGACGAGGCTGCAGGACTCACGCCGGGTGGCGCTACGGCCCGCACGCTTGCTCCCTCCAAAGAGGCTTTCGACGCCCCGCTCAGCCCGCCGCCTCTCGACGACGAACCGGGGCCTGCTACCGGGCTCTCCGGCGATTACCCGGGCGGGACTTGCACCCGCTGGTCTGGTCCAGTTTCCAGGACGCAACATG
>DATLHA010000037.1:0-4520 GCA_035540095.1 Acidimicrobiales bacterium | reverse complement strand
CGCCGATGGCGCCCCGTAGGGGCGCCATCGGGGGGCGGCCCGGGCGGCGGAACCCAGGTACCGCCAAGGGGGATCCAGGTGGCGGGAACCTGATCCCTCAGTCATTAGAACGTACTACGTACTTGACTTTGTTCCCACTCGCGCCGGCATTTCAACCACCCCGACTTTGGGGCAAATGTGTGCGAGAACGCATGCCGTGCAACAGGGTTTGCGGGCCTGGCAGACCCGGCGACCGTGCAAAATGAGCCGCAAACTGAACGAGCCCCGCTCCCGGGCCGGCACGATGGCGTCGAGATCGGCCTCCACCTTCACGGGGTCGGTCTCCGCCGTCAGGGCCAAACGGCGTGAGAGCCGGCCGACGTGGGTGTCCACGGGCAGCCCAGGCAGACCGAAGCCGACACTCCGGACAACGTTCGCCGTCTTCCGTCCCACTCCGGGGATGGTGACCAGGTCGGCCATGGCCGGCGGCACCTCCCCCCCGAAGCGCTCCTCCAGGGCCACCGCCATTCCCAG
Organism: Acidimicrobiales bacterium; assembly: GCA_035540095.1. GTDB lineage: Bacteria > Actinomycetota > Acidimicrobiia > Acidimicrobiales > AC-14 > CADCTB01. Next base: position 4,007 of record DATLHA010000037.1, on the reverse strand, counting down.
CAGGCTCCGGGTCTTGGCCCGAAAAAACCCGGTCGGATGGATCAGCTTTTCCACTTCCGCGGGATCGGCGCCGGCCAGGTCAGCGGGAGTTGGGAAACGGGCGAACAACGCCGGCGTCACCGAGTTCACCGCCTCGTCAGTGGTCTGGGCGGAAAGGATCGTGGCCGCCAGCAGCTGGAACGGGCCGTCATGGGTGAGGGCGCACAGCTCCTTGGCCGAGCCGGGGTACTGATCGGCCAGGATGGGCACGACGGCCTTGGCCCGGCCCTTCGGTGTGCGGGGCATCCCCATGACGAGTGACTGTAGAGGCGGCGGGTACGGTTGCCTCGTGGCCGAGCTGGAGGTCAAGCGCCAGATGGGGCGGGCCGACATCGCCGCCGTGTCGGGGCTGCTCGAGCTGGCCGCCGAGGTGGACGGGCACCCGCCGCTCGACGAGCACCAATGGCTCGACCTCGTCCACGGCGGCCGGCACGACTTCGCCGGGCTGGTGGCGTGGGAGCCGGGCCACGGCCACCCCGTCGGCTACGCCCAGATCACCCGGGAGGAGTCGGCCGCCCACCCGGCGACGTGGGCGCTGGAGTACGTCGTCGATCCCCACCATCGCCGGCCCGATCTGGGCATCGCCCGCACCCTGCTCGACGCCGCCTTGGGCCTGGTGGCCGAGGCCGGCGGGGGCCATGTGCACATGTGGGTGCCCAAGCCCACGGCGGCCTCCGACGCACTCGCCGCCGCGGTGGGCCTGCGGCGGGGCCGAGAGCTCTGCCAGCTGCGCCGGCCGCTCCCGGTCGGGGAGAAGACCGACATCGAGGTCCGCCCGTTCGTGCCCGGCCAGGACGAGGGCGCCTGGCTGGAGGTCAACAACCGGGCCTTCCACTGGCATCCCGAACAGGGCGGGTGGGACCTGGAGACCCTCTGCAACCGCGAGGAGCAGCCGTGGTTCGACCCGGCCGGCTTCCTGCTCCACGAGCGCGACGGCAAGCTGGCCGCCTTCTGCTGGACCAAGGTCCACGCCGACCACCAGCCGGCGCTGGGCGAGATCTACGTGGTGGCGGTCGATCCCGGATTTCGAGGCCTGGGGCTGGGCCGGGCTATGGTCCTGGCCGGGCTCGACCACCTGGCCGGCCGCGGGCTGACCGTCGCCATGCTCTACGTCGACTCGGACAACGCCGGCGCCCGCCGGCTGTACCAGGAGCTGGGCTTCGCCACCGACCACGTCGACCGGGCCTACGTCGGCGACGTCGCCCCCGCCTAACCGATCCCCGACACCCCCACGGCCGAGCCGATGCCGTAGGTCAGGACGGCGGGCACGGCGGAGAAGAGCAGCTGGCGGGCCGCCGATCGCCCAACGGGGCGGCCGGTGAACTTGGCGAGGGCGGCGCCTACGGCGAGGGCGGCGATCACGCCGAGGACGATGGCCGTCACCATGGCTCCGGTGCCGCTGCCGAAGAAGTACGGGATGAGCGGCACCGACGCCCCGAGGGAGAAGGTCACGAACGACGAGAGCGCGGCGCGTACCGGCTGGCCCAGGCTGTCGGGGTCGATGCCGAGCTCCTCGCGGGCGTGGGTCTGCAGCGCCAGCTCAGGGTCGCGGCTGAGGGCGGTGGCCAGCTGCTCGGCGGTGTCCTCGTCGACGCCCCTCGCCCGGTAGATCTGGGCCAGCTCCCGGCGCTCGGCCTCCGGCCGGCGCCGCAGCTCCAGGCGCTCCATCTCCAGCTCCCGCTCGAGCAGCTCGGCCTGGGCGGTCATGGAGATGTATTCGCCGGCAGCCATGGAGACGGCGCCGCCGATGAGGCCGGCCAGGCCGGCGAGGCGGACCAGGCCGGGGCCGGGGTTGGCGCCGGCGAAGCCCAGGACGATGGCGACATTGGAGACCAGCCCGTCGCTGACGCCGAAGACGGCCGCTCTCGCCGTGCCGCCCTGGACGTCGCGATGGTGCTTCTCCGGCAGCGGAGGCGGCGGCTCGGACATCGGGCCACCAACGTACCCTTGAGGCGTGCCCGCACGGTTCGATCTGACCCTGGAGGAGCTCTCCCACGTCCTCGGCGACGAGCCGGCCTACCGGACGCGCCAGGTGTGGCGGAGCCTGTACCAGGGCCGGGAGCCGGAGGAGATGACCGACCTGCCCCTGGCCCTGCGGTCCCGGTTGACCCAGGACCTGGCGCCGGCCCTCCTCCCCCGCGAGACGTCGGTCAGCCTCGACGGCGGCACCACCAAGTGGCTGTGGACCCTTGCCGACGGGGCCAAGGTGGAGACCGTCCTCATGGCCTACCGCTCGGGCCGGGTGACGGTCTGCGTCTCCACCCAGGCCGGCTGCGCCATGGCGTGCTCGTTCTGCGCCACCGGCCAGGCGGGTTTCCAGCGCCACCTCACCGCCGGCGAGATCGTCGAGCAGGTGATACGGGCGGGGCGGACGTCGAGGACCGGCCGGGTGAGCAATGTCGTCTTCATGGGGATGGGCGAGCCGCTGGCGAACTACGCGGCCACGTGGGCAGCGGTGGAGCGGCTCCACTTCGACGCCGGCCTCTCGGCCCGGCACCTCACCGTGTCGACGGTCGGGATCGTCCCCGGCATCCTGAAGCTGGCCGAGGAGCGGCTGCCGGTGAACCTGGCGGTGTCCCTGCACGCGGCCAACGACGAGCTGCGGGACTCGATGGTCCCCATCAACCGCCGGTACCCCCTGGCCGCCGTCGTGGAGGCATGCGAGGCGTGGGTGGCCTCGCGCAACCGGCGGCTGTCGTTCGAGTGGGCCCTGATCGACGGGGTGAACGACCGCCCGTCGGACGCGGCCGAGCTGGCCACCGTCGCCCGGCCCCTGGCCGCCCACGTCAACCTCATCCCCCTCAACCCGACGCCCGGGTACCTGGCCCGGGGGACACCGCCGGCCGGCGTGCGGGCCTTCCGGGACCGGCTGGTGGCCGCCGGCGTCAACGCCACCATCCGCCGCAACCGGGGCACCGACATCGCCGCCGCCTGCGGCCAGCTCGCCGCCGGGAGCCAACCACCCCTGGCGTGACGGGTGCAGTAAGAATGGCCGCCATGCAACGCCGCCGCTTCATCAACCCCGCCCAGCCCCAGACGCTGGTGATCGCGGTGTACCTGCTCTACTTCCACGCCGCGTTCCTGCTCTTCGATCTCCTGCGGTTCGGCGTGTTCCCCCTGCTGTACGTGGCCGCCGTCGCCGGAGGGATCCTCGCCGGCTACGGCATCGCCAACGAGTTCAAGTGGGGTTACGGCTTGGGGATCGCCATGGCCATCTTCCCGTTCGCCCTGAACTTCTACTACTTCGGCAACCCCCTGAGCTCGAACATCCTCAGCCTCATGTTCGAGATCGCCCTGGTGGCGCTGCTCCTCCACCCCCAGAGCCGCGACTACCAGCGCCTCTGGTTCAAGTAAGGCCCGCATCTGTACCCGGTTCCCCCGGCGCCAAACCCGATTTTTCGAGATTCTGGCAGGGACCTCCCCGGCGGGCGGCGAACTCTCTAGCCCAAGGGAGAGGGAAACCACGCTGGGCGCGCGCACAGACCACCGAGAGCGTGGTGGGGGCGCCGACGGGTTCTCATGTGACGCATGCTCGAACTGCAGGAACGGCCGGCGGCGGAACCACCGTCAGCGGCCGGCGGCCTGGGCAAGATCGCCCGAGCCGATGAGTCCCGACCGAGGGTCCGTACCGAGCGCCGGGACCTGTGGTCCCATGCCCAGCAGCGCCGGCTGGCCGGCGCCAACCTGGTCACCGCCCTCATCATGCTGGTGACGGGGGTGGGGGCGGCCACGGGGTTCCAGCCCCTGGAGGCGCCCGCGGCCGTCGGCCGGGCCATCGTCTCCGCCCTCGGCCTGGCCGACTCCGAGGCGTCGGTGAGCAGGCGCCCGCCGGTCCAGGACCTGCTCCCCTACGGCAAGGGCATGTGGCTCTACGAGCCCGACAAGACCGAGGGCGGCAACGTGGCCGCCATCGTGGCCAAGGCCAAGGCGGCCGGGCTCAGCCACCTGTACGTCCGCACCGGGTCGAG
>DATLHA010000036.1:0-16170 GCA_035540095.1 Acidimicrobiales bacterium | reverse complement strand
CGAGGTCATGAACGACCTCTTCGTCAACGTCAAGGTCGACCGGGAGGAGCGGCCCGACGTCGACGCCATCTACATGGAGGCGGTCCAGGCGTTGAGCGGGCACGGCGGCTGGCCCATGACCGTCTTCCTCACGCCGGACGGCCGACCGTTCTTCGGGGGGACCTATTTCCCCAAGACCGCCCGCCAGGGCCTGCCCAGCTTCGTCGAGGTGTGCCAGGCGATGTCGGAGGTCTGGAAGGAGCGGCGCGACGACGTGCTCACCCAGGCCGCGGAGCTGACCGCCGCACTGGGACGGTCGGCCCAGATCGCCTCGACCGGCGAGCCGTTGCCGGGCCCCGATGCGCTCGTGACGGCGCGGAACACCCTGCTGGGGCAGTTCGACAACCGGTGGGGCGGCTTCGGCCGGGCGCCGAAGTTCCCCCAGCCCGATCTCCTGGAGCTGCTGCTGCGGGCCTACCTCCGCGACGGCTCGGACGACACGCTGGGCATGGTCACCGTCACCCTCGACGCCATGGCCGCCGGCGGCATGTACGACCACCTGGGCGGCGGCTTCGCCCGCTACTCCACCGACGAGAAGTGGTTGGTCCCCCACTTCGAGAAGATGCTGACCGATCAGGGCCTGCTGGTGGATGTCTACCTGCACGCGTGGCAGGTCACCGGCGAGGACCGGTTCCTCCAGGTGCTGTCCGAGACGATCGAGTACGTCCGGCGCGACCTCCGCCATCCCCGCGGGGGGTTCTACTCCTCCGAGGACGCCGACTCCGAGGGGGTCGAGGGCAAGTTCTATGTCTGGTCCGAGGAGGAGATCCGGGCGCTGCTGGGGTCCTCTGCCGACGAGACCATCGAGTGGTGGGGGGTCACACCGGGCGGCAACTTCGAGGGGTCCAACATCCTGTACCGGCCGGTGCGGGGGTCGCTGGAGCGGTCGGCGGTGGTGGAGTCGGCCCGCCAGATCCTGTTCGACGCCCGGGAGAAGCGGGTGCGGCCGGGGCTCGACGACAAGGTGCTGACCGAGTGGAACGGCCTGTTCATCGCCGCCCTGGCCCAGGCCGGCGCCGCCCTCGGCCGGGAGGACTGGCTGGCCGACGCCCGGACCGGCGCCACGTTCCTGCTGGAGAACCTGCGCCGGCCCGACGGCCGCTGGCTGCGGGCCTGGCAGGGCGGCAAGCCGGGCCGGCACCTGGCCTTCGCCGCCGACTACGCCGCCGTGGTCGACGCCTTCACCCGCCTGGCCGAGGCCACCGGCGAGGCCCGGTGGATCGACGAGGCCCGGACGGCGGCCGACGCCATGCTGGAGCTGTTCTGGGACGACGGCGCCGGCGGCCTGTTCACCAACGGGTCCGACGCCGAGATGCTCATCACCCGCGGCAAGGACCTCATCGACAACGCGGTGCCGTCGGCCAACGGGCACGGGGCCCAGGCGCTGGTCCGGCTGGGGGCACTGGTCGGCGAGGGCTACTACACCCAGCGGGGAGAGGACATCCTGGGTTTGCTGGCCGGCCTGATCCGCCAGCACCCGACGGCGTTCAGCCGGGCGCTGGCCGCGGTCGACCTGGTGTCGGCCGGCGTGACCGAGGTGGCGGTGGTCGGCGACCTCCCCGAGCTGGTCCGGGCCGTGCAGCGTGGGTACCTGCCCAACGCGGTGCTGGCGTGGGGTGAGCCGTACCCCTCCCCCCTGTTCGAGGACCGCAAGGACGGGCTGGCCTACGTGTGCCGCGACTACGCCTGCCAGGCGCCGGTCGCCGACGTCGACAGCCTGCTGGCCCAGCTCAGCGGCGACCCCCGCTGAGCGCGGGCGCGCCGGTCGCCGGCCGGGCCATGAACCCGCTCGTGGCCGGCGCGACCGTGTTCTTCACCTCCGGCGCGGTCCTCGTCCTGGAGATCCTGGCCCTGCGGCTCCTCGCCCCCTACGTCGGGGTGACGATCGAGACCTATACGGCCACCATCGCCACGGTGCTCGCCGGCATCTCCCTCGGGACCTGGACGGGAGGCTGGGCGGCGGACCGGGTGGAGCCCCGGCGGTTGGTGGGACCGCTCCTGGTGGTGGGGGGAGGGCTGGCGTTGCTGTCGGTGCCGCTGGTCCGCCAGGTCGGTTCCGCAGGGGGCGGCTCGGTGGTGGGGTTGTCGCTGGTGGGGTTCTTCGCCCCGGCGGCGGTGCTCAGTGCGGTGACGCCGGCGGTGGTCAAGCTGCAGCTGCGGGACCTGGCCGCCACCGGGCGGGTGGTGGGCCGCCTGTCGGCCTTGGGGACCGCCGGTGCCATCATCGGCACCTACCTGGCCGGATTCGTACTGGTCGAGGCGGTGGCGACCTCGACGTCGATCCTCGTGGTGGGCGGCGCCCTCATGGTCGCCGGGTTGGTGCTGTGGGTACGGCTGTGGCGGGGCGGCGTGCGGGTCGGGGTCGGGGTCCTCGTCGCCGGGCTCCTGGCCGGCGGGCTGGCGGCGGGAAGCTCCGGCCCATGTGACGTCGAGACCGTCTACCACTGCGCTCGTGTCGAGGCGGATCCGGAGCGGCCAGGGGGACGGCTGTTGATGCTGGACACGTTGCGGCACAGCTACGTCGACCTGGACGACCCGGCGCATCTGGAGTTCGCCTACGCCCGGGTTGTCGCCGACGCGATCGCCACGCTGGCGCCGGCCGGACCGCTGCGGGTGCTGCACGTGGGCGGAGGAGGCTTCACCTTGCCGGGGTACCTGCGGGTGGTGCGGCCCGGGTCGACGAGCACGGTGCTGGAAATCGACCCCGGACTGGTCGACATCTCCCGGGACCGGCTGGGGCTGACGACCGGTCCCGACCTGGAGGTCCATGTCGGCGACGCCCGGCTGCTGCTGGGTTCCGTCGCCGGCGGTCCCTACGACGTGGTGGTGGGCGACGCCTTCGGGGGCCTGGCTGTGCCGTGGCACCTGACGACCCGGGAGTTCCTGGAGGGCGTGCGAGCACGGCTGGCCGGGGGCGGGGTGTACGTGATGAACCTCATCGACTACCCCCCGTTGCGCTTCGCCCGGGCCGAGCTGGCCACCCTCGGGCTCATGTTCGACTCGCTGGCCGTGGTGGCCGCTCCCGACGTGCTGGATGGCCGGCGGGGCTCGAACCTCGTGCTGGTGGCCGCGGTCGGGGAGCTCGATGCGCCGGCGCTGGCGGCGAGGATCTCGGCGCGGGGTGGGACCGAGCGGGTGGTGGCGGGCGGCGAGCTCGTTGCGTTCGTCGGCGGGGCGCCGGCGCTTCACGACGACTGGGCACCGGTGGACCAGTGGTTGAGCCAGAGCCGGCGGGGCTGAGTCAGCGGTGCGGCCGACCCGAACTGGTTGCATCTGACCGCGGATGCGGGGGGTAAACGCAACCAGTTCGGCCTCCTGGGCCCAGGTGGCCGATCCCGAGGGCACGGAGCGCTCCGCCGGGGCCCGTCAGCGCCGGCGCTTGCCCTGCTGCACCCCGAGCTTCCAGCCCAGCCAGCCGGCGATGGCGGCGACGGCGAGGAGCTCGACGATGCGCAGCACGGCGAAGAAGGCCGCCGCCACCCAGCCGAGGGCCACGAAGCCCACGACGGCCACGACCGCCACCACGACGAGGTTGCCGCCCAGGCCGGCCGGCCTCAAGCCGGGACGCCGGCCGGCGGGCACGGCGGTGGGCTCGAGCACCCGGCAGATCTGGCACTTGTCGCGGGACAGGCCATGGGGGCAGGTGGCGGAACTCACTGCCCCCATGGTGGCGCGACAATCGGCGATGACCTCGTCACAGGAGTTCCCGATGCGCTACGGCGTCTTCCGGCCGCTGCTTTCGGTCTTGGGCACCGGACCCCGGTTCTCGGGAGTCACAGTCGACGGCGATCGCCTGCTCGTCCGTATGGGGTGGGCGTTCCGTGCCGAGGTCCCCCTCTCCTCCATCACGGAGGTGAAGCGTCACAAGGGCTTCGTCGGCGGCATCGGTGTGCACGGGGGCCGTGGGTGGTGGCTGGTGAACGGCGGGATCAAGGGCATCGTCGACATCACCATCGATCCGCCGGCGCAGGCCAGGGTGCTCGGGGTCCGGACACGGCTGCGGCGGCTCCAGGTCGGCGTGCAGTCGCCGGAGGAGCTGATGGCCGTGCTCAGCGGATCGCGGCGTTGACGAGCACCGTCAGCACGACGGAGAGCACCAGCGACAGCAGGAGCGGCCACCAGTAGAACCGGGTCTTGCCCCGCTGACCGGAGCGCTTGGTCCAGACGAACATGCCCGGGAGGCTTCCCGCGCCCACCCCGGCGCAAACGCGCAGTTCACAGCAACGGCATTCACCACCCCCCGCGGTGGATGGCCTCGGCCGCCGGCCGGCGCCGGCGGCCGACCACCGAGGAGGAGGGCCGATCGGGGGCGGGGTGGCCGATGGCGACGGTGCCGACGGGAGACCAATCGTCGGGGACGGCGAAGGCGGCGCGCAGCGCCGGCACCCGGTGGGCGGCGAAGAACAACGCGCCGAGGCCGGCGTCGATGGTGGCCAGCTGGAGCAACAGGGCGGCGAAGGCGGCGTCGACGTGCCACCACGGCACCTCGAAGTCGGGGGCGGCCTTGTCCGGCTCGGCGTAGCGCCGGCGGTAGGCCGCCTCCGACGACAGGACGACGACGAGCAAGGGCGCGGCCAGCAGGCCTGGCCACGGGAACCCAGACCGGACCCCGCCGGCCGGGAGGGTGGCGTCCCAGTAGCGGGCCGTCTGCGCCGGCCCTTCGAGCACCAGCAGGTCGACGCCCTGGGTGTGGCCCGCGGTGGGCCCCCGGAGTCCGGCGGCCAGGATGCGTTCGACGGTGCCGGGATCGATGCTCCCGTCGGTGAAACTCCGGACCATCCGGCGCTTCCGCAGCATGTCGGTGAACTCCATGGAAGAGCGTACGATTCCGCCGTGCCCGTTGGCGAGCGGCCGCAACTTCCCCGACTTCCCCACCTTCCTGCCCTTGACGGCATGCGGGCACTGGCGGTCGGGTCCGTGTTCGCCTATCACGCCGACATCGCCTGGGCCAAGGGCGGCTTCCTCGGCGTCGACGTCTTCTTCGTCATCAGCGGCTTCCTCATCACCGCCCTCCTGCTCGCCGAGTGGCGCCGGGACGAGTGGCTCGACGTGGTGGCCTTCTGGAAGCGTCGAGCCCTGCGACTGCTGCCGGCGCTGCTCGTGCTCCTGGTGGCGGCGTGGGTGGTGGTGCCGTTCCTGGCCGCCGACCAGGCCGGGCGCCTGCGGGGCGACGTGCGGGCCGCCCTGGCCTATGCGAGCAACTGGCGCCTCATCTTCGAGCACCAGTCCTACTTCGAGGCCGCCGGGCGGCCGCCGCTGCTCCAGCACCTGTGGAGCCTGGCCGTGGAGGAGCAGTTCTACCTGGTCTGGCCGCTCGTGCTCTGGATGGGCCTCGGGATCCGCCGGAAGGGCCGGAAGCTGTTCTGGTCGATCCTCACCCTCGCCGGCGCCTCGGCGGCGCTGATGGCCGCCCTCTACGAGCCGGGCACCGACCCCTCGCGGGTCTACTACGGCACCGACACCCGGGCCGGCGCCATCCTGCTCGGCGCCGCCCTGGCCTGCATCTGGGACCCGTCACGGCTCGAGGCCAAGCCCCACCCGGCCGGCCGGGCGCTGCTGGCGGCCGCCGGCGTGGCGTCGCTGGCCGGGCTGGCGTGGTGCGTCACCCACCTGCACCAGTTCTCCGAGGGGCTGTACCGGGGCGGCTTCCTCGGCGTGGCCGCGTTGGCCACGGTCCTGGTGGCGGTGGCGGCCCACCCCGGCACGCCGGTGCTGAACCGGGTGATCGGCACCCGCCCCCTCGTGTGGGTCGGCAAGCGGTCCTACGGCATCTACCTCTTCTACTGGCCGGTGCTGATGCTCACTCGGGCCTACCACGACGTGCCGGTCCGCGGGCACGCCCTCCTGGCCCTAAGGGTGGCCATCACGGTGTCGCTGGCCGCCCTGTCCTACCGCTTCGTCGAGCAGCCCATCCGCAACGGGGCCCTCGGGCGGCTGTGGACCGAGCTGCGCCGGAGGGAGCCGTTCCCCACCCGGCCCCGGGTGCTCGCCGGCCTGCGGGCCGCCGCCGTGGGCGTCGCCCTGGCCGCCGTCGGCACCACGCTCGTCGTCGCCCGGCCGGCGCCCGCCCCGCCGGAGCTCCTGGCTCTCGAAGTGGCCGCCTCCACTCCGGGGCCGGCGCCGGCGCCGGCGACAAGTACGACCGTCGCCGAGACGACCACGACGACCATGGCGCCGGCGACGACGTCGACCATCGAGGCGACCACGACGACATCCACCGTGGCGCCGGCCACCGTCCTGCCTCAGGTCCGGGTCACCGGGCTGGGTGACTCGGTGCTCCTGGAGGCCAAGGCCGAGCTCGAGCGGCGCCTGCCCGACGCCTCGATCGACGCCAAAGTCAGCCGCCAGTTCAAGGCGCTGCTGGCCGTGGCCACCGCCCAGCGCGACGCCGGCCTCCTGGGCCGGATCGTGATCGTGCAGCTCGGCAACAACGGCCCGGTCACCGCCTCGCAGTTCGACGACCTCATGGAGGTCCTGCGTGGCGTGCAGCGGGTGGTCGTCATCAACGTCAAGGTCCCCAGGGCCTGGGAGGGGCCCAACAACGCCATGATGGCCGCCGGCGTGCAACGGTGGCCCAACGCCGTGCTGCTCGACTGGCACAAGGTGGGGGCCGCCAACCCCCAGTACTTCGGCGACGACGGCACCCACATGGGGCCCAAGGGCATCAAGGTCTTCACCGAGCTCATCCTCGGCGCGCTTTAGGTGGCCCTTGCATTGAATGTTAGGTATGGCTAACTTCTGGCCGTGCCCTCCCCGAAGATCCTCCGCTTGGTGCCCTTGGCCCTCGTCCTCGCCGCCTGCGGGGCCGAACAGGCCGCCGCTCCCCCGACGCCTACGGCCGGTTCCGCCGGCCCACCGCCCTACGACGCGGTCCAGGTCGTCCCCGTCTCCGCCTCGGGCCACGACCGCTTCCTGACCGCCACGTTCGACGCCACCAACCGGCTCTACGCCGCCGGCTTCGTGGCCGATGGCCCCGACCAGCAGATGGCCGTCACCCGCTTCAACGCCGACGGCAGCCTCGACGCCGGCTTCGGCGCTCGGGGCACGGCCACCGTCAACGTGGCCAAGGGCGGCAAGGCGGTCGAGCTGGTCCGGGGCGTGGTCGTGCAGAGCGACGGGAAGGTGGTCGTCTCCGGCCCGGTGGAGCACGACCCGGCGGCATCGGGGGACGCGGCCAAGGACACCGACATCGCCCTGGCCCGCTTCGACCAGGCCGGCCGCCTCGACGCCGGCTTCGGCACCGGCGGGATCGTCCGCCTCGACCTCAGCACCGGCGTGGCCGACGGAACCGCGTTCCGCGGCGACACGGCCTGGGGTCTGGTCAGGGTGGCCGGCGACAAGCTCCTCGTCGTGGGCTCCCAGGTCGCCCCCGGCCGGACCGACGCCGACTTCGCCGTCGTCCGCCTCAACGCCGACGGCACCAGGGATGCCGGCTTCGGCTCCGGCGGGACGGCGCTGGTGGGCGTCGGCGCCGGCGTCTCGGAGGTGCCGAAGACGGCGGTCGAGCTGCAGGACGGCAAGGTGGTGGTCGCCGGCTATGCCACGGTCGCCGGCGTCGTCAGCCCGGTCCTCTTCCGCCTCACCACCGCCGGCGCCCTCGACCCCTCCTTCGGCGACGGCGGCATCGCCGTGCGGCCCGTGCTCGCCAACGTCGGCGAGGCCTACGCCATCGCCCTGGCCGGGAACCGCTTCGTCACCACCGGCTACGGCAAGGACACGCCCGAGGCCAAGGTCGACCTCATCGCCAACGGCTTCACCCTCGACGGGGCCCTCGACCGGTCCTTCGGGGCCGATGGCACCACCCGGGTCGACGTGGCCGGCGAGGACGACCGGGGTCGGAACCTCGTGGCCCTGCCCGACGGGCGCACCATCCTCGTCGGCAGCGGCAAGCCGACGGCGGCGAACCTCGACGCCATGGTGGTCACCCTCGCCGCCGGTGGTGCCGAGACCGGCCGTAAGCTCTATGACGTGGGTGGTCCCAACGACGCGTTCTTCGGGGTCGCCCTGTCCCCCGACGGCACCCGGGTGGCAGTGGTCGGCTACCTCGGCCGGGAGACCAACGGCGGCGACAAGGACCACGGCGCCGTGCTGTGGCTCCGGCCGTGAGGCGCCGGCTCGCCGGCGTCGCCCTGCCCCTGTTGCTGCTGGCCGCCACGCTCGTGGCCTGCTCGGACGGCGCCGACCTGACCCTGTACTCGGGCCGGGCCGAGTTCCAGGTCAAGCCCATCCTGGAGCAGTTCGAGAAGGCCACCGGGCTCAAGGTGTCGGCCCGCTACGGCGCCAGCGCCGAGCTGGCCGCCCAGATCGCCGAGGAGGGCAGCGGGTCGCGGGCCGACGTGTTCTGGGCCCAGGACGCCGGCGCCCTCGGCTCGGTCGACAAGCTGGGCCTGTTCGGGCCGGTGCCGCAGGACGTGGTCTCGGTGGTGGACAGGAAGTACCGGGCGCCGGCCGACAACTGGACCGGCGTTTCGGGCCGGGCCCGGGTGGTGGTCTACGACCCCCGCAAGGTGCCGGCGGCCGAGCTGCCGGCCAGCGTGTTCGACCTCACCCAGCCCAAGTGGAAGGGGCGGATCGCCATCGCCCCCACCAACGGCTCGTTCCAGTCCTTCGTCACCGCCATGCTCATCGCCGAGGGCGAGCCCCGGACGCGGTCCTGGCTCCAGGGCATCAAGGCCAACGACCCCAGGAACTACCCGTCCAACGACCTGATCGTGAAGGCGGCCAACGACGGCCACGTGGACCTCGGCCTGGTGAACCACTACTACCTGTTCCAGCTGCAGTCGGAGATCGGGCCGGACAAGACGATGGCCCGCAATCACTACACCGCCGGCACCGACCCCGGGGCGCTGGTGAACGTGGCCGGCGTCGGCATCCTCAAGAGCTCGAAGAAGCAGGCCGACGCCGCCCGCTTCGTCGAGTACCTGCTGTCGGAGCCGGCCCAGCGCCACTTCGCCGAGGTCAACTTCGAGTACCCCCTGCGCCCCGGGGTGCCGACCGCCGCCGGCCTCCCGCCGCTGCAGGCTGGCCAGGGGCCACCCATCAACCTGGGCGACCTGGCCGACCTCGACCACACGCTCGACCTGCTCCGGAGCACAGGCCTCCTCTGAGCACCCGGCTGTCGGACCCGCCCGTCCCAGGGGCACTCCGGCCCCAGGGCACCGCCCGCCCGCCCGCCACCCTCGTGGCGCTGGCGGGCGGCGTCGCGCTCGCCGCCCTCCTGCCGGTGGCCTACCTCGCCATCCGGGCCGGCGGCGGGGGGTGGTCGGCCGTCGCCGACACGCTGTTCCTGGAGCGCACCGCCCGCCTCCTGGCCCGCAGCCTGGGGTTGGCCGCCGCGGTGTCGGGAGCCAGCGCGGTGATCGGCGTCGCCCTGGCCTGGCTGACCGTGCGGTGCGACCTGCCGGGCCGGCGCGTGTGGCGGGTCCTGGTCGCCCTTCCCCTTGCGGTGCCCAGCTACGTTGCCGCCTTCGCCTTCGTCTCCAACGTCCCCGACCTGGCCGGCTTCGTCCCCACGTTCGTCGTTCTGACGCTGCTCTCCTACCCGTACGTGTTCCTGCCCGTGGCCGCGGTGCTGGAGCACGTCGACCCTGCGCTCGAGGACGCCGCCCGTTCGCTGGGCGACGGCCCCCTCACCGCCTTCCGCCGGGTCACCCTGCGCCAGATCAGGCCGGCGGCGGCGACCGGCTCGCTGCTGGTGTGCCTCTACGTGCTGTCGGACTTCGGGGCGGTGTCGATCCTGCGCTTCGACAGCTTCACCCGGGTGATCTACCAGTCCTACCAGTCCAGCTTCGACCGCCGGCCGGCGGCCATCCTGGGCTGCCTGCTCCTGGTGTTCACCCTCGGCATCCTGGTGGCCGAGGCCCGCACCCGGGGCCGGGCCCGTTACTACGGTGGCAGCCGGGGGGCCCGGCGCCAGCCCTCGCCGGTAGGGCTGGGGCGGTGGCGGTGGCCGGCGCTGGCCGCGCCCGTCGTGATCGTCGGCCTGGCGCTCGCTGCTCCCCTGGGCACGGCCCTGCGGTGGCTGGCCGAGAGCGTGCAGGCCTCTGTCGACTTGGGGCGCATCGGCCGGGCCGGCGGGGCCACCGTGGTGGCGTCGGGGCTCGGTGCGGCGGTGACGGCCCTCGGCGCGGTGCCGGTGGGCCTGCTGGCGGCCCGGTCGCGCAGCAGGCTGGCCGGCATCATCGAGCGCTCGGCGTTCGTGGGCCACGCCCTGCCCGGCATCGTCGTCGCCCTTTCGCTGGTGTTCTTCACCGTGCGGTTCATGAACCCGCTGTACCAGCGGCTGCCCGTGCTCATCTTCGCCTACGGGGTGCTGTTCCTGCCCTTGGCCGTGAGCTCGGTCTACGGCTCGGCCCTGCAGGCGCCGCCGGCGCTCGACGAGGTGGCCCGGTCACTGGGCAAGCGCCCGATCGAGGTGTTCCGGACGATCACCGCCCCCCTTATCGCCCCCGGGGTGGGAGCCGGTGCCGCCCTGGTCTTCCTCACCTGCCTGAAGGAGCTGCCCGCCACCCTGCTGCTCGGCCCCACGGGTTTCGAGACCCTCGCCACCCGGGTGTGGTCGGCCACCCAGGCCGGCGCCTACGGCGACGCCGCCCTGCCCGCGCTCCTGCTGGTGGCCGCCGGCGTGCTTCCCACCTGGGCCCTCACCCGCCGGGGTAGAACAACTGCCACATGAGCAACGCGGTCGAGTGCGTCGGGGTGTCAAAGGCCTTCGGCGCGGTACAGGCGCTGCGGGAGGCCGACCTCACCCTGGCCGCCGGGACGCTGACCGCGGTCCTGGGCCCGTCGGGATGCGGCAAGACCACCCTCCTGCGGGCCATCGCCGGCTTCGAGCGCATCGATGCGGGCACCATCTTCGTCTCCGGGCAGGCCGTCGCCCGCCCCGGCGTGCACCTGCCGCCGGAACGCCGGCGGGTGACGATCGTGCCCCAGGAACAGGCGCTGTTCCCCCACCTCACCGTCGCCGCCAATGTCGGCTACGGGGTGCGCCGGGGGTCGGCGCGGGACAAGGCGGTGGGGGCCATGCTGGAGCTGGCCGGGCTGGTCGGACTCGGCGACCGCATGCCCCACGAGCTCTCCGGCGGCCAGCAGCAGCGGGTGGCGCTGGCCAGGGCGCTGGCCCCCGACCCCAGCGTCGTCCTGCTCGACGAGCCGTTCGGCAGCCTCGACGCCGCCCTGCGGGAGGAGATTCGATCCGAGGTCGCCGGCGTGCTGCGGGCCTCGGGGGCCACGTCGCTGCTGGTCACCCACGACCAGGAGGAGGCGCTGTCGATGGCCGACTCGGTGGCGGTCATGCGCAGCGGGGTGATCGTCCAGCACGGGCCGCCCCAGGACGTCTACCGGCGGCCCGCCGACCTCTGGGTGGCCAACTTCGTGGGCCGGGCCAACATCCTGTCCGGGCGGGCGGCGGGGCGCTGGACAGAGACAGCGCTCGGTGTCCTCGATCTGGTGCAACCGATGGAGGGCCCTGTCAGCGTCGTCGTGCGCCCGGAGCAGTTGCACGTGGCCCCCGGTTCGGGCACGGCGACGGTGGAGGACCGCCGGTACTTCGGTCACGACGTGGTGGTGGCGGTGTGCCTGTCGAGCGGCGAGCGGTTGCTCGTGCGGCTGCCGAGCGCAGAGCCGATGGTGGTCGGGAGCACGGTCACGGTGTCGTGCCGGGAGCCGGTGCTGGCCTTCCCGGCGGGCGACGCCTAGGTGACCGTCCGTACTGCGTCGCCGGCGGTCGGCAGTCCGGCTCCCTCCCGCCGGCCCGCGGCGGCGTGGTGGCTGCTGCCGCCGCTGGTCGTGGCGGTGCTCGGCGGATGGCTGATCGCCCACCGCTACGGGTTCTGGTACGACGAGCTGTACACCGCCGAGGTGGCGCCCGTCGGGCTCAGCCGGCTCCTCGATGCCTTCGTGCGGGGCGAGGGCACCATCGCCTATCTCCGTGACGCCCCGCCGTCGTACAACTTCCCGTACTACGTCGTGGCCCACCTCTGGCTGGCGCTGACGCCCTTCGGTCCCGACGAGCTGGGCCTGAGGGTGCTGTCGCTGGTGGCCATGGTCGCGGCCGTCGCCGTGTTCACCCGGGCCGTCGCCCGGCTGGCCGACCGCCGGACCGGGCTGGTCGCCGGCCTGCTCGTCGCCACCAACCCCTTCGTCGTGGCCTACGCGGGCGAGGCCCGCGGCTACGCCCTGGCCCTGCTGGCCACATCGGTGGCCGCCCTGGGCCTGGCGAGGTGGCTCGACGGCGAGCCCGGCGCCCTGGCGCTGTTCGTGGTGGGCTCCGCCTTCGCCGGCCTGTTCCACTGGTACGCCGTGCTGGTGAGCGCCGCCTTCGCAGTGGCGGCGGTCATCCTGCGCCGGCGGGACGCCGGCCCCGTCGCCGGCTGGGCGGGGATAGCCGCGCTGCCGGCGCTCGCCGTCGTGGCGACCGCCCTGGCCAACGGCGTCGGCGGGTCAGGCGCGGAGTGGATACGCGGCGTGGGCCCGGCCGTCCCCCGCCTGGTGCTGCGCTCGTGGGCCGGCGGGAGCCTGGTGCTCGCCTTGGCCGTGCTGGCCGCGGTGGTGGCCGGCGCCTTGAGGGGCGACCGCCGGCCCCGGGTCGTCGCCATGTGCTGGGTGGTCCTGCCGGTGGCGGCGGTGACCGCCGGCGAGCTGGTCCGGCCGGTGTACGTCGACCGGTACCTGCTGCCCGCGGTGATCGGCCTGGCCGTGCTGGCCGCCCTCGGCGTCGGCCGCTGCCCGCGCCGGTGGCAGACGGTCGCCCTGGCCGGCCTCCTCGTCCCCTCAGTGGCGGTCACCGCCGGCAACGTCACCCGGGGGCCTCGGGAGGACGTCCGCGGCGCGGTCGCCGTCGTCGCCGCCGGCCACCGGCCCGGCGACCCCGTCGTGGCCGCCGCCCGCTGGGACGCCCTCGGCGTCGAGCACTACGCCCGCCGCCACCACCCCGAGCTGATCGCCGACCTGGTCCTGCCGCCGGCGCCGGTCCCCCCGGCACCCACCGTCTGGGTCGTTCGCCGGGCCGCCGGAGGGGTCAAGGGCGACCTGGCCAGGCTGGCCGACCTGGACCGGGAACTGGCCGGGCGGGGCCTGCGGGTCGCCGGTGAGGACCGCCTGGAGGGCCGGCGCTCGGTGGTCCTGGTGCAGCGCTGGGCCGGCTAGACGGCGGCGCCCCCGAGCCCGTGCTCCCGCAGGACGGCGGCCAGGCCCGGCGCGTCCACGAACCGGTGGGCCAGGAAGCCCGCGGCCCTGGCACCGGCCACGTTCACCTCCATGTCGTCGACGAACAGGGTCGAGGCCGGCTCCAGGGAGTAGCGCCCACGCAGGATGGCGAAGATCTCCGGCGACGGCTTGAGCACACCCTCCTCGCCCGACACGACGGCGCCGTCGAAACGGGAGAGGACTGGATAGCGCCGATGGCGGGCGGCGAAGACCTCCGCGGGCATGTTGGTCAGGAGGTAGAGCGGGATGCCCGCGTCGTGGAGCCGGCCGACCAGCTCGGCGGTGCCGGCGATCTCGCCGGCGATCATCTCGTCCTGGCGCTTCCACGCGTGGACGAGCGCGGCGAGATCGGGATGCCGGGAGGCGAGCTCGTCGCACGCCTCGTCGAACGGGCGGCCGGCGTCGAGGGTGGCGTTCCACTCCGGCGTGCACACCTCGGCCAGGAAGCGGTCGAGGTCGCCAGGATCGGGAAGCAGCTCGCGGTAGACGAGCCGGGGATCCCACTCCAGGAGCACGCCACCGATGTCGAACACGACGGCGCCCACATCTATCACCCGGCCATTGTCGCGAGCGTGCCCCAGGCCGTGCGCCCGGGCACGCTCGCGGCGGGCTACTCGGGCCGGCGGGTGAGGCGGCTGCCGAGCTCGGCTTCCGCCTCCGCCTCGATGCGTGACTCAGCGGGCCCGGTAGGCCCAGAGCAGGCTGCGGGCCGATTGGCCGAGGCGGGCCGCCGGCGTCCAGGCCGAGCGACCCGAAGGACGCGGCGCACGCACGACCGGCACCGACGCCCACCGGATGCCGGCGGCACCGACGCCGGCCACGACGCCCGGCGGGTCCAGGGCCAGCAGCCGGTCCCGTGAGGGGCGGTCCACGGCGAAGAACGCCCCGGCGTCGGGCGGCAGGCCGGTGAGCCGGGCCATGGCGGCGCGGTGCAGCGTGCCCGTCACCATGCGGGCCCGGCTCTCGTACCTGCCCCGCCGGCCGGCGAAGACCACGCCGGCGTCGCCGGCGGCCAGCCGGTCGAGCAGCACGGGCACCGCCTCGGGCGGATCCTGGAGGTCGGCGTCGAGGCACACCCATGCCGTGGCGCCGTCGTCGGCGGCGAGGCCGGCCAGCAGGGCCCGGTTCTGGCCGACGTTGCGAGCCAGGGCGGTGACCGCCAGCCGGGGATCGGCGGCAGCCAGGCCCGAGGCGACGGCCAGGCTGTCGTCGGGCGACGCGTCGACGACGAAGCGCAAGGTCCACCGCCGGTCGTGCAGCGCACCGGCCACCCGGCGGCTGAGCTCCTCCAGCGTCGGGGCGTTCTCGTAGACGGGCGTGACCAGGGCGACCGTCAACCCGCCTCCCAGCAGCGGGCCAGGCCCTCCTCCAGGGTGATCTTCGCCTCCCAGCCCAGCAGCCCGCGGGCCAGTGACGGGTCGCACACCCACGACGCCGTGTCCCACGGGCAGCCGGGATGGGCGCCGGGGGCCACCCGGACCTCCCGACCGCTCACACGCTCCACCATGGCCACCAGCTCCTCGTTGGCCACCTGGCGACCGGTGCCGATGTTCAGGATCTGGCCGGAGGCGAGCTCGTCGGCCAGTGCCGCACGGATGCAGGCCTCGACCACGTCGTCGACGTGGATCCAGTCCCGCCGCATCGCCGGCGTGGTGATGGGCAGGACGTCGCCGGTCCGGGCGGCCCGCAGGACGGTCGGGACCAACCGGTGCGGGTGATCGCCGGGGCCGTAGACCTGGAACGCCCGCAGGACCGCCGCCCGCAGCCCCCGGGCCTCGGCGGTGGCGGCGACGAGCAGCGAACCGGCCAGCTTGGTGGCGCCGAAGAAGCCCCGCGGCCGCAGGGGCGTGGCCTCGTCCATGGGCGCCGGCCACTCGGCGTACTCGGTGGAGGAGCCGAGCTGGACGACCGCCCGGCACCGGTCGCCCAGGGCATCCACCAGCCACGCCCCGCTGGTGGCGTTGACGGCCATGGTCGTGGCCCGCTCGGCCGGCGTGGCCTGGGCCCGGCTGGCGGCGAGCAGGAAGGCGACGTCGGGATCGACCCGGCCGCCCAGGGCGGCGGTGGCCACAGGGTCGGAGAGGTCGACATCGTCGCGGGTGGCGCCGACCACGTCCCAGCCGTCGGCGACCAGCCGGGCGCACAGGTGGCCGCCGACGAAGCCGCCGGCGCCGGTGACCAGCGCTCTCACACGGCCAGTTCCCGAGCGCCGCCTCCCGGGCGGCGCTCGTCCTCGCCCAGCAGGGCGACCACGGCCGAGAGCTCGGCGTGGTCGGCGGCCACCTCCGCCGGCGACCGGCGGGCGGCCGCTTCGAAGGCGGCGACGATCCTCGGCACCTCGACGCCGAGGTCGCGGCCGGCGGTGTCGGCCCAGAACGACCGGCGCAGGAACGTGAAGGAGGCGCCGGCCCGGGCCAGGGCGCCCAGGACCAGCCGGCACGGCACCGGCCGGCCGGCGTCGGGCAGGGTCAGCCCCGCCGCTCCGAAGGCGATGCCGGCGCCGGCGGCCGCCGCCGCCACCCGGTCGACGGTGCCGTCCACGAGGGCGAGGAACAGCGGGCCGCCGCCCCGGTCGATCATGAGGTCGTTCAGGCCGACGTAGACCCGGGAGAGCGGCCGTTCGACCAACTGGTCGACCCGCCGTACCGCCTCCGTGGTCTCCACCAGGATGCCGAGCCCGCAGCGCCCGCCCACCACATCGAGGGCGGCGTCGACCTCGTCGGGCCGGCGCACCATGGGGAGCAGCACCTCGTCCGCGCCCAAGCCCACGGCGAGGTCGATCTCGGCCGGCGTCCAGCGTGACCAGCGGTTCACCCGGCAGAGCACGGTCCCGGGCTGGGCGGCCCGGACCGCGGCCAGGTCGTCCGGCGTGTCGGCGTTGATCTGGGTGTCGACCCCCGCCTGGCGCCGGCCCTTCCCCCGCCG
>DATLHA010000035.1:0-5828 GCA_035540095.1 Acidimicrobiales bacterium | reverse complement strand
ACCGCGCCCGCCCACGAGGAGGACCCTGACCGTGCGCACCAGCAACAACCCGGCGCTCACCCGGAGCCCGGCGTTCAGCGAACAGCATCTGCGGACCGCCGACCCGCTCGAGGACGCCTACTCGGCCCCCAGCGCCACCTCTTTGGAGACCGGGCGGATGACCGTCGACGACGTGGTCACCCGCACCGGCCTGCTGTTGTTCATCGCCTTCGCCACCGGCGCGGTGACATGGACCCTCGGCCTCGGCGGGCTGGCCTTCCCGGCCGCCATCGTCGGTCTGGTGCTGGCCATGGTGATCATCTTCAAGCAGATCATGAGCCCGGGCCTGATCATGGCCTACGCCGCCATCCAGGGCGTGTTCCTGGGCGGGATCAGCCAGTTCTTCGACGCCCGCTACCCCGGCATCGTCATCCAGGCTGTCATCGGCACCGCCGCAGTCACCGCCGGCGTGCTGGCCCTTTACAAGAGCGGCCGGATCAAGGTGACCCCCCAGTTCACCAAGATGGTCGTGGGCGCCACGATCGGTTTCTTCGTCCTCATCATGGTCAACCTCGTCGCCGGCTTCTTCACCGCCGGTGGGCTGGGCCTGCGACAGGGCCCGCTGGGCATCGTCGTCGGGCTCTTCGCCATCGGCCTGGCCTCGATGAACCTGATCCTGGACTTCGACATGGTCGAGAAGGGCGCCCGGAGGGGCGTTCCCGCCAAGTTCGGCTGGTTCGCGGCCTTCGGCATCATGGTCACGCTGGTCTGGCTCTACATCGAGATCCTGCGCCTCCTCGCCATCCTGCGCGGCAACGACTAAATCCCTGGCCCGACGGGCAGCCGGTCGCTAGCGTGGGCCTATGCGGCGGCGGCGGTCGGCGATGCTGGGCGGCATCCTCCTCCTGGCCGGCGCCTGCGCCGGCGGCAGCTCCGGCCAGCCTCCGCCCGCGGCGCCGGCCGGCGCCCGCCAGGCGCTCGCCGTCGACGAGTGGACGGAGGCCTTCGTCGACCCCAGCCGCACCACGGAGGCCCACGGCACCGTGGCCGGGTCTGACTGGCGCACCCTCACCACCCGGATCTTCGCCCCTGCCGCCGGCCAGCCCGGCCGCCCGTACCCGCTGCTCGTCTTCGCCCACGGCTCCGGCGGTCTGGGCACCCGCTACGACCGGCTGCTGCGGACCTGGGCCGAGGCCGGCTATGTGGTGGCCGCGCCGGCGTTCCCCATCGCCCGGGACGACACCGCCCCCGGCGAATGGCAGAACGACCTCCCGAAGCTGCCCGGCGACATGACCTTCGTGATCGACCAGGTCCTCCGCCTCAACGCCGAGCCCGGCTCCCCCGTGCAGGGTGCGGTCAATCCCGCCAAGGTCGGCGTGGCCGGCCACTCGATGGGTGGGATGACCGTTCTCGGCGTGGCCGGGAACACCTGCTGCCACGACCGCCGCATCAAGGCCGCCGTCGTGCTGGCCGGGCGAGAAACCCCTTTCGGCAGCGGCCAGTTCTGGAACCGGATCATCACCCCCATCCTGCTGGTGCACGGCGACGCCGACTACAGCGTCGTCTACGGAGACGGCCGCCGGGCCTACGCCAACGCTCCGCCACCCCGATTCCTGCTCACGATCCTCGGCGGCGACCACGGCACGCCGTTCTCCGGCGACCGTGCGCACCCGCAGGCCGGTGTGGTGACCGATGTCACCCTGGACTTCCTCGGCCACTTCCTCGACGACGACGCCGGCGCCCTGGCCCGCATGGTGGGCCGGGCCGATACACCCGGGGTGGCCAAGCTCGACCTCGAGCGCTAGGCGTGCGTCGACCGGCCAGGCGACCGCGCCGGACCGATCTTCGCTGGGAGCACCGACGACCCTACGAACAGTGAGTAAACCGGTGAGCCTATGGGTACGAGATCAGCAAGGCAATAGCAACCTGGAGGTTTCTCACAATGGGTATCGGTGTCAGCGTCTTTCTTCTCGCAATCGGGGCCATTCTGGCCTTCGCCGTCGACCTTTCCGTATCGGGGTTGGACCTGGCGACCGTCGGTGTCATCCTGATGATCGTCGGCGCCATCGGGCTGGTCACGAGCATGCTGATCTTCGGCCGTGACAGCGTCGGCCGGCGCAGCGTTGTGACCGACACCTACGTCGAGGACGATGTCGCCGACCCGGTCGGCCGCCGGCGTTACTGATCTCACACCGGCAAAAGGAGCGGGCCGACCCACCTCGGCCCGCTCCTTTTTCGCGCCTACAGCGCGGCCAGGAGGTTGGTGGCGGTGTCGGCCGGCGACACCTTGTACCAGGCCCGTTCGATGCGGCTCTCCTCGTCGATGAGGAATGCCGAGCGCAGGATGCCCATGTACTTCTTGCCGTACATGCTCTTCTCACGCCACACGTCGTAGGCCTCGGCCACGGTGTGGTCCTCGTCGGCCAGCAGTCGGTACCCGAGGCCGTGCTTGGTGTCGAACTTCGCCTGCTTGGCAGGCTTGTCGGGACTGACCCCGACGATGGCGGTGTCCCCGACCCGGTCGGCGATGTCACGCATCGCACAGGCTTGGGCCGTTCAACCCGCGGTGTCGGCCTTGGAGTAGAAGAACAGCAGGAGCTTGCGGCCCCTGAAGTCCGACAGCGTGACCGGCGAACCGGTCTGGTCGGGGAGGGTGAAGGCGGGCGCCTCGGCGCCGGGCTGCAATTCGGCCATGGAGGCCGAGGCTACTCCGGCGCCTCGGCGGGCAATCCGGGGGCGGCGATGGCGTGGAAGCCGCCGTCGACGTGGACGATCTCGCCGGTGGTGGCCGGGAACCAGTCCGACAGCAGGGCGATGCAGGCCTTGGCCACGGGCTCGGTGTTGCGGGTGTCCCAACCCAGGGGCGACCGGCCGGCCCAGGCCCCTTCCATCACGTCGAAGCCGGGGATACCCCGGGCCGCCACCGAACGCAGGGGACCGGCGGAGACCAGGTTGACCCGCACGCCGTGCTGGCCGAGATCGCGGGCCAGGTAGCGGGCGGTGGACTCCAGGGCCGCCTTGGCCACGCCCATCCAGTCATACGCCGGCCACGCCTGGGTGGCGTCGAAGTCCAGGCCCACGATCGACCCGCCGCCGGCGGCCTGCAGGAGGGGCAGGGTGGCCATGGCCAGCGCCTTCAGCGAGTACGTCGAGGTGTGCAAGGTGAGGGCGACGTCGTCCCACTCGGTGTTGAGGAAGTTGCCGCCGAGGGCCCGGCCGGGCGCGAACGCCACCGCGTGCAGCACGCCGTCGACTCTGCCCCACCGGCTGGTGAGGTCGTCGCCGAGGGCGGCGAGGTGGTCGGCGTCGGTCACGTCGAGCTCCACCACGTCGGGCTCGGGCGACAGCCGCCGGGCGGTGCGCCGGGTGAGGCTCATGGCCCGGCCGAAAGAGGTCAGGACGATCTCGGCACCCTGCTCCTGGGCCAGCTTGGCCACTCCGTAGGCGATGGAGTCGTCGTTCAGGACCCCGGTGACCAGGAGTTTTTTCCCTTCGAGCAGTGTCATAGCGGGGTGTTCGAGTGCTTGGCCCGCGACCGGGGCGTCGCCCGCTTGGTGCGTAGGGCGGCCAGGCCGGCAGTGAGGAGCCGGCGGGTGTCGTTGGGATCGATCACGTCGTCGACGTAGCCCCGCTCGGCGGCCACCGCCGGCGTGCACAGGCGGGCGGTGTAGTCCGCCTCCAGCTCGGCCTGGACCTTGGCCCGCTCCTCGGGATCGGCGATGGCCCCCAGCTTCTTGCGCTGGAGCACGGCGACCGCCCCGGGAGCGCCCATCACCGCGATCTCGGACTTGGGCCAGGCCAGGCACAGGTCGTTGCCCAGGCCCCGGGAGTCCATGGCGATGTAGGCCCCGCCGTAGGCCTTGCGCAGGACCACGCAGAGCCGGGGGACGGTGGCGTTGGCGTAGGCATGGACCAGCTCGGCGCCGTGGCGGATCATGCCCCGCCACTCCAGGTCTCGACCCGGGCGGAAGCCGCCGCAGTCGACGAAGGTCAGCAAAGGCAGGCCGAAGGCGTCGCAGCCCTGGACGAAGCGGGCCGCCTTCCGGGAGGCCTCGATATCGAGGGTGCCGGCCTGGCTGCGGGGCTGGTTGGCGATGACGCCCACCGGCATGCCGCCCAGGCGGGCGTAGCCGGTGACCACGTTGGTGGCCAGGCCGGCCCGGACCTCCAGGAACGACTCCACATCGCAGACGTCGCCGATCACGGTGCGGACGTCGTAGGAAGCGGTGGGACGCTCGGGGACGACGCCGGCGGCCACCTTGGAGGGGCGGTCGAGGGGGTCGTCGGTGGGCCAGAAGGGCGGCTCGTCGAAGTGGTTCGACGGCAGGTAGGACAGCAGGTCGGCCACCACGCCGGCGGCCTCACCCTCGTCCAGCACCACCATCGAGGCCACCCCGCTGCGGTTGGCGTGCACGTCGGCACCGCCGAGGTCGACATGCGACGTCTCCACGCCGGTGAACGAGGCCGCGGCCCTCGGGCCGTTGACGTAGGCGTAGGCCTCGGCGGTCATGACCACGTGGTCGGCCAGCCCCAGGAGCAGCGCCGGCCCGCCGACGCAGGGCCCGAACACGGTGAGGAGGACGGGCACCGTGCCCGATGCGTCGGTGATGGCCTTGGCCACCCGGCCCCAGGCGACGAGGGAGGCGATGCCCTGGTGGACGTCGGCACCCGAGGTGGCGAGCTCGCCCACGACCGGGATGCCGGCGTCGAGGGCGAGCCGCACCGTGCGCTCGATGATCTGGCCCTCCACGGGGCCGATGGCGCCCCGGTGCTTACCGCCCTCCAGGCGGAACCAGGCCACCCGCCGGCCGTCGACCTCAGTGAGGGCCGCGGTGACCGCCCCGCCCCGCTTGGCGCCGACCGGGGCGACGGCGGTCACCGGCCCGGCTCCGTTCCTCCGGCCCGCCGGTGGCTCTCGATGGACCGGCCTCCCGGGCCGGTCACTCTGCGTTGGGCTTCAGCACCAGGCTGGCGTTGTGGCCTCCGAAACCGAAGGAGTTCGACACCACGGGGGCGGCGGCCAGCTTGCGGGGCTCGCCGGCCACCACGTCGATGGCCAGCTCGGGTTCGGCCCGCTCGTGGTTGGCGGTCGGCGGGACCAGCCCGTCACGCAGCGAGAGCATGGCGGCGACGGCCTCGACGGCGCCGGCGGCGGCGATCAGGTGGCCGATCGAGCCCTTGGCCGACCACACGGGCAAGGACCGGTCACCGAAGACCTTGACCACGGCCTCCGCTTCGGCGGCGTCGTTGAGCTCGGTGGAGGTGCCGTGGGCGTTGACATGGCCGATCTCCGACGGCTCCAGGCCGGCGTCGGCCAGGGCCAGGCGCATGCAGTGGGCGGCGCCGGCCCCACCCGGCGCCGGGGCGGTGACGTGGTAGGCGTCGGAGTTGCGCCCGTAGCCGGCGACCTCACCGTAGATCTGGGCGCCGCGGGCGAGGGCCCGCTCCCAGCTCTCCAGGACGAGAAAGCCGGCACCCTCCCCCATCACGAACCCGTCGCGGTCGACGTCGAACGGGCGGGAGGCGAGCGCGGGGTCGTCGTTGCGGTTGCTCAGGGCGCCCATGCGGGCGAAGGCGGCGATGGCTATCGGCGTGACGCAGGCCTCGGACCCCCCGCCGAGGACGACGTCGGCCGAGCCCTCACGGATGAGCCGGGCCGCCTCGCCGATGGCGTGGGAACCGCCGGCGCAGGCGGTGGCGATGCAGAAGTTGGGGCCGGTCCAGCCGAGCTTCAGGCCGATCAGGGCGGCGGCCGCGTTCGGCATCATCATGGGGACCAGCATGGGGCTGACCCGGGACGGGCCCTTGGAGAAGAGGTTGTACTCCTGCTCCTCCTGGGTGATGAGGCC
>DATLHA010000034.1:0-17879 GCA_035540095.1 Acidimicrobiales bacterium | reverse complement strand
ACCTCGCCGTCGACCCGGGCGCGAGCGAACCCCTTGCGCGCTAGATCGTCGAAGAGGTTCGTGAACTCGCCCTTGCGCGACCGCACGACCGGCGCGAGCACCTGAAAGCGCGTGCCTTCGGGCAGGGACATGATCTGGTCGACGATCTGCTCGGGCGTTTGACGGGCGATCGCGCGGCCACAGTTGTGGCAGTGGGGCCGTCCGATCCGGGCGTAGAGCAGGCGCAGGTAGTCGTAGATCTCCGTGATCGTGCCGACGGTCGACCTTGGGTTCTTCGGCGCAGACTTCTGATCGATCGAGATCGCCGGCGACAGACCCTCGATGAAGTCGACGTCGGGCTTGTCCATCTGGCCGAGGAACTGGCGGGCGTAGGCGGAGAGGGATTCCACGTACCGCCGTTGCCCTTCGGCGTAGATCGTGTCGAACGCCAGTGACGACTTCCCGGACCCGGAGAGGCCGGTGAAGACCACCAGCTTGTCGCGGGGAAGTTCGATGGAGACGTTGCGCAGGTTGTGCTCGCGCGCGCCCCGAATCACAAGCTTGTCGGACACCCTCCGAGGATACGTGCTGTCACCGGGAAGCGACCGCGGCGATTCGTCAGCCCGTGCCGGTCCCCACGACCAGGACTTGCTCCCGCAGACCGTCCGGCGGCCCGTCGGTGGTGAGCACGGAGAAGCCGGAGAGCATGGGCAGGTCGTGGGCCAGGTCCCGTGTCAGGAGGACGAACCGGTCGACCCCGGCGGCGCGCAACCTGCTGGCCGCATCAGCCAGATCCGGCCCCCGGGCGTAGAGCCAGCGGTGGTCCTCGAACGTGGGCCACAGCAGGCGCGGACCAGCCCCCCACGTGGTGAGCACGACAGGCCGGGGATCTCCTGTGGCCCGGCCCGCGGCCTCGACCCGGGCGGCCATCTCGACTCCAGCCCTGTTGCTGGCCCGGAGGCCCCCGATCGCCATCGCCGACAGGGCGAGTGAGCACACCACGAGGGCGGCGGCAGCCCCCCGGCGCACGAGCACCGGCAGGGCCAGGCCCTGGGCGTGCAAGGCGGCGAGGAAAAGAGGGACGGCCGCGGGCACCAGGAGCGCGAAGTACCGGCCACCCCACTCGCCGTTCCCCCCTTCGGAGTACTGGGTGCCCAGGACGGCGAGGGCGAAGACGCCGGCCGTGGCGGCGACGACAGCGAGCCCGACATCCTCGAACAGCCGGCGGCGCAGTACCAACAGGCCGGCCGTGGCCAGCGGGAAGGCGACGAGCAGACCGGGTACGACGTTCGTCGGGTCGATCGTCCAGCCGGCGATGGCTGCGGCCGCCGCGACCGCCGCACCGCCGAGAATGCCGGCTCGGTCCTCCGGGTCGACCCGGGCACGGGAGGCGCCCCAGCCGATCCCGGGGATGAGAAGAAGGAGGGACAGCCGGAGGTTCGGGGATCCTCCGTATGCCGGGTTCACCCACGTCGCCAGAAAGCCGTCGGCCCGGCCCCGGAGGAAGCCGGCGCCCGACGACGGCACGGGCACGGAGGCCGCGACCGCTTCGCCGGCGATACTGGCGATCCAGATCCGTTCGACGAGGCGAGCGGCCGCCGCGGCCACGAGTACGGATCCGGCCATCAAGAGGGCCGGCCGGCGGTAGACGCGCTGGATCGCCACCACGGAGCCGACCACCACCAAGGCGGCGGCGAAGAGCAGGGCTTCGTTGCGCAGGAGCACCGCCCCGGCAACGCCGGGGGCCACGAGGAGGGCCATTGCCGGCCGCCGTTCCTGCAGCGTCACCACGGCAGCCAGCACGGCGGCCGTCGCGCAGGCCGCCCCCAGGGTGTGGCCCATGGCCAGGAAGCCGTCGAAGAGCATCGGGCTCCCGAGCCCGACCGCCCACAACGCCGGGCGGACGAGCCGGCCGTCGAACCGGCCGGCAAGGGCGGCGGCAAGGCCCGCGGCCAGGACGGTCCCCGCCAGTGACAGAAGGACGATGCCCGTGACGCCGGCCACGCGCGCCGCGGCGGCCGTGAGCACCGCGTACGCCGGGTGCTTGGCGAGCGGTGCGAATCCCTTCTGCCCGCGCTCTGCGTTCACGACGGGATACCAGGCGCCCGCCGGGTCCACCTCGGGAAGGGGATGCTCGAGGATCCATCCCTGGCCGGCGGCGAGCGAGCGGGCCTGGAGGATCGCCGCACCCTCGTCCGCCAGGAACGACTGCGGGCTGCCGACCACGGGCACCAGCACCAGCAGGATGAGGGTGAGGGCGACGAGGTGGGCCCACACCGGGAGACCCCATGCCCGCCGCCAGCCCCGGCGAACCGGCGCCGGCCCCGCGCCCGGCGCCGCGGGCGGCCTCCCCGCTACCCGCGATGCCGGCGACGCAGCCTGAACCCGGTTCATGGGCAGCAGGGGATGTCGACCACCAGGACGTGCCACCGCCGGCCGCCCTCGGAGCTGTCGGCGCTGACGACGCGCACGCCGGCGGCGTCCAGCAGCGCCTGGTCACGGTCGACGTTGCGGGTCACGAAACCGATGCGGGCCACGCCGGCGCCGGCGAGGCGGGCGAAGAGGTCGTCGAGGCCCTCGGGGCCGGCGAGGAGCCACCGCTGGCGATCGAACGTCGGCCACGCGAACCGGGGCATGGCGCCCTCGGTGGTCACCATCACCGGCCGGTCGCCAGCGGCGACGCTCACCCCGGCCCGCTCGGCGGCGGCGACGAGGCGGGTGTTGGCCCGGTGAGACGACCGGAGGGCGGTGATCCCCATGGTGCTCAGGGCCACCGAACAGACGACCAGGGCGACGCCGGCCCGGCGGGCAAGCGCCGGCCCCAGCGCCGTCGCCGTGTCCCGGAGGGCGAGCAGCAGGACGGGGACGGCGATGGGAAGGGCCACGGCGAAGTACCGGCCGCCCCACTCGCCACCGCCTCCCTTGGCGTACTGGGTGGCGACGACGGCCACGACGAACAGGAGCGAGACGCCGGCCGCCACCCGGGCGGGCTCGGTGCGCAGGGTCCGCCGGCTCACGAGGAAGAGCCCCGCCGAGCCGAGGGGGAAGGCCAGCAGGAGGCCGGGGACGACGGTGCCGGGGGCGACCAGAAGGGCGGCGACGGAGGCTGCGGCGGCCACGCCGGCGCCGGCGAGGATGCGACGACCGTCGCCGGCGTGGCGGCGGGCGGCCAGGGCCCCGTAGGCAATGGCGGCGAGCATGACGAGGAGCAGCAGCCCGAGCACGGGCCGGCCGCTGTAGCTGGGGGTCAGCCAGGTCAGCAGGAACCCCTTCACCCGCCCGGCCAGCAGCCCGGTGCTCCCCGCCGGCACTGCCACCGACCCCGGCCCGCTGTCTGTGGCCCCGACGATGCGGGCGGTCCACTCCCGGTCGAGCAGGAAGGCGCCGGCGCCGGCGACAAGCGAGGCCACCGCGGCCACCGCGGCCACCGGGCGAACATCCGACCGGCGCAGGGCGACGGCGCCGGCCACCGCGGCGAGTGCGGCGGCGATGAACAGCCCCTCGTTGCGCAGCAGTACGCAGGCGGCGAGGGCCGGCACCACGAGCAGGGCCCGGGCCGGGCTGCGGCGCTCGAGGGCCGCGAGGAAGGCCAGCACCCCGGCGGCGGCCAGGGCGGCGCCCAGGGTGTGGGCGATCAGCAGGTGGCCGTCGAAGAACAGCGGGCTGGCCACGCCGGTGGACCACAGCGCCGGCCGGGCCAGTGCCCGATCCAGCCGGCGGGCGAGGGCGGCGGCCAGGCCGGCGGCGGCCACGGTGCCGGCCAGCGAGAGCAGCACCATGGCGGCGACGCCCCCGGCACGGTCGGCGCCGGCCAGCAGCAGCGGGTACAGGGGGTGCTTGGCGTAGGGCGCCCATCCCCGGCGGCCGTGCTCGGAGAACTCCAGCGGGTAGTTGACGCCGGCAGGGTCGGCCCCGGGCAGCGGGTGCTCCACCAGCCACCCGGCCCCCTCCGACAGCGACCGGGCCTGCACGATGGCGGCCCCCTCGTCGGCGGAGAAGGAGGAGGCGGTGCCGACGACGGCCATCATGGCGACCAGCAGCAGGGCCAGGGCCACCAGGTGGGCCCACACCGGGGCGGTCCAGGCGGCCGCGAACCACCGCCGGCGGGCGCGCTCGGGCACGCTCGGGTCGGCCACAAGGGTCACCCCCGATGTATCGACCGGCCCGGCGCCCGAACTGAGCGGATCTCCGGGCTCAAGCTCCCGGCCGCCGCTGACGAAACTGACCCCGGGGGCACATCGCATGCACATCACCCGACCGCGGGCTGCGGGGACACCGACCGTGCGAGCCACGCCGACGCCGGCGCCGGCGCCGTCGGCTGCCGCAGTTGGGGCCGGCGCCGGCCTCGGCGTGGTGACGTTCCTCGCCTACCTCCCGGGCCTGGGCCGAGCCCTCGACTTCGACAGCGCCCACACCGTCGGCATGTTCGTCAAGCCGGGGCCGCCGTGGGCCGCGTTCAGCTCCCAGGCCGCGTTCAACAACCACCCCTTCTTCTCCTTCCTGGAGCAGCTCGTACGGGTGGTCACGGGCCGCACCGACGCCGCCACCCTGCGGATCCTCCCCATCCTGTGCGGGGCGGCGGCGGTCGGCGTGCTGACGTGGTTCGCCGCCCGCCGGCACGGCCTCGCCGCCGGCCTGGTCGCCGGCGGACTCCTCGCCGCCAACCCCACCTTCGCCACCCTCTCCCGGGGAGTGCGCGGCTACAGCCTGCTGGTGCTGTGCGCCATCGTCGCCACCGTCCTCGCCGTCGAAGACCGGCCGGGCCGCCCGGGCTGGTGGGATGCCGCCTACGGCGCGGTCGCCGGCGCCGGTCTGGCGACCCACCTCTACATGCTGCCGGTGCTGGCCGCCCACGCCGGGTTGGTCGCCGCCCGGCGGGAGTTCGACGCCCGCTGGCGCGTCCGGTTCACGGGGGCGGCGTGCGTCGCCGGCGTCGCCTACGTGGGGATGGCCGCCTCCATGATCGACACCATGGGCAGCTACGCGAGGGTGCTCGAGGCGGACCTGCCGTGGCGGGTGGCGGTGATGGCCACGGGCGGCGGGTGGGCCTCGGCGGCGGCGTTGCCGCTGGTCGTGGCGGGCGGCGTCCTGGTGCTCCGAGGGAGCCGGGCGGCCCGGGGTGCGGCGGCCGCCCTCGCCGCCGTCCTACTGGTCCAGTGGGCGGGGTTGCAGTCCTCCGCCCTCACCCCCCGCTTCTTCGTGTGGCTCGTGCCCGGCGCCGCCTACCTCGCCGCCGTCGCCGTCGGCCGGGTCCCGGTCGCCGCGGTCGTGGGAGCAGCCTCGTGCGCCGTCACCGCCTGGGCCTTGGCCCCGGGCTTCACCGGTCACCCGACCGCCTACCGCCACGCCGCCGCCCTCATCGGCGAGGTCAACGCCGCCGGCGGGCGGAGCTGCGTGGTGAACATCGGCGTGTCGCCGATGCTGGCCTACCTGGACAGCCCCCGGGACTTCGCCGCCGTCGTCCACCCCACCCAGCTCGACACGTGCGACGCGGTGTTCGTCGCCTCGTGGTGGCCGACGGACGCCGGCTGGTACGCCCGCGACCGGGAGGTCATCGCCGAGGCCGAGCGCCGGTTCCCCCACCGCCTGGAGGTCAGGGTCGGCGACCCGACGCTGGTCCTGTCGAGCGAGCCGCTCACACCACCTGCTTGAGCTCCCGCTTGAGGTCGTGGATCTCGTCGCGTAGCCGGGCGGCGTACTCGAAGCGCAGGTCGGTGGCCGCCTCCTTCATCTCCTCCTCCAGGGTGCGGATCAGCCGCTCCAGCTCGTCCTGAGGGAGCTCGGCGAAGTCGCTCCGCACCTTGTCGCGCTTGCGCGACCGGCGGTCCTTGCCCGGCCTCGGTGCCTCACCGTCACCGTCGGGCCGGAGGGTGGCGAGGATGTCGGTGACCGCCTTGCGGATGGTCTGGGGGTCGATCCCGTGCTCGCGGTTGTAGGCCTCCTGCACGCCCCGTCGGCGGTTGGTCTCCGAGATGGCCCGCTGCATGGAGTCGGTGACCTTGTCGGCGTACATGATCACCTGGCCGTCGACGTTCCGGGCCGCCCGCCCCATGGTCTGGATCAGCGACGTCTCGCTCCGGAGGAACCCCTCCTTGTCGGCGTCGAGGATGGCCACCAGCGACACCTCGGGCAGGTCCAGGCCCTCCCGCAGCAGGTTGATCCCGACCAGCACGTCGAACTCCCCCAGCCGCAGGTCACGCAGGATCTCGATGCGCTGGATCGTGTCGACCTCGCTGTGGAGGTAACGGACCTTGACCCCCAGCTCCAGCAGGTAGTCGGTCAGGTCCTCGGCCATCTTCTTGGTGAGTGTCGTGACCAGGACCCGGTCGCCCTTCTCGATGGTGACCCGGATCTGCTCCATGAGGTCGTCGATCTGGCCCTTGGTGGGCTTCACGACCACCTCGGGGTCGGTCAGGCCGGTGGGCCGGACGATCTGCTCGACCACCTGGGTGGACTGGCCGATCTCGTAGTCCGACGGGGTGGCCGACAGGAAGACGCACTGGTTGACCCGCTCGTACCACTCGTCGAAGCGCAGGGGCCGGTTGTCGGCCGCCGACGGCAGCCGGAAGCCGTGGTCGATCAGGGTCTCCTTGCGCGACCGGTCGCCCTCGTACTGGCCGTGGAGCTGGGGCACGGTGACATGGGACTCGTCGATGACCAGCAGGTAGTCCTTGGGGAAGAAGTCCAGGAGGGTGTGGGGCGGCTGGCCGGCGACCCGCCCGTCGATGTGGCGGGAGTAGTTCTCGATGCCGTTGCAGAACCCGACCTCCTGCATCATCTCCAGGTCGTAGCTGGTCCGCATGCGGAGGCGCTGGGCCTCGAGGAGCTTGCCGTGCTCCTCGAACCAGGCCAGCCGCTCCTGGAGCTCCACCTCGATCGTGCCGATGGCCCGCTTCATCCGCTCCTCGCCGGCCACGTAGTGGGTGGCGGGGAAGACGACGACGTCTTCCAGCACCTCGAGGATCTCCCCGGTCAGGGGGTCGACCCGGCTGATGCGCTCCACCTCGTCGCCGAAGAGCTCGATCCGGACGCCCTGCTCCTCGTAGGCCGGGTGGATCTCGATGGTGTCGCCCCGCACCCGGAACTCGCCCCGGATGAAGTTCATGTCGTTGCGCTCGTACTGCATGTCCACCAGCTGGCGAAGGATGGCCCGCTGGTCGATCTCCATGCCCCGGCTGACCGGCAGGACGTGCTTGGTGTACTCCTCGGGAGTGCCCAGGCCGTAGATGCAGGAGACGGACGCGACCACGATGACGTCCCGCCGGGAGACCAGGGCCCAGGTGGCCGAGTGGCGCAGGCGCTCGATCTCGTCGTTGATCGAGCTGTCCTTCTCGATGTAGGTGTCCGAGCTCGGGAGGTAGGCCTCGGGCTGGTAGTAGTCGTAGTAGCTGACGAAGTACTCGACCCGGTTGTGAGGGAAGAACTCCCGGAACTCATTGGCCAGCTGGGCGGCCAGCGACTTGTTGGGGGCGATGACCAGCGTGGGCCGCTGGACCTTCTCGATCGTCCAGGCGATGGTGGCGCTCTTGCCGCTGCCAGTGATGCCCAACAGCGTCTGGAACCGGTCGCCCCGCTCGACGCCGGCGGCCAGGGCCTCGACCGCCTTGGGCTGGTCGCCGGCGGGCTCGAAGTCGCTGACGACCTGGAACGGAGGCACCGGTCCAGGGTACCGGCGGCCTGTGACAACTCCGGGCACGGAGAGGCGGCGGGGTCCGCGGGCTAGGGTTCACGCAGCTCAAGCAGACGGGGCGGCAAAAACATGTACGGCAGTTCGGCCAACGGCGCACGCATTCAC
Source organism: Acidimicrobiales bacterium (assembly GCA_035540095.1). Taxonomy (GTDB): domain Bacteria; phylum Actinomycetota; class Acidimicrobiia; order Acidimicrobiales; family AC-14; genus CADCTB01. The sequence goes on along the minus strand of DATLHA010000034.1, from coordinate 10,105 downwards.
TGTGCTTTGTTCACCAAGCATCCCGGATGCGGGGCTCGGAACAGCCCTCGGCCGCCCGGGATCTTGGCCCGATGAGCGCTCGGGTGAGCCGGCGACGCCGCCCGGCCGAGCTGGCCCTGGTGGCCTTGGGCCTGTCGCTCCTCGCCGTCCTCGTGGGGGGAGGCAGTGCGCGAGGGGCAGTGCCGCTCGGCACGGCGACAAGCTTTGCCGTTCTGGCCAACACCACCATCACCAACACCGGCGCGACCACGATCAACGGAGACGTCGGGCTGTACCCGGGAACCTCCGTGACCGGGTTCGGCACCGTGACCAGGAGCGGGGCCCTGCACGTCGGCAACGCGGTGGCGCAGCAGGCGCTGATCGACGCCGGCTCCGCCTACGGCGACCTGCAAAGCCGCACGCCGTGCCAGGACCTGACCGGCCAGGTCCTTGGACAGGACGTCGGCACGGCCGCCGACCCCCTCCTACCCGGCGTGTACTGCTTCGCCAGCTCGGCCCAGCTGACGGGGGACCTCTACCTCAGCGGGGGCGGTGAGTATGTCTTCCGGATCGGCAGCACGCTCACCACCGCGTCAGGCAGCCGTGTGATCCTGCAGAGCGGGGCCGAGGCGTGCAACGTCTACTGGGCGGTCGGCAGCTCCGCCACCCTCGGGACCAACTCGCAGATCGCCGGCACCATCATCGCCAACGTCTCGATCACCGCCAACACCGGCGCGGTGGTGGACGGGCGGCTGTTCGCCCTCACCGGCGCCGTCACCCTCGACGCCAACACGATCGGCGGGATGAACTGCCCGCCCGCCTCCACCACGACCACGGCGCCGGCGGCCACCACCACCAGCACGGTGCCGACGACGACCACGACGACGGCGGTGCCGGGAACCACGACGACGGCGGTGCCGGCCACCACGACGAGCACGGCGGCGCCGGCGACGACCACGACGACCGCAGTGCCGGGGACCACGACCAGCACGACGACGCCGGCCACCACGACCACCACCCAGGCCCCGGGGGCAACCACGACCACCCAAGCGCCGGGGGCGACGACGACCACCCAAGCGCCGGGGGCGACGACCACCACCACCCTGCCCCCAGGGGTTTCGAGCACCACTCAAGCGCCGGCGACGACGACCACCACCACCACCCTGGCCGTGGGGACGACCACGACCACGCCGGCCTCCGGCACCACCACCTCGACGGTCGGGACCGGGACCACCACGACCACCGCCACGGACCAGACAGCCCAGGGCCTGACCACGACGGTGGGCCCGGGCGCCACCACGGCCTCCACCGGCGTCTCCCTCGTCCCGGCCGAAGCCGGCCTACGCGTCCCCCTCGCCCGCACCGGCCAAGGCCTCAGTGGGCCGCTTTCACTCGCCGTCGGGTCGATCTTCCTGGGCGCCCTCTTGCTTCTCGCTCCCCGTCCTGAACGAGCCGTCGCCGCAACCCAGCGAGGGTTCTTCGGCCCCCCGCGACGGTCCCGGGCGGCGGGGATCAACGCCCCCACCGCGGTCGAGGTCGACCGTCGTGGGGCGCGGCTGGCACCTGGCGCGGCCCGGCCCGTTCCCGGCACCACGCGACCCCACCAACCGGTCGGAGCGCGGGAAACGTGCGGCCCGGAGCCCGGCGATCTCTTGGACGCGCTGGAACGCCAGTTGCATGAGGCCGATGCCCGGCTGAAGGCCGTGTACGGCCGGGACTGGATCAGCGGGGCGCCCGACTCGGCGAACTAGCGATCGGGCGCGAGCCCGGCGATACGGTCGAGGCGCCGCCATGGACGCCGGTGCGCCGTGGCGGGTGCTGGCCGGCGAGGCCCTCGACTTCGTACGGTCCCGCCGGCAACGCCGAAACCGATCGTCCTGACGTCAGGCCGACATCCGCTCGTCCACGATCTCGGCGTCGACCACCTCGTCGTCGTCCGGCGTAGACGCCGCCTGCTCGTACCGGCGCCGGCCCAGCTCCTCGCCGGCCGCGGCCAGGGCCTCGGTGCGGGACCGGATGGTGTCGATGTCGTCCTCCTTGAGCGCGTCGCGCAGCGCCTGCAGGGCATCCGAGACCGCCGCGTCGGGGTGGTCCTTGACCAGCCGCTCGGTCTGGTACACCAGCGAGTCGGCCGTGTTGCGGACCTCGGCCTCCTCCCGCCGGCGGCGGTCCTCCTCGGCGTGGGCCTCGGCGTCGCGCAGCATGCGGTCGATCTCCTCCGACGACAGGGAGGACTGGCCGGTGATGGTCATCGACTGCTCCTTGCCCGTGGCCCGGTCCTTGGCCGAGACGTGGACGATGCCGTTGGCGTCGATGTCGAACGTGACCTCGATCTGCGGCACACCACGCGGCGCCGGCGGCAGGTCGGTCAGGTGGAACCGGCCCAGGGTGCGGTTGGCCGAGGCCATCTCCCGCTCGCCCTGCAGCACGTGGACCTCCACCGACGGCTGGTTGTCGTCGGCGGTGGTGAAGACCTCCGACCGCTTGGTGGGGATGGTGCTGTTGCGCTCGATCAGCTTGGTCATCACCCCGCCCTTGGTCTCGATGCCGAGGGACAGGGGGGTGACGTCGAGGAGCAGGACCTCCTTGACCTCCCCCTTCAGCACGCCGGCCTGGATGGCGGCGCCCACGGCCACCACCTCGTCGGGATTGACCCCCTTGTGGGGCTCCTTGCCGGTGAGGGAGCGGACCAGGTCCACGATGGCCGGCATGCGGGTGGACCCGCCCACGAGGATGATGTGGTCGATGTCCTCGACCGACAGGCCGGCGTCCTTGACGGCCTGCTCGAACGGCTTGCGGGTGGCCTCCACCAGATCGGACGTCAGCTCCTGGAACCTGGCCCGGGTGAGCTTGTAGTCCAGGTGCAACGGGCCGGCGGACGTGGCCGTCACGAACGGCAGGTTGATCTGGGTCTCCTGGGTGGTGGAGAGCTCGATCTTGGCCTTCTCGGCCGCCTCCTTCAGGCGCTGGACGGCCATCTTGTCCTTGGCCAGGTCGACGCCGTGGTCGTTCCTGAACGACGTGACCAGCCAGTCGATGATCCGCTGGTCCCAGTCGTCGCCGCCGAGGTGGGTGTTGCCGCTGGTGGCCTTGACCTCGAAGACGCCTTCACCGATCTCGAGGACGGACACGTCGAACGTGCCACCGCCGAGGTCGAACACGAGGACGGTCTGGTCGGCGCCCTCCTTGTCGAGCCCGTAGGCCAGGGCGGCGGCGGTGGGCTCGTTGATGATGCGCAGCACCTCGAGGCCGGCGACGGTGCCGGCTTCCTTGGTGGCGGTGCGCTGGGCGTCGTCGAAGTAGGCGGGGACGGTGATCACCGCCTGGGTGACGGGCTCTCCCAGGTAGGCCTCGGCGTCCCGCTTCAGCTTCTGCAGGATCCGGGCCGAGATCTCCTGGGGCCGGTAGTCCTTGCCGTCGATGCCGACGGTCCATTTGGTCCCCATGTGGCGCTTGACCGAGCGGATGGTGCGGTCGGGATTGGTGATGGCCTGGCGCTTGGCCACGTCGCCGACCAGTACCTCGCCGGCCTTGGCGAAGCCGACGACCGACGGGGTCGTCCGGCCGCCTTCGGCGTTGGGGATGACGGCGGGCTCGCCCGCCTCCATGGCGGCGACCACCGAGTTGGTGGTGCCGAGGTCGATGCCAACTGCCTTTGCCATGCATACCTCCTCAACAACAAACCTGAGTCGATATGCATCAACTTTGGCCGAGACCCTCCTATTCCCGCCGGCGGTGGAGCTCCTCCCAGAGGGCGTCCACCTGCCGGCGGAGGTGGTCAGGGGAGCCGCTGTTGTCGATGACAGCGTCGGCGACCGCCCGCCGCTCGGCCCGGGACGCCTGGGCGGCGATGCGCCGGCGGGCGTCGTCCTCGCCCATGCCCCGCCCCTCGACCAGCCGGCGCACGGCCACGTCCTCCGGGCAGTCGACGACGACCACCCGGGAGGCGCCGTAGGAGCGGCCGGACTCGACCAGCAGCGGGATCTCGAGCACCACCACCGCGTCCGTGCCCTCCAGGGCCGCCACCCGCTCGGCGATGGCCGCCCGCACCGGCGGGTGGACGATGGCGTTCAGGTCGGCGAGGGCGACAGGGTCGTCGAACACCACGCCGGCCAGCGCCCGCCGGTCCAGGGCCCCGTCGCCGGCGACGACGCCCGACCCGAAGCGGTCGACCACCGCCCGGAACCCGTCGGTGCCCACCGCCACCGCCTCCCGGGCCAGGCGATCGGCGTCGACGACCACCGCGCCCAGCTCCGCCAACATCGCCGCCACGGTGGACTTCCCCGACCCGATTCCACCCGTCAAGCCCACCACTACCATGGCCGAAAAGGACCGTATCATCGCCTTCAGACGACGCAACGACTCCCAGCTCTACTCGCCGCGAGCCGACGAGCGGCTCACCGCGGCGAGGGCGCTGAACAAGCGGGGGCGCGCCGCCCTGGAGGCCAAGGGCGCCGACTGGCCGGCCAACTCGCCGGGGTCGCTGAACGCGTGGCTGTTGTTCGTCACCACCAAGCCCCCGGTCTGGCGGGACCCGGTGCTGACCTGGCACGACCGCCCGCTCACGCTGGGCGAGGCCAACGAGAGCTTCTTCTATCCCGACCCCCTGGGTTTCTGGAGCGAGATCCGCCGCTGGGCCCAGGTCCTGTTCCGCCTCCGGTACCCCACGTGGGGGCTGGGTGAGGCGCTGGCCCTCACCAGCCTCCTCCACGTCGGGGAGGACCCGTCGCGTTTCAGCACCGCCTTGGCCCTTTTCTGCCCCCGGGTGGTCCTCTTCCTCGACGAGCCGTCGTGGCTGGCCTCCGGGCTCGAGGTCCAGAAGCCGGTCAACCACTACATCAAGGACCCGCACCGGTCGGGACAGGTGTACGAGGGGTTCTGGGGTGAGCTGGCCGACGGCGTGGTGGTGGGCAAGGCCCCGCAGCACCCGACGACCCACAAGCTCTACCGGGCCGACGACATGGCCGGCTTCCTTCGCTCGGCCCCGATCCCCCCGAGCTAGGCGTTCTCCCAGAGGCAGATGCCGGCGAGGAAGTCCCGCACCAGCTCGGGCCAGCGGCGCACGCCGGCCAGGTCGCTGGCCACGTGCAGCTCGCTCATGACCATGAGCTCGGCCAGCTTCTCGGCCGTCGACACCGGATGGGCGGGGTCACCGGTCCAGGCCAGGATGAGGGTGGGCACGACGACGTCGTGGAGCTCCTTGTGGCTGGGTAGATCGGATGAGGCTGCGCCCCGCAGGATCGACGGCACCACCTTCTCGTCCATGCGCCGCAGGTGCCGCAGCCAGATGGTGTCCGCCTCCGGCAACTCCTCGGCGAGTATCCGGGGCTGGCCCACCGTCTGGAGCGCCTTCACGAAGCCCGGGATGCCCCGGCGCTCCACCAGCCGGGCGGCCGCTTCGTAGGCCTCGGCCTGGGGCGGGCGGCTCTCCCAGGCGCTGGGCGGGGTGACCACCACCAGGCCCTGGACCCGCCGGGGGGCCCGCACCGCGGCGTAGAGGGCGGTGGCCGCGCCCATCGACGCCCCGCCGGCCACGAAGGGGTCGTGGCCCGGGACCCGGAGCATGTCGTCGACCAGCGCCGACCACCGATAGGCCCGCGACTCGTAGTGAGCGCATTCACACCCTCCGTGCCCCCTGGCGTCGTACCGGAGCACACGGGCCACCGACTCGGCGCACGACCAGTCGAACAGGCCCAACTCGTCCTCGTGCGCCATACAGCTGTTCAGGCCGTGTGCCCAGACGAACGTGCAGCGACTCACCAGCGACCGAATTCCCTGTTCGAGGGGTGTCCCAACCTCTTTAGACCAGGAAACGGGTCCTTTCAATACCTGTTCGGATCAGCTACATGCGCCCGTCCACTAGCGCGAAACAGGAGCAGCGCACCGGCGGAAGCCGGTGCGCTGCTCCTCGTGGGATTTGCCGCAGGTCAGGCGACGCAGATGTTGATCGGCACACCGGTGACCAGGGTGACTCCGTTCACCGTCAGGCCCGTCGGGCCCAGGGGCTCGAGGACGTGGGTGGTGGAGAGCCCGATGGGGGTGGTGGAGGTGAACTGCGCCTTCACGTAGATGTTGGCCCACGGGCCGCCCTGGACGGTGATGCTCCGGTTCAGGGTTCCCATGGCGACGTTGTCCTCGGCGCTGCAGCCGTTCTCCCCGGCGGCGTAGACGGTGGAGACGACCGGGTTGCTGCCCTCGGCCACGGTGACCCGAACCTGCACGCCGGGGTTGGACACCTTGTTCACCGACACGACGGTGATCCCACCGACGTCGAGGCGGACGGCCCTGGTCTGAGCTTCGACCGTGACCATCCCGGTGTCGAGGACGGTGTCGGCATGTGCGGCACCGCCCGAGGTCAACAGACCGATAGCCGCAACGGCGGCGGTGCCGAGAACGCGGAAACTACGCTTCATCTAAGTTGCCTTTCAATTAGCCGGGGTGGCGGAACAGAAAAGACCGTCGGCTATTGGGCCGAAAAAGTTTAGGGGTCGTGGACCAAAATCGGTCCACGACCCCTAAGCAGAATGGGGCGGCCAAGCAGCCCGGAAGTCAGCCCCGAAGCACCGGCGGGTTGGTGCTGGTGACACTGCCGAGTGAAGACAGCGCCGAGCACGTCTGCACCGGTGGCGCCCAGAGGTCGGCGGTGCCGAACGAGAGGCCGATGGCGTCGTAGAGCGGCTTCAAGATGCTCGTCGTCACGCCCGGGGCGTTGGAGTTGAAGGTGAGGCCGGTGGAGTTGATCCCCGAGACCAGGTCGGTGATCAGGGTACCGGTGTTGAGGTTCAGCACGAGCGCCTCGGTCGTGAGGCTGGTGTTGGCCAGCGACGGCAGCGACAGCATCGTGCCTGGAACCGTCTGTGACGGCGACGTGTCGGTGTAGGGCGGAAGGAAGGTACGCATGATCCCGGAGTTGCCGGGGATGTTCGTCGTCACCAGACCGGTGGCCTTGACGTTCACGAGCCCCAGGATGCTGAGCACCGTCTGGTTCGGGGCCGGCACGGGGACGGTCGCCGCGGTGCGGAGGTCGGTGTCGGTGACCAGGCCGAACTGCGACCTGCCGACGTCGGTCACGCCCCAGATGTCGACGCCGGTGGGGGTCGAGCTGGTCCCGCACCGGATGGCGTCGAGATAGGCGTGGGCGTTGCCGGCGTTCAGGTAGTAGGAGAACGTGGCGTCCACCAACGTGCCGGCGGGCACGAGGACCACGCCGAGCAGTCCCGTGATGGCACCGGTCAGCGGGACCCGGACGGTGACGTCGATCTTCACCCGGACCTGGCTGGTGTGGGCCGACGTGTAGTACTGGTTCGACGGGTCCTTGCCGGCGGGGCCGGGGAAGGACTGCTGCGGCGCCTCGATCAGACCCATGCTGATCTTGGCGTTCGTGAACCCACCGGGGATGACGCCCCCGATGACATCGCCGGCGGCCAGGTTGAACGAGGCGAAATGGTCACCGTCGGCGAGGATCGCCCCACCCCTGATCAGATCGAGGACGTTCAGGGTCATATTGGCGACGTCCTGCTTGTTGCCGACGACAACGCTGCCGAAGTCGAAGAAGTCATAGAGCTTCAGCGGCAGACTGAGGTAAGTGGCTGTGGTGTTGACCCCGTTCCTGATATTCAACACGTTGGTGGCCACGGACGAGTTGCCGCTGTTGTTCAGCACATTGGCCGTCGCGGTGAGCAGCTGGTTCATGGTGAACGTCGTGTTCAGGACCTCGTTCGTGCTGCCGAGGGTGAACGCAGAGTTCCCGGTGACCCCTCCGAGGGCCTGGGTGAGGGCGCTGAAGGTGACGTTGCTATCGGCCAGACCCCGCCATCCGACGGCATTGATGTTGTAGTTGCCTCCGGTCAAGGCCGAGAAGACCCGGTTCAACATCAGCACCTGCATGGGCGGGATGGTGCCGCTCGCCGACGCCAGGGACGACCCGACCTTGACCGTGCCGATCGCGGCCCCGGCGCCCGCCATGGCGGTCCGGGTGACGGAGTCGCGGCCCCCGAGGAAGGGAAAGGCGTTCTTGTGCGGCGAGGTGACGGTGACGCACACCGTGCCGCTTCCCACCGACGCCACGCACTGGCCGTCGGTCTTGACGCCCTCGATGGCGGTGACGCTGAAACCGGGCTCGCTGGGGAGGCCGTTCCTCGCCGCGCTGGCGGCGGCGGCGACGGGGTAGTCCGCCGGCGTGACGCGAGCGGCGTCGAGGGCGGCCAGGTCGGCGATCCGCTGGTCGTCCCGGGCCGCCTGGGCGATCCGGCCGAGGTCGATGGCGAGGCCGGCGGCGATCATGGCGAGGACCAATCCGACGGTGGACAGCACGAGGATGGCGCCCCGCTCCTCGCGCCGGCGAGCGCGTGTGAACAACATGATTCCGTAACCCTTCTCGGAGGTCATTACTTGAACTGGACGACCGCGGTGGAGCTCATCTTCTTGGGCATCACCAGGCCCAAGCCCGGCGCCGGCGGGATGACCGGGTTGGTGTCGAGGTTGTAGGTGATTGTCACCGTGATGCACTCGTTCGAGCCGCAGGTGGCCGTGGAGTAGATGGGCGTGTAGGCGCCGGTGGGCAGGCCGGCGGCCAGGACCCGGGCGGTGGCGGCGTTCACGGCGTCCGTGGCGGTGGCGCTGCCCACTGCCGCCCGGGCCCCCTCGGCCGCGGCGTTGGTGACGCGCTGCTTGGTCGCCAGGACCATGCCGAAGGCGATGAGCCCGTAGAGGATGAAGACGAAGAGGCCGACGACCAGGGCGAACTCCACCGCAGCCGCTCCCGACTGGTCGCGGCGCAAGAGGCGCCGCCTTGGCGGCAAAGCCGGCAGTGAGTGATGTCGACGCGTCACGTAGAGCTCCCGATGGTCAGGGACTGGGTCACGTCACCTATCGGTGCAATCGCACCTTTCCTTTAGGTCAAACGACCCAGATTCGGGCTACAGGTCGGCCGCCCCGCCGCCGAAAACCTCTCTGGGCGACCCCGGCGCGGGTGTCGGACCGAACCCAATCCCTAGAGAGACCGGAGAACTTCCAACATGGGAAAGCGCTCGAACCTGATCGTGACCCTCGGCCTCGCCGTCTTCATCGTCGGCGCGGCGGCCACCTACCTCGTCGTCCGTAACAGTGACGACGGCGTGACGGCGGGGGCCGGCAAGGCCACCGTCCTGGTGGCCGACAAGCCGATCCCCGCGGGCACGACAGGCGCCGCGGCCGTGAACGGCGGCCTGGTGAAGAACAAGGCGATCGACGTCGCCGCCAAGCCGGCCACCGCTCTGACCGACGTGTCGCAACTGGCGGGCAAGACCGTCACCCTGGGCGTGGCCGAGGGGGCCATCCTGACCAACGAGCAGTTCCAGGTGGCCCAGACCCGGATCGGCACCTTGAAGATCCCCGAGGGCAAGACGGCCATCGCCGTGGAGCTGGCCAACGTGCCCGGCGTCGCCGGCTTCGCCGGTGCCGGCGACCGCATCAACATCTACGGCGTGGTCAAGGCGGGCTCGGATCCGAAGAACCCGGCTGGCATGGCCCACCTGATCATGCAGAACACCGAGGTCCTCAACGTCAACGGCACCACCCTCGCCGCCACCCAGGGCCAGCCCGGCAACAGCGCCGGCCTGCTCTACCTGCTGGCGGTGACCCCGCCCGAGGCCGAGCGCCTGATCTACCTGAGCACCTTCGAGTCCCTGTACTTCTCGCTGGTCTCCAAGGACGCCGCGCCGGTCGGGCCCACCCCGGGCTCCAGCATCGCCGACGCCCTGCGGCAGTTCTGATCGACGACGGAAGAACCGAGGAGTTAGCCACCGTGCGCAACCCCAAGATCCTCGTCCTGGACAAGGACGAGAGCCTGGCCGACCAGGTCCGGGGCGTAGCTTCCGAGCTGCGCCCCCGGCCCGAGGTCGTGGCCTGTGACCGCCCGACCAACGTCGAGGAGGCCATCAACGCCAACGGGCCCTTCGACGTCCTGATCGCCGGCCCCAGCCTCAGCACCAAGACCGGGCTCTCGGCTCTCCAGGCCATCCACGACGAGACCCCGGCCACCGCCCTGGTCCTCGCCTTCGCCAAGCGGCCCGACGCCACCCTGCGGGAGATCATCCGCACGGGCGCCATCGACCTGCTGCAGCTCCCGGTCGCCGACCGGAACCTC
>DATLHA010000033.1:0-8819 GCA_035540095.1 Acidimicrobiales bacterium | reverse complement strand
GGTGGCCCTGCTGGCCCAGACCACGCTGAGCCACCAGGACTGGGCCGGCGTGCTCGACGCGGCGCGGGAGCGGTTCCCCGACCTCTGGATGCCCGCCCACAGCGACCTGTGCTTCGCCACCACCAACCGCCAGTCGGCCCTGATCGAGATCGCGGCCCGGGCCGACGCCATCGTCGTCATCGGGTCGGCCAACTCCTCCAACACCGTCGCCCTGGAGAAGGTGGCTCGCGGCGCCGGCTGCGAGCGGGTCTACCGGGTCAACAGCGCCGACGAGCTGCCGGAGGACCTCGCCGGCGTGGTCGGCGTGACCGCCGGCGCATCGGCGCCCGAGGAACTGGTCCGGTCGGTCATCGCCCGGCTGGATCCGGCGGAGGGGATCGAGGAGGTCATCGTCACCAACGAGGACGAGTACTTCCCGCCGCCGCGGGAGCTACGGGAGCTGCTGGCCGCGCTCGACACGGTGGCGTCGGTGGCCCTGGGCGCGGCGCCGGGGGCGGGCTCCGCGTTCGCCCATGACCGCCAGAGGGCTGCCAGCGACGTGCTCGACGCCCTCGCCGCCGGTTAGGTGAAGGTGACCTTCCTGGTGACCGTGTAGGGGCCACCGGGGAAGTTCCAGGTGGCGGAGACGGTGTACTCGCCAGGAGTGGTCTGCGTGCACGGCTGGGGGGCGCAGCCAAGGCGGTCCCACGTCACCGTGGCCTCGTTCTGCTGGCCCGCTCCCAGCGCCCCCGGCGCCCCGTCGACCCGGTCGAAGGCGGTGACGGTGGCATTGGCGGGGCTGAGAACGGCGGCCGAGAAGACGAAGCTCGGGTAGGTACACGTCACCGCCGAGCGGTTGCGGAGTGTGCTCTGGATCCTCACCGGCTCACTCTGGCCGTAGGACGCCTTGTCGGTGGTGACCGCAGCCTCCATCTGGGCACTGGTGCAGGGGGCGGCGGCAGCCGTCGTGGTGGTCGCGCCGGCCCTGGCCGTGGTGGTGGCGCCCCGGCGCGTCGTCGTCGTCCTCCCGCTGGCCGCCGTGGTGGAGGGAGCCGGGGCGGTCGTCGTGGTCGCGACGGCGAGGGTGGTCGTCGGGTCGACGAACAGCGTGGTGGTGGTCGCCGGCTGTGGCTGCTCGAGCGCGGCCGGGGGGTCGTCAGCGTCGTCGTAGGTGGCGGCCGCGGCGATGCCGGCGCCGGCCAGGATCAATGCCGCCAGCCCGAGGAAGGCCACCCGCCTGGGTATCACCACTGGTGATCCTAAGACCTCAGAGCGTGGTTGTCACCCGGCGACCCGGAATTCGCCCCACGCTCGGTAGGGTCCGCCGTCGCTCCAGACGGCGACGGCCTGGTACAGGGCGGGCGCAGCTTGGGCGCACGTGGCGCCCGAGCAGTCGCTCTGATCCCAGGAGAAGGTACTGGTGTACATCTTGCCGGGCTCCGCCCTGGCCGGGCTCGGCAACTCAGTGGTGGCCCCGACCGTACCCAGCACCTTGCCGGTGGCGACGTCCTCGATCCGGAACGACGCCGGCAGGGTGATCCGGCAGTCGCCGGCCCGACCGGTCTGGAGGAAGAACATTCCGCTGACCGTCTCTCCGAGGCTGAACGTCGCCTTGGAGGGCACGACGTCGAGTTGGAGGCCCTCGGCCGGACAGGGCGCCAGCGCGCTCCCGGGCGCGCCGGCCGACAGCCCGCCGGCGGTGGGCTGGTTGGGCGTGAGCTGGGGAGGGGCCGTGGTGGCCGGCGGTGGCAGGGTGGTCGCGGCGCGCACCACCGGGTCGTCGGCGGGCGGGGTGGTCATGGGCGGAGCCTGTGTCACCGCGCCGTCGCCCGGCACCGGCGGTTCTGCCCGGCGGTGGAGGTTCTCCGGCGAGAGTCCCGGGAGGGTGGTCGGCGCCGCCGGGTCCTGGACCGGCTCCGGCTCGTCAGGCAGCGTGATACCCGGTGCCGGCGCCACCTCTCGGGCGGTGACGGGGCCGCTCGCCCCGCCCGCCGGCGCCGGCCCCGCCACCGACACCTCCTGCTCGCGGCCTTGATCGGCGGTCAGGAAGCCGGCTGCGACGCTCAAGGGTGGCACCATCGCCAGGGCACCGACGAGGGCGGCGGCCACCCGGCGCCGGCGCCGGAGCCGTCCGCCCCGCCGGCGCACCTCGGCCAGCCATTCGTCGCGTGAGCGGGACTCAGTCCACGCCAACGGGGACCACCTCCTCCAGGCCGGCGCCCAGACAGGCGCGCAGGCCGTGCAAGCCCCGGTGGATGTGCGTCTTCACGCTGCCGAGGGAGATACCGAGGGCCAGGGCGACCTCACGGTCGGACAATCCCCCGAGGTAGCGCAGGGAGACGGCTTGACGCTGGCGGGGAGCCAGCGTCAGCAGGGCGGCGTTGAGGGCCAGGCGCAGGTGGACGGCGTCCTCGAAGTCGTCGGCCGGCGGCGGGACGACCTCGGGCGGCCGGCGCCGCAGGCGGTCGATGGCCAGGTTGGTGGCGACCTTCAGCACCCACCCGTCGCGGTAGGGCAGGCGGGAGACCTTGGACCAGCGGGCATAGGCCCGGGCCATGGTCTCCGCCGCCACGTCCTCCGCCGCCGCCCGGTTGCCGAGGAGACGGGCGGCGAGGCGCACCGCCCGGGGGAAGAGCTCGTCGAACGCCTCGTCGAACCCGTCGTCCACGCCCGGTTACACGTCTGGCGGCGGGCTTTGGTTGACAGGGACGTCGACGCCGGCGGTCCGCTGGGCCCGGTCGAAGAGGTCCTGCAACACGACCTGGAGATGCACGGTGAAGTCCTTGATCGCCCGGCGGGAGGGGTGGCGGGCGCCCTCGGCGATGGGCGGCGGGATCATCGGCTCCCCCACGAGCACGTGGATCCTGACCAGGCGGGGCAGGGCTTTGCCCTTGGGCAGCGCTCGCTCCGAGCCGCCGATGCCGACGGGGATCAGCGGTACGCCGGCCTTGGCCGCCACGTACGCCGCCCCTTCATGGAGGTTTTCGATGACCGGCCCGCTGCGGCGGGTGCCCTCGGGGAAGAGGACGAGCGGCTTGCCGTCCGCCAGGAGCTCGAGGGTGCGACGCAGGGACTCCCGGTCGGGGGCGCCCCGGTTCACGGGGTAGGCGCCGAGGTGGGTGATGAAGGCGCCGAAGTACCTGTTCTTCCAGAGCGACTCCTTGCCCATGAACCCCATCGGCCGGCGGGTGACCGCAGAGACCAGCCCGAAGTCGATGAAGGACCGGTGGATCGGAGCCAGCACGAACGGTCCACTACGGGGAATGTTCTGCAGGCCCTCGAAGCTGATCCGCCACAGGATCTTGGCCACCAGCCAGATCAGGAAGCGGACGACGGCGTAGGCCCTCATCCCGCCGGCAGCATGGCCACGATCTCGTCGACCACGTCCTCGATGGCCCGGCCGGTGGTGTCCACCACCACGGCGCCCTGGGGCACGACCAGCGGCGACACCGCCCGGGTGGAGTCGAGCAGGTCCCGGCGGGCCAGGTCGTCGGCGGTCTCGTCGAGCGACCGGCGCCGGGCTCGCTCGGCGGCGCTGGCGGTCAGGAAGACCTTCGCCTCGGCGTCCGGGAACACCACGCTGCCGATGTCGCGACCCTCCACGACCGCTCCCCCGTGCTCCTCCACCCACTCCCGCTGGCGGCGGACCAGCTCGGTGCGGACGCCCGGGGTGGCGGCCACCGCGCTCACGGCCCGGCCCACCTCCGGGCTGCGGAGCTCGCCGGTGATGTCCTCGCCGTCCACGACGATCCGCTCGCCGACGTCGATGTCGAGCTCGGCGGCGAGGGCGGTGAGCTCGTCGCCCGCCTCCGGCTCGATACCCCGCTTGACGGCGGCCCAGGCCACGGCCCGGTACATGGCGCCGGACTCGAGGTACGGCAGGTCGAGGCGCTGGGCCACCGCCTTGGCCACGGTGGACTTGCCCGAGCCCACCGGCCCGTCGATGGCTACAACCCGCACAGCCGCTCCAGGTCGCGCCGGAAGCCCGGGTAGCTGGTGGCGACGGCGCCCCAACCCTCGATCTCCGTCGTCCCTTCGGCTGCCAGGCCGGCGATGACCAGGGCCATGGCGATGCGGTGGTCCCAGTGGGAATGGACCTTCCCGCCCCGCAGGGTCGCCCCTCCCCGCACGTGCAGGCCGGAGCCGTCGGCCATCGCCACGGCCCCCATGCCGGCGAGCCCCTCGATGATGGTGGCCACCCTGTCGCTCTCCTTCACCCGTAGCTCGCCGACGTCGAGGAATCCGGTGTCGCCGCGGGCCACCGTCGCCGCGACCGCCAGGATGGGGATCTCGTCGATCAGGGCGGCGATCTCGGCCGGCGGGACGCCGGTGCCGTGCAGGTCCGGCGAGTACCGGGCCCTGATGCTGCGCTCCCCCACGCGCTCCACGTCGGCGCCCATCCGCTCGAGCACGTCGAGGAAACCGGTGCGGGCGGGACCGATGTACATGTCGTCGACCACGACGTCGCTGCCGGGCACGATGCAGGCGGCGACGATCCAGAACGCGGCCTGGGAGGGGTCGCCGGGGACGTCGAGCTCGAACGGCTGCAGCGGCGCCGGCCGCAACCGCACGACCAACCCGTCGTCGCTGACCTCGGGACCGGCGCCGCACGCGGCGAGCATCTCCTCGGTGTGGGCCCTGGTGACGACCGGCTGGCGGACGACGGTCTCACCCTCGGCCGACAGGCCGGCCAGGAGCACGGCCGACTTCACCTGGGCGCTGGGCACCGGCAGGTCGTAGTCGATGCCGTGCAGCTCGCCGCCTCGCACGACCAGCGGCGGCAGGCGCCCGCCGCGGCGACCGTCCACGTGCGCCCCCATGGCCCGCAGCGGCTCGGCCACCCGCGACATCGGCCGCCGGCGGATCGACTCGTCGCCGGTCAGGACGGTCAGCCACGGGAAGCCGGCGCACAGGCCGGCGAGCAGGCGGATTCCCGTGCCCGAGTTGCCCATGTCGAGGACGTCGCCGGGCTCGTGCAGGCGGCTCCTTCCGCCGGTGATCTTCTCGCCGTCGACGCCGGCGCCCAGGGCTTCGACGGCGGCGCGGGTGCGGGCCACGTCGTCGCCGTCGGAGAGGCCCCGGACGACCGACGTGCCATCGGCGAGGGCGGCCAGGAGCAGGGCCCGGTGGGAGATGGACTTGTCCCCGGGGACGTTGACCCGACCCCGCAGGGGACGGCCGCCGGCGACGGTGAAGGAGCTCACCGGGCGCCCCCCACACCGTTCTGGTTGCACTTGACCACCGTGGGCGCGGGTAGGTGCAACCAGTTCATGAGAGCTTCCGCAGCGCGGGGTGGAAGCCGCGGGACAGCAGGGCCGTGCGGGTGGCCCCGGCCGCCGCCTCCTGCACCACCAGGACCAGCACGCCCCGCTCACCCTCGACAGAGTGGGCGATCTCCAGGTCCTCGATGTTGACGTCGAGCTCTCCCAGCAGGGTGGTGATCTCGGCCAGCACACCGGGCCGGTCGGGCACAGGGACGCGCATCTCGACCAGGGCGGTGTCGCGGGCGACGCGGCTCGGGAGGTTGACACGGGCCGCCCGGGCCCGCTCCAGGTTCCTCAGCAGGCCCGGGCGGTCGCCCAGCACGACGAGGTCGCGCGTCGCCGACAGGGCGGAGATGAGCCGGTCGAGGGCCTGGACGATGGCGTCGCGGTTCTCGGCGCAGATGTCCGGCCAGATGCCGGGATGGCCGGCGGCGATGCGGGTCATGTCGCGGAAGCCGCCGGCGGCCAGGCGCAGCATCGGGCCCTGCTCGGTGGCGCCGTCGGCGGCGAGGGCCATGAGGGTGGCGGCGGCCAGGTGGGGGACGTGGGAGACGGTGGCCACCAGCTCGTCGTGGCGCTCGGGCGCCAGGGCGACGACGTCGGCTCCCAGCGAGGTCACGATCGAGCGGACGAGGGTGTACGCGTCGGCGTCGGTGGAGACGATGGGCGTCAGCACCCACGTCGCCCCCTCGAACAGCGACGGGTCGGCGCCGTCCATGCCTTCCTGCTCCGATCCGGCCATCGGGTGGCCGCCCACGAAGCGGGGATGATCGACCGCCGCCACCACGGGCGCCTTGACCCCGCCGACGTCGGTGACCACGCCGCCGGCGGCGAGGGCGCGTCGGGCCTCCTCGGCGATCGACGACACCGGGACGCAGACGAAGGTCAGCTCGGCGGCAGGATCGTCGCCGACGGCGTCGAGGGCGCCTTGCTCGAGCGCCTGGGCCGCCCGCTGCGGGTCGAGGTCGCGCCCGGTCACGTGCCAGCCCTGCTTCCGCAGCGCCAGGGCGATCGAGCCGCCGATCAGTCCGGTGCCGACGACGGCCCCCCGCCGGCGGGGCTCAGACAGGGAGGTCATCGCGGAGCCCCTCGGCGCCGGCCAGGTACACGTGGCGCAGGTCGGACCGCGAGCGCTCGGTGTTCAGGTGCATCAGCACCCGGATGCAGCGGGGGGTGCCGCCGGCGATGGCCAGCTCGCGAGCGCACAGGAGGGGCACGTCGCCGAGACCGACGGCGCGGGCGGCGGCGGCGGGGAACATGGACGTGACGTCGTCGGTGGCGGTGAAGATGACGCTGATCAGGTCATCCTTGTCCACGTCGTTGCGGGCCAGCATCTCCTTTACCAGCGCCCCGACCCGCTCGTTGATCTGCTCGGGGGTGTCGGCGTCGACGGTGGTCGCCCCTCGCAGGGCGCGCACGGCGGGGCTCACGCCTCGAATCTACTGCGGGGCGCGGCGGCGGCTTCGAGGGCGCGGACCTCCTCCATCTCCAGGACCCGCCACTCCCCCGGCTTGAGCCGGCGGTCGGCCAGAGGGCCGATGCGGGTGCGGACCAACCGTCTCACCGGATGGCCGACCGCCTCCAGCATGCGCCGGACCTGGCGGTTCCGTCCCTCGTGGATGACCAGGCGCACGGCGCCGGGTGCGGTGAGCGACGCCTTGGCCGGCGCCGTCAGCCCGTCGTCGAGCTTGATGCCCTGGCGGAGCCGGCGTAGCTCGGCCGGCGTGGGGCTGCCCTCGACCTCTGCCAGGTACTCCTTGTCGACGCCGAAGGACGGGTGGGTGAGGCGGTGGGCCAGGTCTCCGTCGTTGGTGAGGAGCAGCAGGCCCTCGGTGTCGGTGTCGAGGCGGCCGACCGGGAATACCCGGGGCTCCGCCGGCACCAACTCGACGACGGTCCGCCGGCCTTGGGGGTCCGAGGCCGTGCTCACCACGCCCCGGGGCTTGTTCAGCAGGTAGGTCACCAGGCCGGGGCGGGTCGGCACCCGCAGCCCGTCGACCTCGATGCGGTCGGCCTCGGGGTCGACCCGCCGGCCCAGGACGGCGACCTCGCCGTTGACCGTGACCCGCTCGTCCTCGATGAGGATCTCGCACGCCCGCCGGCTCCCGAGGCCGGCGGCGGCCAGCACCTTCTGCAGGCGCTCGCCCTCGTGTTCGGTCACGTGTCGTCGGCGCCCAGACCCCGCTCGAGTGCCTCCACGACCTCCGCCCCGGGGACGAAGTCGCCCAAGGGGGGCAGGTCGGCCAGCGAGTCGACCCCGAGGCGCTCCAGGAACAGCCGGCTGGTGCCGTACAGGATGGCCTGGCCCGGACCGGGGTCTCGGCCGACCTCCTCCACGTAACCCCGCTGGCACAGGGTGCGCACGACGGCGTCGGCGTTCACGCCCCGGATGACGGCGACCTGGGCCCGGGACACCGGCTGCTTGTAGGCGACGATGGCGAGCGTCTCCAGCGCCGCCGGCGACAGGCGGGACGGCTGGCCGTCGAGCACGAATCGCTCCACGTAGGGCGCCAGGTCGGGATGGCTCCGGAAGCGCCAGCCGCCGGCCACCCGGGCCAGGACGAAGCCCCGGTCCTCGGCCTGGTAGGCGGCGGCCAGCTCCTCGCACAGCTCGTCGACCCGCGCCGGGCTGATCTCCAGCAGCTGAGCCAGCAGCTGGGGCTCCACCGGCTCGTCGGCGACCATGAGGATCGCTTCCGCGGCGCGGGCCGCCTCGCTCGCCATCTACCCGAGCCTCAACTGGTGACAGATCCGGGGGTCAGGACCCCCGAAAACGTCACCAGTTCGCAGGGGGGGCTAGCCATCGTAGGTGTCCATGCCGGCGAGGACGGAGCCCTCCTCTCCCACCCAGGTCACTTCCAGGTCGCCGAAGGTGATCGCCTGGCCGATGTCGATCAGCCCCTGCTTGTAGAGCTCGAGGACGGCCAGGAACCGCACGATGATCTCGATCCGCTCGGACAGCCCCTCGGTGAGGGCCCGGAACGTCAGCTGGCCGGCGCCCGGGAGCCGGGACACCAGGTCCTGCACCGCCTCCTCCATGGTCACCTTGACGGGCTGCACGTGGTCGAGCGCCACCCGGGGCGGCGGCGGCGCCGGCGCCGACACCCGTAGCCATGCCGCGTGGACGTCGGGCGGCGTGACGCCGGCGAGCAGGTCGGGCGCCAAGGCGAGGAACCGCTCCTCCAATCCGGCGGTGCGAGGCCAGGACCGGCCGGCGGCCTGGGCCAGGTGCTCCAGGGCGTTGCCGGCGTCGCGGAACGTCTTGGCCTCGATGAGGCGGGCCAACAGCAGGTCGCGCTGCTCGAACAGGGCCAGCTCCTCGTCGACCTCGACGTCGACCGGCCCGGGGAGCAGCCGGCGGGCCTTCAGGTCGACCAGGGTGGCGGCGATGACCAGGAACTCGGTGGTCAGCTCCAGATCCAGAGCCGCGGCCACGCCGTCGAGATGGGCCAGGAACTCGTCGACGATGCGGCTGAGGGAGATCTCGTAGAGGTCCACCTCGTCGCGCAGGATGAGGTGGAGCAGGAGGTCGAAGGGCCCCTCGAAGACGTCGGTCTGCACCGCGTACGACACGCC
>DATLHA010000032.1:0-3270 GCA_035540095.1 Acidimicrobiales bacterium | reverse complement strand
GATGCCGAAGCCGTACTGGCGGACGTGCTCCATGAAGTTCTCGCCCAGGGCCTCGCAGGCGGCGATGATCGGGTCGTAGCCGTTGCGCATGGCCTTGGTGGAGAAGTTGGTGTGGGCGCCGGCGCCGTTCCAGTCGCCGTGTACCGGCTTGGGGTCGAGGGTGGCCGACACGTCGAAGTCCTCGGCCGTGCGGTAGAGCAGCCAGCGGGCCACCCACAGGTGGTCGGCGACCTCGAGAGGGCCGCCCGGGCCGATCTGGAACTCCCACTGGCCCGGCATGACCTCGGCGTTGATGCCCGAGAACAGCAGGCCGGCGTCGAGGCAGGCCTGCATGTGCTTCTCGACGATCGGCCGGCCGAAGATCTCGTCCGACCCGACCCCGCAGTAGTAGCCACCCTGAGGCGCGGGGAAGCCGTGGGGCGGGAAGCCCATCGGCCGGCTGCCCTCGAAGAACGTGTACTCCTGCTCGATGCCGAACCACGGCTCCTGGGCGGCGTACCTCTCCGCCACCTCACGCAGGGCGGCGCGGGTGTTGGTGGGATGCGGGGTCATGTCGGTGAGCAGGACCTCGCACAGCACGAGCACGTCGTTTCCGCCCCGGATCGGGTCGGGACAGCTGAACACCGGCTGGAGCACACAGTCCGAGGCGCTGCCGGGCGCCTGGTTGGTCGACGAGCCGTCGAAGCCCCAGATGGGAAGCTCGGCGCCGTCGGCCAGGATCTTGGTCTTGGACCGCAGCTTGGCCGTCGGCTCGGTGCCGTCGATCCAGATGTACTCAGCTTTGTAGGCCACGTATCTCCTCGGGTCGCGGGGTCGGGGGCCACGGTGCGGCCGGCCCGACAGATCTCCAGAACTCCAATAGTGAGCCTCATGGGCATTGCGGAACCAATTCCGAAATGTGAACGCTCTGTGAACCAGCGCCCCACGCGGCAGGATCGCCCACTGAAGCGACGCTCCTGGACCTGCTTTAGGCTCTGCGGCTGACGTGATCGACCACCCCTGCTTCTCGGCCGAGACATGGTGCATCCGGGAAGCGTCGCTCGACCTCGACGTCCTGGCCCAGTCCGAGTCACTCTTCGCCCTGGCCAACGGCCACCTCGGGCTGCGCGGCAACCTGGACGAAGGCGAGCCCTACGGGCTGCCGGGCACGTACCTGAACGGATTCCACGAGCTGCGGCCCCTGCCGTATGCCGAGGGCGGCTACGGCTACCCCGAGTCGGGCCAGACGATGATCAACGTCACCAACGGCAAGCTGCTGCGCCTCCTGGTCGACGACGAGCCTTTCGACGTCCGCTACGGCCGCCTCGACGCCCACGAGCGGGTGCTCGACCTGCGGGCCGGCACCCTGACCCGCGACGTGCACTGGGTGTCGCCCGCCGGCCAGGCCGTCCACATCCGGTCGCGGCGCCTGGTGTCGTTCACCCACCGGGCGATCGCCGCGGTCTGCTACGAGGTGGAGCCGGTGGGGGCCAAAGCCCGGGTCGTCGTCCAGTCCGAGCTGGTGGCCAACGAGCCCATGCCCCAGCCGAGCAACGACCCGCGAGTGGCGGCCGCACTGGCGTCGCCGCTCGTGTCGGAGGACCACGGCACCCGGGGCCGCACCGCAGTCGAGCTCGCCCACCACACCGCGGTCAGCGGGCTGCGCATGGCCGCGGCCATGGACCACCTGGTCGACGGCCCCGAGCGCATGGACGTCCATGCCGAGTCCGGTCCCGACACGGGGCGGGTGACGGTGACGACGGTGCTTCAGCCGGGCGAGCGCCTGCGCATCGTGAAGTTCATCGCCTACGGGTGGTCGAGCCTCCGGTCACGCCAGGCCCTCCTCGACCAGGCGGTCGCCGCCCTGACCGCAGCCCGCCAGAGCGGGTGGGACGGCCTTCTCGCCGAGCAACGGGAGTACCTGGACACCTTCTGGGAGCGCAGCGCCGTCGAGCTCGACGGAGATCTGGAGATCGAGCAGGCCGTGCGCTTCGCCCTGTTCCATATTCTCCAAGCCGGCGCCCGGGCCGAGGGCCGGGCCATCCCGGCCAAGGGCCTCACCGGCTCGGGCTACGACGGCCACGCCTTCTGGGACACCGAGTCCTTCGTTCTGCCCATGCTCACCTACACCTTCCCGCCGGCGGCGGCCGACGCCCTGCGTTGGCGCCACAGCACCCTGCCCATCGCCCGGGAGCGGGCCCGGACCCTCGGGTTCGCCGGCGCCTCTTTCCCGTGGCGGACGATCGCGGGCGAGGAATGCTCCGGGTACTGGCCGGCGGGAACCGCCGCCTTCCATGTCAACGCCGACATCGCCGACGCCGTCATCCGCTACGTCGACGCCACCGGCGACGACGACTTCGAGCGCGATGTCGGCCACGACATCCTGGTCGAGACCGCCCGTCTCTGGCGCTCGATCGGCCACTTCCACCGGGACGGCTCGTTCCGCATACCGGGGGTCACCGGGCCCGACGAGTACAGCGCCCTGGCCGACGACAACGTCTTCACCAACCTGATGGCCAGGCAGAACCTGGCCGCCGCCGCCGGCGTGGTCGAGCGCCATCCGGAGCAGGCCGAGGCCCTCGGCGTCACCGGAGAAGAGGCCAAGGGGTGGCAGGCGGCAGCCGACGCCATGTACGTGCCCTATGACGCCGAGCTCGGCGTCCACCCGCAGTCGGACGGTTTCACCCACCACGCGGTCTGGGACTTCGAGCGCGTCCGGGACGACCAGTACCCGCTCTTCCTCCACTTCCCCTACTTCGACATCTACCGCAAGCAGGTCGTCAAGCAGGCCGACCTGGTGCTGGCCATGCACCTGCGGCCGGACGCGTTCACCGAAGCCCAGAAGGCCCGCAACTTCGCCTACTACGAGGGCATCACGGTCCGGGACTCCTCGCTGTCGGCGGCCACCCAGGCCGTGCTGGCCGCCGAGATCGGGCACCTGGAGCTGGCCTACGACTACCTGGCCGAGTCCGCTCTCGTCGACCTGCAGGACCTGCACAAGAACACCGGCGCCGGCCTGCACCTGGCCGCCCTGGCCGGCGGCTGGTCGGCGCTCGTCGCCGGCCTCGGCGGGTTCCGGGCCGTGGGCGGGAGCCTGATCTTCGCCCCCCGGCTCCCGTCGGACATCACCCGCTTTGCCTTCCACCTCTGGTACCGGCAGCGCTGCCTGCGCGTGTGCGCCACCCACGACGAGGCGGCGTACACCGTCGTCTCCGGCGACCCGCTGCCCCTCAGCCACCACGGCGAGCCGCTGCTCGTGAGCTCCGAGCCCATCAGCCGGCCCATCCCGCC
>DATLHA010000031.1:0-3965 GCA_035540095.1 Acidimicrobiales bacterium | reverse complement strand
GAGCTCGGGGTTGGCGTAGATGCCGCAGTTGCACCGGTCGGCCGGCGCCGGGTGGCCGATCTCCACGCACTGGGCCCGCAGGACCTGGTTCGGCTGCCACTCGAAGCCCCGCTGGGTCACCGATCGGAGCAGCCGGCGGGGCGACAGCTGCCAGTAGCGCCAACCGAAGACCGGGTCGCTCCGGTCCCGGAAGATCAGCCTTCGGCCTTGTACGGCACCCAGCCCTCGGGCCGGCCCTGGTCGGGGAGGACCCACTGGCCCGTCTCCGGGAACAGGGGATCCACGGTGCAGTAGGAGTCGGGGTCGGGCTGCCACATGTCGGCCGCCTTCTCGTAGCAGGCGGTGTGGAACGTCATCGCCGTCGGGCACATGGCGCCGGCCACCGTCAGCTCGGTCTTGACCATGTCGTCCTGGGGGACGTCCTGGCCGCACACGTCGCACGACTCGCCGATCGAGGCCTGCACCGCCCGAGCCGCGCCGCCGGCCGATGGCATTGTCTGAGGCTCGTTCATGGTGAGAATTCTAAGGCCCTCGCAGTGGGTAGCGTCCCACCGTGCCTGCCACCTACCCCTTCCTGTCCGACGAGTGGATCGCCGAAGCCCGCAAGATCCGCGCCGAGTTCGCCGCCGATCCCAACCACCAGGCCGCCGCCGCTCCGGCGTCGGTGCGCATGAACCAGGTCATCACCGACGTGCCCTTCGGCGACGGCCGGCTCGACGCCCACCTCGACACCTCGTCGGGGACCTTGGAGATGGAGACCGGCCACCTCGACGAGGCGGATGTCACCGTGACCCTCGACTACGCCACGGCCAAGGCCATCTTCGTCGACGGCACGCTGGAGGCCGGCATGCGGGCGTTCATGGACGGGAAGGTGAGGGTGCAGGGCGACATGGCCAAGCTCATCTCGGCCCTCCAGCAGCTGGCACCGCCCGAGCCCGGCGCCGTCGACCAGGCTCAGGCCCGCATCCGCGACATCACCGAGTAGGCGAGCTCGGCCGGCGACCACCGGCCGTCCTTCTCGATCTCGGCTTCGATCGACCACGGCCGGTACAGCTGCAGCGTCCCGCCGTAGACCCCGAACACCCGCCCCGTGACCGTGCCGCCGGCCGCCGCCAGCCAGGCGACGACCGGGGCGACGTTGGCCGGGTGCCACCGGTCGAACTCGTTCGGGTCGGCCGGCGGAGCCATGCGCGTCGCCAGCGCCGGCACCGCCTCGGTCAGCCGGGTGCGGGCCAGCGGGGCGATGGCGTTGACCCGCACGCCGTACCGGGCCAGCTCGGTGGCGGCGATGACGGTGAAGCCCGCCACCCCCGCCTTGGCGGCCCCGTAGTTGGACTGGCCAGGGTTGGCGGCCAGGCCGGAGGTGGACGTGGTGCAGACGACGGACGCGTCGACCGCCCGACCCGCCTTGATCTCGGCCCGCCACCATGCCGCCGCCAGCCGGGTGGGCACGAAGTGGCCTTTGAGGTGCACCCGCACCACGTCGTCCCACTCCTCCTCGCTCATGGTGGCCAGGAACCGGTCGGCCACGGTGCCGGCGTTGTTGACCAGCACGTCGAGACGGCCGTAGGTCTCGGTCGCCTGGCCGACCAGCGCCTCGCCCGTCTCCCACCGGGCGACGTCGCCCGGCGCCGCGACCGCCTCCCCGCCGGCGGCCACGATCTCGTCGACCACAGCCTGCGCCGGCTCCGCGTCGAGGTCGTTGACGACGACGTGGGCCCCCTCGGCGGCAAGCAGAAGAGCGTGCTCCCGCCCGATCCCCCGCCCGGCGCCGGTGACAACGGCCACCCGACCCCGCAAGGTCATGCCGCCGGCCACTCACGCGGCGGGAGGCCGCCACCGTGGCTGGCGGCCAGAAAGCCTTGCAGTGCGGAGGGTGGCCGGCTCGGCCGGCCACCCTCCGCGCAGCTGCCTCGACCGAGCGAAGCGAGGTCGAAGCTCAGAGGATGAAGACGTCGACCGAGCTGCCAGGCGAGACCTTGGAGCCGGCGCTGGGCGTGGTGAGGAACACCTTGCCGCCGCTGGGGCCGAACTTGCTGTCCAGCTTCAGGCCGACGGTGGCCAGCTTGGCCTCGGCCTCGGCGACGGTGAGCCCGTTCAGCGCCGGCACCTCCGGCCGGCCGGCCGACACGGTAAGGGTGATCACGTCGCCCCGCTTGACCGTGGACCCCTGCGTCGGCGAGGCGATCACCACCTTTCCCTTGGTGGAGTCGTCTTCGTGGTACTGGTCGGGATTGCGGGCCGCCTTGAGGCCGACGGCCTCCAGCGCGGCCACCGCCTGCTCGTAGGTCCGCCCCGACAGGGTGGGGACGGTGCGCGGCGCCGGCCCCGCGGACACGGTGACGTCGACCCGCGCGCCCTTGGGCGGCGACTCACCCTTGCCCGACCAGCTCATCACGATGCCGGCGGGAACGGTCTCGTCGTAGGGCTTGGACACCTCGCCCCACACGTGGCCCACCTTCTCGATCTCCGCCTTGGCCTTCGCCTCGGTCATCTCGGTGAGGTCGGGGATGGGCGTTGGGGGCGGGCCCTTGGAGACAACGAGCGTCACCGTCCTGCCCTCTTTGAGGGTGATCGGCTTGCCGTCGGCCGTGGTGCCCGCCTTGGGGTTCTGCTCGGTGACGATGCCCGGGACGGTGGCGTCGATGTACCGCTCCTCGACGGCCACCTCGAAGCGGACAGCCCGCAGCGCACCTTCCGCCGAGGCCCGGTCGCGCTGGGTCACGTCGGGGAGGGGGTGGCTGGGCACCTGCTCGCCGACGACGAGGTAGGCGCCGGCCCCGCCGGCGCCGAGGAGGGCGACCACGAGCAGCGCGACCCACGGCCACCGCCGCCGGCGGCCGGCCCTCTTCGACACCAGCACGGCGGTGACTTCGGCCTGCTCCGCTCCCCGCCGGCTGGCCCGCTTCTCGTCCACCTCGGGCCTGTCGATCACGGTGGTCGGCGCCGACTCGGGCCCCATCAGCGCCGGCGTGAGCCTCGTCTCCTCCCCCGCCGGCCCGGGCACCTCGATGACGGTGGTGTCGGCCACGGCCGCCGGCGGCGGAGGCGCGAACGGCACCTTCGGCGGGGTGGCCCTGGGGGGGGCGGTCCCCAGGTCGGTGGGGTCGCCTTCCAGGGCGGCCAGGTGGTTCATGTCGAAGGTGGCGGGGCCGGCGAGGGCCAGCGGCTCGGGCGACGGCAGCTCGGGGGCGACGGCCTGCAGGGCGGCGGCGAACCCGATGGCGTCGAGGCGCTCGGTGGGATCAGGTCGGCCGGCGCGGGTGACCACCGGCCCCAGAGGGCCGAGCGAGGCCGGCGCCTCCAGCGGTTTGTCGAGCCTGCCGACCAGGGTGGCGACCGTCGACTCCGCCGCGAACGGCACCCGCCCCGTCACCGCCTCCACGAGCACCAGGGCCAGTGAGTACACGTCGGCCTTGCCGTCGACGGGCACGCCCTGCACCTGCTCAGGTGAGGCGTACCGGGCCGTGCCCAGCACCGCTCCCACCGGCTCGGTCCAGGCCGCCTCGGCCAGGGCCCGGGCCAGCCCGAAGTCGGCGATGCGCAGGCGGCCCTCCTCGTCGAAGAGCAGGTTGGCCGGCTTGATGTCACGGTGGACCAACCCCCGGCCGTGGGCGTAGGCCAGAGCCTTGCCCGCCTCCAAACCCACCATGAGCGCCTGGGAGGGGCTCAGGCGCCGGCCGCGGTCGAGCACGGCCCGCAGGCTGCCGCCGCCGAGGTACTCCGAGACCAGGTAGGGGCCGTCGGCCTCCTCGCCCCAGTCGAACACGGCCATGATGTGGGGGTGGTTGAGGGCCGCCGCGGCGCGGGCCTCGGCCCGGAACCGGCGCAGGAACGCCTCGTCGTCGGCCAGCGCCGGGTGCAGGATCTTGACCGCCACCCGCCGGCGCAGGCGCACGTCGTCGGCAAGGAACACGTGCGCCGACGCGCCGGTTCCAATCGGGGCGAGGAGGCGGTACCGGCCT
>DATLHA010000030.1:0-6299 GCA_035540095.1 Acidimicrobiales bacterium | reverse complement strand
GGCCAGGCCCCGGTGGCCACCCTCGCCGCCCACCTCCGGGCGCGGCACGTGCTGCTGGTCCTCGACAACTGCGAGCACCTCGTCGCCCCTGCCGCCACGCTGGCGGAGAGCCTGCTGCGGGCCTGCCCCCACCTCACCGTGCTGGCCACCAGCCGGGAGCCGCTCGGGGTGCCCGGCGAGGCGACGTGGCGGGTGCCCTCCCTCTCCCCCGAGGGGGCCATGGCCCTGTTCACCGAGCGGGCCCAGGGGGTGCGGCCGGACTTCACCGTCACCGAGGCGGCGGCGCCGGCGCTGGCGCAGCTGTGCCAGCGCCTCGACAACATCCCCCTGGCCATCGAGCTGGCCGCAGCCCGGACCAGCGCCCTGTCGGTCGAGGAGATCGCCGGGCGCCTCGACGACCGGTTCCGGCTGCTCTCCGGCGGCGCCCGCACGGCCGTCCCCCGCCAGCAGACGCTGCGGGCGATGGTCGACTGGACCTACGACGCCCTGTCCGACCTCGAGCGCCGGGTCTTCGACCGCCTGGCCGTGTTCGGCTCCAGCTTCGACCTGGAGGCTGCCGAGCAGGTGGTGGGGGAGGCGGGGGTGCTGGACGTGCTCACCGGGCTGGTCAACAAGTCGTTGGTGGTCGTGGAGCGGTCCGGCGCCGGCGGCCGGACCCGGTACCGGCTGCTGGAGACGATGCGGTTCTACGCCCGCGAACGGCTGGCGGAGTCCGGCGACGCCACCGAGGTGCGGACCCGCCACCTGGCCCGGGCGGTGGCCATCGCCACCGAGGCGGAGGCCGCACTCGACGGCCCGGACCAGGCGGCGGTCCTCGACCGCCTGGAGGCCGAGCACGACGACCTCCGGGTGGCGCTGGCCTGGGGAACCTCCGGCGGTGACCCGGAGCCGGCGCTGCGCCTGGCGACCGCCCTGGGCCGGTTCTGGGAGGTGCGGGGACACCTCAGCGAGGGCCGGAGCTGGCTGGAGGCGGCGCTGGCGGCGGGCGGCGGCGGCGACGTGCCCGGCCTTCGGGCCGTGGCCCTCAACTGGGCGGCGGTGCTGGCCCAGCACCAGGGCGACTACGACGCCGCCCGCGGCCTCTACGAGCACAGCCTGGCCCTGCGCCGGCGCCTCGAGGACCGCCTGGGCACCTCCGCCGCCCTCGTGGGGCTGGGCAACCTGGCCGCCTTGCAGGGCCGGCTCGACGTGGCCCGGGCCCAGTTCGAGGAGGCGCTGGCCATCGGGCGGGACCTGGAGGAGCCCCAGGTGGTGGCGGCGTCGCTCACCAACCTCGGATGGGTGGCCCACGCCCGGGGCGACCTGGCCGGCGCCCGCGCCATGTACGAGGAGGCCCTGGAGGTCCGCCGGCGTCGAGGCGACGGGCACGGCACGGCCATGGTGCTGGCCAACCTCGGCGACCTCGCCCTTCAGCAGGGCGGCCTCGACGTCGCCCACGCCCTCCACACCGAGGGCCTGGAGCTGCGCCGGAGGCTCGCCGACCGCTCCGGCGTGGCCGACTCCCTGGCCGCCCTCGGCCGGGTGGCCCTGGCCCGGGGCGACCGAGCCACCGCCCACACCCTGCAGAGTCAGGGGCTGGCGGAGCGCCGGCGGGTGGGCGACCGCCCCGGCATGCCGGCGTCGCTCTCGGCCCTGGCCGAGCTGTCCCGCCTCGACGGCGACCCGGCCACCGCTGCCGCCCTCCTGGAGGAGGCGCTCGCCATCGCCGCCGAGCTCGACGACCGCCACTGTGCCGTCGCCGCCCTCCTCCACCTGGCCCGCCTGGCCCGGGACGAGGGCGACCCGGCCAGGGCCGATGCTCTCTACCGCCAGGCCATGCCGGCCACCGGCGCCGGCGCCGAGGTCCCACCGACCGGCAGCACCGCCACCTGGCTGGAGGGCCTGGCCACCGTCGCCGTCGACGACGGCGATCCCGGGCGTGCCGCCCGCCTCCTCGGTGCCGCCGACGCCCTCCGCCAGTCCATCGGCGCCCCTCTGCCGGCCCACGAGGCGGCCGACCGCAACGACACCATCGCCGCGTGCAGCGCCATCCTGGGAGAGGCCGAGTTCCGCGCCGCCTTCGATGCCGGCGCCGGCCTCCCTTTGGCCGAGGCCGTGGCCTCGGCGACCTCCTAGGTCGCCCTCGACCGCCGGCTCACGATCGACACCACCACCATGGACACCCCCATGCCGATGGCCAGGCCGGCGGCGATCAGTAGGGGCGTGGGCGCCCCGCCGTCGTCGACCGCGGCGCCGATGGCGGTCGGGGTCCCGTACAGGTGCAGCGACGCGAAGTAGGTGTCGTCGGCCGAGCCCAGGTTGTGGCCGTTGCGGCTGTCCTGCCAGGTGAAGTACACGGTGTCGTCGGTCGAGAAGATGCCGGTCGGCCCGTGAATGTCGGCGTTGCCCTGCCAGATGCCGAAACGGCGGTCGATGATCCGGTCGGTGATCTTGATGTTGGGGGCGAAGGTGCGCCCCTGGTCGAGGGAGTACGTGTAGTACACGTCGTGGTGGCCGACGTAGGCGACGTTGGGCAGGGGGGTCATCGTGCCGGGCGGGATGGGGCTGTTCCGGGAGTCCATCCACACGATGTCAAGACGTCCGTTGGGGGCGACGGACAGGTTGGGGTGGAGATGGTGGACGTTCGGCTGCTCCGAGTCGTCGTTCACCACCACCCGGTCCTCCCACGTCCGGCCCGAGTCGTGGGAGACGCGGAGGTAGACGTCGCGGTCGTCGGCCGGCAAGGCAGCTCGCGGGTTGGGATGGCCGTACCAGACGGCGTAGAGGTTGTCGGAGTTGGGGTCGGCCCGCAGCCCCCACTTGCGGTTGTGGGAGAACCCGGCGTTGCCCTCCTCGATCTGCTTGGCCTCGGTCCAGGTCCGGCCGTGGTCGGCCGACGAGCGGTAGAGCACGGTGCGGACGGGCGGCGGCGGCGCCGGCTGGCCCTCCGGCGGAGGGACCGCCCGCCCGCGGCCGGCGAAGGTGACGTGCACGACGCCTTTGCCGTCGACCGCCGGCCGGCCCTCGTAGGAGCCCTGGGGGTCGCCCTCGCGTAGGGAGAACGGCTTGTCGAACGTCCGGCCCCCGTCCGACGAGGCGACGATGAGGGCCTTGTTGCCCGACGGCACGTCGTCGTTCACATGCCACTGCATCCAGGAGATGTAGACGAAGCGAGGCTCTTTGGGGTCGACGGCGACCCACGCCCGGTAGTTGCGCTTGAGGCCGCGGTCGGCCTCAGGCGCTTCGGGGGCCTCGTAGACCCGGACCGTCTCGAAGGTGGCCCCGTCGTCGTTCGACTTGGCCAGCCAGATGTGGACCGGGCGGTTGGGCCGGTCGATGGTCGCGAACCTGGGGTCGCTGGCGTGGAACGCCACGTAGAGGACGCCGTCCTTGTCGTAGGCCAGGCTGAAGGCGATGTTGGAGTCGGGGTTGCCGCAAGCATCCGTCCATGGGCTGGTCATGGGGCTGCCCCCGGGGGACCACGAGCGGCCGTCGTCGAAGGAGCGGTAGACGTCGACCGTCCTCTTCGAACGGGCCTCGCAGTCGGCGATCACCAGCACGCCGGTCTTGGGGCTGCGGGTGATGAGGGGGGTGGAGTGGCCGCGAGCAGGGTCGGGATTGACGCTCACCTGCACCGCGGCGGTGACCGCCGGGGTGATCGGCCGGTCCTTCTCGGCGGCTGGCACGGGCTGGGCGCCGGCTCCGGCGAACATGAACGCCGCAGCCACGGCCGGCCCGATCCGTCCCCTCCGACGCATTCGCGATCTCCCCCCACGTTCGACCCCGCCGTCTTTGCGCGAAACGTAGCCCAGCGCCACCCTGCCATGCTGGGGTCCGTGGGCGCCCGGGACGCGGTGGTGGTCGGCGCCGGCCACAACGGACTGGTGGCCGCCTGCTACCTGGCCCGGGCCGGGCGCGACGTCGTCGTGCTCGAAGCCAGCGACCGTCCCGGCGGTGGGGCCCGCACCGAGGAGACGGTCCCCGGCTACCGGTTCGATCTCCACTCCGTGGCCCACAACATCATCAACATGACCGTGATCCCCCGCGAGCTGGACCTGGCCGGCGCCGGCCTCGTCTACCAGCAGATGGACCCGTTCTCGGTGGCGATCTTCGCCGACGGCAAGCGGGTCCGCTTCCACCGCTCCATCGAGGCGACGGTCGACTCGATCGCCGAGCACAGCGGCGACGAGGCCCAGGCCTACACCGCGTTCATGGACAAGGCCGTCCCGGTCATCCGCACCATCCTCCCCGCCGTGCAGGGCGAGATGCCCTTGCGCGACGTGCCGACCCGTCTCGCCGCCCTGGTGCGGGCTCTGCGGCCCCGGCCGGGCGAGACGGTCGCCGATGCCATGGGCCCCTACGGGACGCTCCTCCAGCGCCGCCTGCCCAGCAACCTCACCCGGGGCCCGGTCGCCGCCTTCGCCGCCCACGCCGGCGTGGGGCCGTCGATGCCCGGCGGCGCCGTCTACGCCTGGTGGCAGGCGGCGTACCACCTGTTCGGACAGTGGCACGCCGAGGGTGGCGCCCAGGGCCTGACCGACGCCCTGGTCCGGCGCCTCGAATCCCTGGGCGGGGAGCTGCGCTGCAACGCCGCCGTCGCCCGCATCGAGGCGCCCGACCGCAAGGCGCGGGCGGTGGTCACCGAGGGCGACGAGCGCATCGAGGCCCGAGCCGTCGTCACGGCCATGGACCCCAAGGCCGCACTCCTCCAGCTGGTGCAGCCGCCCCTCGCCACGCGCGACCGGGCCGACATCAGCGCCGCCCGCCGGGGCAACGTGGTGCAGGCGCTCGTCCACGTGGCGACAGACCGGCTGCCGCCGTACCCGAACAGCCGCCCGGGCGACTGGAACGGCCTGCAGAGCTTCGTCGACCGCCTCGACGACCTGTCCGCCGGGTGGGCGGCAGCCGAAGCCCGCCGGCTCCCCGCCACCCTGCCGCTGTACGCCTTCACCACTTCGGCCATCGACGACACCCTGGCCCCGTCCCGCCACCACACCGTGTACCTCTCCTGCCCCACCGCGCCGTCGCGCGTCGAGGGCGGCTGGCCCGCCCGCCGCGAGGAGTTCGTCGAGCGGTGCCTGGAGACGGTCGAGGACCGGGCCCCGGGGTTCCGGGCCAGCATCGTCGGCGTCGCCACCCACACACCCGACGAGATGGAGCGGGAAGGGCGCTGGCCGGGCGGCCATCCCATGTACCTCGACCTCAGCCTCGACCAGCTGGGCTTCTTCCGCCCCACCCGCCGGCTGGGCCGCCACCGTACGCCCGTCGAGGGGTTGTACCTCTCCGGCGCCGGCACCGCCCCCACCGGCGGCATTGCCGGCACGCCCGGCCGGGCCGCGGCGCGGGCGTTGCTGTCCGACACTGCGGCGCACTGACCCGAACTGGTGACACAAACCGGGGCCCCCGCCCCGATTTCTGTCACCAGTTCGGTAGGTAGCCTGCGACTTCATGACGGACAAGGACTTCGCATCCCGCATCGCCACCGCCTACGCCAGCGACGGCCGGGCCTTGGAGCTGGGGCGGGCCATGCTGGGCGGCGAGGTGCACCCCGACGCGGTCGTCCAGGTGCCGGCGGCCATGTGCAACCGCCACGGCCTCATCGCCGGCGCCACCGGCACCGGCAAGACCAAGACCCTGCAGCTGATGGCCGAGCAGCTCTCGGCCATGGGCGTGCCGGTGTTCGCCGCCGACATGAAGGGCGACCTCTCCGGCCTCTCGCGGCCGGGCCAGCCCAGCGACGGCGTCACCAGACGAGCGGGTCAGCTCGGCATCGAGTGGAACCCCAACGGGTTCCCCGTGACGTTCCTCTCCCTCGGGGGCCTCGGCCCCGGCGTACCGGTGCGGGCGACGATCTCGGAGTTCGGCCCGCAACTGCTGGCCAAGGTGATGAACGCCAACGAGACCCAGGCGTCGTCGCTGTCGCTCGTGTTCCGCTACGCGGACGAGAACGGCCTCGCCCTCCTCGACCTGGCCGACCTGCGCGAGGTCCTCCGGTTCCTGGACAGCGACGAAGGCAAGGCGGAGCTGAAGGCCATCGGCGGGTTGTCCTCGGCCACCGCCGGCGTGCTGCTGCGCAAGATCGTCGAGCTCGAGGACCAGGGCGGGGAGGCGTTCTTCGGCGAGCCGGAGCTGGAGGTCTCGGATCTGCTGCGCACGACGCCGGAGGGCCACGGCGTGATCTCCTGCCTCGAGCTGGCCGCAGTGCAGGACAAGCCCCGCATGTTCTCGACCTTCCTCATGTGGCTGCTGGCCGAGCTGTTCCACGACCTGCCCGAGGTCGGCGACCTCGACAAGCCCAAGCTGGTGTTCTTCTTCGACGA
>DATLHA010000029.1:0-28270 GCA_035540095.1 Acidimicrobiales bacterium | reverse complement strand
GTAGCCCTCGATGCTGAAGCCGTGGACCGTGGTCGTGGGGTTGCCGACGGCGAGCGTCACGTTGTCGTCCTTGTTGACCGTGATGGTGGTGGGCTCGAACACGGCGCCGGACGGACCGGAGCGCACGCTGATCTGGCGCTCCACGTCGGGGTGGCCGCCACACCCGGACGCGAGAAGGGCGAGGCCGAGCAGGCTCGCGGGAAGGAAACGGCGGAAAGTGGGCACGTGGTCGGGACCGGCGTCGATCCGGTGACCTCGCGCTTTTCAGGCGCGCGCTCTACCAACTGAGCTACCCGACCGGGGACTTCACTGCTATCGAACGAAAATCCAAACTGCGCGGTCCTGACGAGATTTGAACTCGCGACCTCCGCCTTGACAGGGCGGCGTGCACTCCAAGCTGCACCACAGGACCCTGCGATGACAATTTGCCAGCCTAGGTCACCTTCAGCTCACCCGTCATACGCGTCGGGTGGATCGAGCACTTGATCCTGTAGGTGCCCGGGGTGCTGGGGATGGTGAGCTGGGCGTTCGACCCGGAGGCGATGCTGCCGGTGTCGAACCGGTTGTCCTCGGCGGTGAGGGTGTGGGCCGACGGCCCCTGGTTCTGGACCAGCACCCGGGCGCCGGCCTTGACCTCGAGGCCGGTGAAGCTGAAGTCCCTCACGATGATCGGCGCCGGCGGCTGCGAGGTGGTGGTCGACGGCCCGGCCACGGTCGTGGACGTGGATTCGGCCTCGATGGTCGGGTCGTCGTCACCGCACGCCGTGAACACCATCATGGTCACCGCCACGGCCGCCAGCACCCGCCCGATCCGCATCCTCGCCCCTTTCCGTGAGACGTGGAGCATAGAGCCGGCAGCCGACGATCACCGCCAGGGCCAGGCCGTAGGAGACCCGGCCGATGGCGACCGCGTGAGGCGAGTCGAGCAGGACGGCGAAGAAGTACGGGTAGCCGGCCACGGCGACCGCGGACCACGCCGGCCTGGCCGCCACGGCGGCCACGGCCAGAAGCGTGACCGCGTACCAGGGCTGCACGGGGGTGACGGCCAGGAGGAGGGCGCCCAGCAGGACCGCACTGCCCCGCGGGGCGTCCACTCGCCGCGCCAGGACCCATCCTGCGGCCGCGGCCACGCCGGCGCCGGCCAGGACGGCGGTCACCGCCGGCGGGAGGCCGAGCAGGCCGGCGAGGAGGTAGCGCCCGCCCTCGCCGTAGCGCTCCTCCTCCAGGTAGCCGGGCAGGTAGCCGACGACCCGGAGCCCGACGGTGGCCACATGGGGCAGGTAGGCCAGCGCCACCACGGCGACGAAGGCGGCGGCGAGGCGGGTGACCCCACGGCGTCCGCGATGGGCCAGGAACGCCAGCCCCGCCACCGCCGGGTAGAGCTTGACGAGGAAGGCGGCGCCGACCAGCGCCCCCGCCCACGCCGGCCGGCGGCGGGCCGAGGCCAGGAGCGCAGCCACGAGGAACAGCGCGGCCAGGCCGTCGACATGACCGTTGTTGACGACCTCCACCACCGCCACCGGCGACAGGGCGTAGAGGGCCGTCCACCGGTCGTCGCGCTTCCATGCCCGCAGCACCGCCGGCAGCAGGGCGACGAGCGCCATGTCGCCGAGGAGGCCGGCGACCTGCCACGCCTTGTGGCGAGCATCGATCCCTGCCACCGAGTAGACGGCGGTGAACCAGGCCTCGGCCACCGGGGGATAGATCGTGCGGACGGTGGGCCGGTTGATCCGGGTGCACCCGGGCTCCCGCTGGAGCCCGGCGCAGCCCTCGGCGTCGGGCCACAGCCATTCCTCGCGCAGGCCGGCGAGGTCGGGCGAGCTGGGCGGGTAGCGGTACGGGTCGGTGCCCGAGACCTGCACCCGCCCGTCCCAGGCGTAGCGGTGGAGGTCGTCGGAGAGGATGGGCTGGCCGGCGAGGGCGGCCACCCGTAGAACGAACGCCACGGCGACGATCGCCGGCACCGCGTAACGCCTCGGCAGCCGCAGGGCGCACACCACGCCGGCCCCCCACACCACGGCCCAGACCGCCAGCCGGGCCAGCAGGGCCCACCGGTCGTTCCGCAGCGGCTCGGCGGTGACGAAGCTCAGGCACAGGCCGGCGCCGGCAGCCGCGGCGGCGACGAAGCCGGCCCCCGCCCACCGCGCCGCAGGCGCCGCGGGCGGCGACCGGGGTTCAGGTGCGCTGGGGGGCACTTGCGAAGTCGGCCATGCCGGCGGCGAAGTCGACCTCGGCCACGAAGCCCAATGTGTCGGCGGCCAGGGCCGGCGAGGCCACGATGTGGCGGACGTCGCCCAGCCGCCACTTGCCGGTGACGACCGGCGCCAGCTCGTCGCCGGCCAGGGCGTGGGCCAGATCGACGACGGTGTGGGGCGTCCCGCTGGCGATGTTGACGGCCAGGAACGGGCGGTCGAGCGGCGTGGTGAGGGCCGCCACGTTGGCCCGGGCCACGTCGGTCACGTGGACGAAGTCCCGGGTCTGGCCCCCGTCCTCGTAGACCTCCGGCGCCCGCCCGGCGGCCACCGCGCTGCGGAAGATCGACGCCACGCCGGCATACGGCGTGTCCCGGGGCATGCGAGGCCCGTAGACGTTGTGGTAGCGGAGGGCGACCGCGGTGGCGCCGGCCTCCCGGGCCCACAGCCCGCACAGGTGCTCCTGGTGGAGCTTGGTGGCGGCGTAGACGTTGCGGGGGTCGACGGGCGCCGACTCGTCGATGGTGTCCCACTGGGCCCGGCTGCCGCAGCCGGCCACCGGGCACGCAGGGTCGAACCGGCCGGCGGCCAGGTCGGCGGCGGCACGGGGGCCGGGGCGCACCTCGCCATGGGCCGGGCACCGGTACCGGCCCTCGCCGTAGACCACCATGCTGCTGGCCAGCACCAGCCGGCCGGTGAACGACCGCCGCCACAGCGCCTCGAGCAGGCGGGCGGTCCCCAGGTCGTTGGCGGTGACGTAGGCCCCCACGTCGCCGAAGTCGACCCCGAGGCCGACCTTGGCCGCCTGGTGGCACACGGCGTCGACGCCGGCCACCGCGGCGTCGGCCACCCCCGGTCCCGCCAGGTCGGCCACCACGAGGTCGACCCGGGGGGCGAGGTAGTCCGGTGCGCCGGCGTGGGCGACGAGGTTGTCGACGGCCCGCACGTCGGCGCCGGCGGCGAGCAGCTGGTCGACGACGTGGGAGCCGATGAAGCCGGCGCCGCCGGTGACCAGAACCTTCATACCGCCAGGGGGAGTCTGATCGTGAAGCGGCAGCCCTGACCCTCGTTGCGGACGGTGATCTCGCCGCGATGGGCCTCGACCAGGCCACGGGCGACGGCCAGCCCCAGGCCGGCGCCGCCATCGCCGGGCGTGCGGGCCGCGTCGCCCCGGTAGGCCAGCTCGAAGACCCGGGGCAGGTCGGGGTCGGGGATGCCGCCGCAGCCGTCGCGCACCGAGACCAGCGCCGCAGCCCGGTCATGGTCCAGCGCCGCCTCCACCCAGACGGTGCCGCCCCGGGGCGTGTGGCGGATGGCGTTGTCGAGGAGGTTGCGGACGACCCGGGCCATCTCGGGGATCGAGAGCTCGACGACCGGCGTGGGCGACGCCACGTCGCCCCGCAGATGGACGCCCTTGGTCGTGGCGGACAGTGACACGCCGGCCAACGCGTCCGACACCAGCTCGTCGAGGGGCATCCTCTCCAGGTCCAGGTGGAGGGCGCCGGCCTGGATGCGGGACAGCTCGAAGAGGTCGTCGACCAGACCGGCGAGGCGGTCGGTCTCCCGGCCCATCGTCCGGTAGTAGCGGGCGACGGTCTCGGGGTCGGTCACCACGCCGTCCTCCAAGGCCTCCACCATGGCCCGGATGCCCGACAGCGGCGTGCGCAGGTCGTGCGACACCCACGCCACCAGCTGGCGCCGGCTGTCCTCGGCGGCGGCGGCCTGCTCCCGGCTCTCCGCCAACCGGTCGAGCGCGCCTTCGAGCTCGGCGGAGAGCCGCACCAGCTCGCTCGGCCCGCCGGCGGCGCCGGCCGGCGCCGCGGTGGCGCCGTCGTCGCCGATGCGGTGGGCGAGGGCGCCCAGGCGCTGGCTGGCCTTGGCCACCCGGTCGCCGAGCACGAGTGCCGTCACCAACCCGACCGTCGCCGCCGCCACCGTGACGACGAGCAACGCCCGCAGGTCGTGGGTGGAGATGAACATGGTGGCCGCGGTGCCCAGCAGGGCCACGGTGACGGCCAGCACCGGCGCCAGAGCGGCCACGCTTGCCTGCACGGCCAGGCTGGCGTGGCGCAGGACCCGCAGGAGGAACGCAGCCACCACCGCGGCCACGGCGGCCGACCCCACCGCCCAGCCCAGCAGGACGGTGGTGTCCTTGGCCCCGATGCTGGCGTCGGCGGCCAGCAGCGTGGCCGCCAGCACGCCGGCGGCCACCACCCCGCCGAGGAGGAACGTCCTCCTCACGCGGCTTCGCCGCCGTGAACATCCATGGAGCGGCCTCCCGGGCCGCTCATGGCTCGAACCGGTAGCCGACGCCCCACACCGTGCACACGTGCCGGGGGTCGGCGGGGTCGGCTTCCACCTTCTCCCGGAGGCGCCGCACGTGCACCGTCACCGTGGACGTGTCCCCGTACGCGAACCCCCACACCTGCTCCAGCAGCTGTTCGCGCCGGAACGCCCGCCGGGGGTTGCGCATGAGGTGGACGAGCAGGTCGAACTCCCGGGATGTCAGCGCCACCAGCTCCCCGTCGCGCCGGGCCTCGTGGGCGACGGTGTCGACCTCGAGCACGCCGGCCTTCAGCGTCGTGGGCTCCTCACCGGCCGTCGCCACCGCGCCGCCGGCCCGGCGGAGCACCGCCTTGATGCGCGCCGTCAGCTCGCGGGGGGAGAAGGGCTTGGACACGTAGTCGTCGGCGCCCAGCTCCAGGCCCACGATGCGGTCGGCCTCCTCCCCTCGTGCCGTGAGCATGATCACCGGCACCGGGGCCGCCGCCCGCAGGCGCCGGCAGACCTCGAACCCGTCGACCGACGGGATCATGACGTCGAGCACCACCAGCTCGGGCGGATCGGCCAGCGCCCGCTCCAGGGCGACGGCGCCGTCGTAGGCCACCTCCACCACGAACCCCTCCCGTTCCAGGTAGCGGGTCACCACTTCGGAGACGGTGAGGTCGTCCTCCACCACGAGGATCCGCGGCGGCGAAGCGGTGGAGGCCACGAAGTCGATTGTGCCCCAGCCCCATCCGTGGAGGCCCTCGGTGCCGGAGAGTTCATCGAATCGTCAGCACTTCACCCCTGCATCGCAAGCACTCCCCGGGGAGACTTCATCCATGCCCCACGTCGTCATCCCCGTCCTCGACGAGGCCGCCGCTCTGCCGGATCTCCTGGCCGCCATGCCCCCGGGGTACACCGCGGTCGTCGCCGACAACGGGTCCACCGATGGCTCGGGCGACGTCGCTCGCCGGTTCGGCGCCGTGGTCGTCGACCAGCCGGTCCGGGGCTTCGGCGCCGCATGCTGGGCCGGGTTGCTGGCCGCCGACCCTGACGACGGCGTGGTGTGCTTCATGGACGGCGACGGCTCCCTCGATCCGGGCGACCTGCTCGGCGTGGCCGCGCCGGTGCTGGCCGGCGACAGCGACCTCATGCTCGGGGCCCGCCGGCCCACCACCGCCGGCGCCTGGCCTCTCCACGCCCGGATGGCCAACCGCTTCCTCGCCTTCCAGGTCGGCCGGCGTACCGGCTGCAAGCTCCAGGACATCGGCCCTATGCGGGCCGCCCGCCGAGACGACCTCCTGGCCCTCGGCATCGAGGACCGCCGCTTCGGCTGGCCGCTGGAGATGGTCCTGCGCGCCGCCGCCGCCGGCTGGCGCATCGACGAGCTGCCCGTCGTCTACTCGCCTCGCACCGGCAAGTCGAAGGTCACCGGCACCGTCTCCGGGACCATGCGGACGATGCGGGACATGAGCCGCGTCCTCGCGGCTGCGTCATGAGCCGCGTCCTCGCGGCTGCATCATGAGCCGCGTCCTCGCGGCATCGAGCCACGTCCTGGTGATGGCCAAGTCGCCCGTCCCCGGCCGGGTCAAGACCCGGCTGTGCCCGCCGTGCACGCCGGCCGAGGCGGCCGAGATCGCCGAGGCCGCACTGGCCGACACCCTCGACGCGGTCGCGGCGTCCGGCGCCGGCCGGCGGATCGTCGCCCTCGAAGGCGCGCCGGGCCCGTGGCTTCCGCCCGGCTTCGAGGTGATCCCGCAGGTCGGCGGGAGCTTCGACCGCCGGCTGGCGGCAGCGTGGACGACCGCCGGCGGCGCCGGGGTGCAGATCGGGATGGACACTCCCCAGGTCACGCCCGCCCTGCTCGACGGCGCCCTCGCCTCCCTCGACGACGACCCCGCCGCCCTCGGCCTCGCCATCGACGGCGGCTGGTGGGCGATCGCCCTGCGCCGGCCCGAGCCCGAGGTGTTCCTCGGCATCCCGATGAGCACCGCCGGCACAGGCGCGGCCCAGCACGCCCGCCTCCGCCGGCTCGGCCTGTCGGTGCAGATGCTGGCGGTGCTGGTGGACCTGGACACCGCGGCCGACCTTCCCGCCGTCACCGGGTCGGGAACGGCCATCCGCACCGCTGAGCAGGCTCGGAGAATGGGCATGCTCCCCCCGCCGGCGGCCACGCGATGACGGCGCTCTTCGAGTCCCCGGTCGTCCTCCGAGCCCACACCGGCGAGGCGCTCGACCTCGACCTCGACCGCTGGCACGACCGGGCCACCGCCGAGGAGGCGGACCTGCTCGAGGCCGTCGACGGGCCGGTGATCGACCTCGGCTGCGGGCCCGGACGCCTCGTCGTCCGCCTGGCGTCCCAAGGGGTGCCGGTGCTGGGGGTGGACTCGTCGCCGTCGGCCGTCGCCCTGGCCCGGATGCGGGGCGCCACCGTGCTCCAGCGCGACATCTTCGGGCCTCTCCCGGGCGAGGGCCGCTGGGGCACAGCTCTCCTCTTCGACGGGAACGTCGGCATCGGTGGGGACCCGTCAAGGCTCCTCCGCCGCTGCCGGCAGCTCACCGGCGACCGAGGGAGCGTGGTGGCCGAGGTCCAGCCACCGGGCACGGGGTGGCGCCGGCTCACCGCCTGGTTCGAGCGCGACGGCCGGCGCAGCCAGTCCTTCGACTGGGCCGTCGTCGGCGCCGACGCCATCGCCGGCCTGGCCCGCAAGGCCGGCTTCGAGGTGGCCGCGCTGGCGCCCACGCCCTCCGGTCGCTGGTTCGCGAGACTGGCATGAGCGTGCGGCTGCCCGAGCCGCTGCAGCGCCTGACCACCGACCCCGACGCGCCCCTCCGCCAGGGCGCCTACCGCTCGGCGCTGCGCGACGAGCGGGTGGCGGCGATCCTGGGGGCCGCGCTCGGCGTCTTGTTCTCGATCTGCTTCGTGACCGGGCTGTACTCGCACATCCAGCAGAACCCGGTGTCGTGGCTGCCGATCCGGCCCCGTCCCGCCGGCCTCTACCGGTTCACCCAGGGCCTGCACGTGGCCGCCGGCATCGCGTCAGTGCCCGTGCTCCTGGCCAAGCTGTGGGTGGTGTGGCCCCGGTTCGTGTCCTTCCCCGTGGCCCGTCGCCTCAGCGGCCTCGTCGAGCGCATCGGCCTGTTCCCGCTCGTCGCCGGCGGCATCTTCATGACGTTCTCGGGCGTCGCCAACGTCGCCCAGTGGTACCCGTGGCGGTTCTCGTTCACCGCGTCGCACTACTGGATGGCCTGGGTGACGATGGGCTCGATCGTGGCCCACGCCGGCGCCAAGTGGGCCATCGCCCGCCGCACCCTGGCCCGCCCCTCCCGCCGGCCGGCGCTGGCCGACGCCGACCCGGAGCTGGGCACCTCGGCCGAGGCCGAGAAAGGCGCCGGCGGCGGCCTCACCCGCCGGGGGCTGCTGACCACCGTCGCCGCCGCCTCGGGGGTCCTGACGCTGACGACGATCGGCCAGACCGTCCGCCCGCTGAGGCGCCTGGGC
Organism: Acidimicrobiales bacterium; assembly: GCA_035540095.1. GTDB lineage: Bacteria > Actinomycetota > Acidimicrobiia > Acidimicrobiales > AC-14 > CADCTB01. Next base: position 20,311 of record DATLHA010000029.1, on the reverse strand, counting down.
CTGCTGGCGCCCCGTGATCCCGCCACCGGCCCCCAGGGCCGGCCCGTGAACCGTGGGGCGGTGAACGCCGGCGTCGTCGACCTGGCCCAGTCGCCCTCCTACCGGCTCGAGGTCACCGGCCGCGTCGCCCGCCCCCTGGCGCTGGACATGAAGGATCTCCGGGCCATGCCGGCGCACGACACGGTCTTGCCCATCGCCTGCGTCGAGGGGTGGAGCTTCTCGGCCCCATGGAGCGGGGTCCGCATCCGGGACCTGCTGGCGATGGCCGGCGCCGAGCCCGACCGCACGATCCTCATCGAGTCGCTGGAGCCGCGGGGCGCCTACCGGACGTCGACCCTGAACCCCGACCAGGCCGCCGACCGGGACACGCTGCTGGCCCTCGACCTCGACGGTGAGACCCTGGCCCTCGACCACGGCTACCCGTGCCGGCTCATCGCGCCGAACCGCCCCGGCGTCCTGCAGACCAAGTGGGTCAACCGGGTGGTCGTCCTGTGAGCGACGCGCCCCGTCCCGCCGGCCCCCGGTTCTGGATCACGGCGGCGGCGGGTTGGGCGCTCATCGGGTGGGGGGTGTACGGCATCGTCTCGAACAGCCTCGACACCCGGCCGGCCGACCTGGCGAGGTTCGTGGTCGGCGGCGCCCTCCTGCACGACCTGCTCGTCGCCCCCCTGGCCATCGTGGCCGGCGTGCTGGTGGCTCGCGCCGTGCCGACGCCGGCCCGGGCCCCGGTTCAGGCCGCCCTGGCCGTCAGCGCCATCGTCGCCCTGTTCGCGTGGCCGCTGGTGCGGGCCTACGGCCTGGCGGCCGGCAACCCCACCTCGCTGCCCCACAACTACGGGCGGAACCTGCTGGTCGTCCTGGGTGTGGTGTGGGCGGTGGCGGGCGGCGCTGTGATCCTCCGTCTCAAGCGCGCCGGCTGAACTGCCGACAGATCTCCAGTCTGCCCGTGCGGGCAGGGGACGGGGATGAGAACGGTGGACGACAAGCAACAGGAGCCGGTCAGGGTGAGGCGCCTGCTGGCATGGCTGACCGCAGGCCTGCTCGTCGCCGGGGCGGTGTCGGCCGGGGCGGTCAGGAACAGCAACGAGGACGCGGGCCGGCGGATCGTCGCCGCGGCCGGCGCCGAGCTCGGCGGCGTCGATGCTGCGACCACCACGACGACGGCGTTCGTGCCCCCGCCCACCACGACCGCCGCCGTGGCACCGACGACCACCGCTGCCCCGGAGCCCACCACGACGGCGGCACCGCCCACCACCAAGGCACCGCGACCCACGACCACGACGACGAAAGCACCGGCGACGACGGCCACGACCACAAAGGCCACCGGCGTCCGGCTGACCGTCGTGAACCAGCACACTCTCGCGGTGAAGGTCACCGTGAACGGGCGGTCGTCCACGCTCGCCGCCGGCGAGAAGGCGGGACCGGTGGCCATCACCATGGCTCCCGGAGGCAACGACGTGGTCGAGGTCGCCCTCGTGCAGGAGCCCTCGTGCGGGACCGGCGACGCCGGCGGCTACTTCCCCAAGCCGGGCGACTACACGCTGACCGTGGTGGCCGGCCAAGGGCTGTGCCAGCCGGGGATGCCGGGCCCGCAGGTCAAGGTCACGCCGGCCTAAGCCGACCCCGGGCGCGACGAAGGGGCCGGCGCCCGTAGGCACCGGCCCCTTCGTGCGCTGGGGGAGCTAGCCGGCCGCGGAGGCGGCGACCAGGCGGACGACACCCAGGGGGATGCCCTCCTTGAAGTCGCCGACGCCGAAGGTGGAGTTCAGGGCGGCGGCGCCGGTCGGGGTGAGCTTGGCCACGGTGCCCTGCAGGACCACGTCGGAGCCCTCCATGCTGACCTTGACGTCGGTGCCGTCGAGAGACAGCAGCGGGATGCCGGACTTGCCGCCGGAGGAGGCGGTCAGGATCGAGTTGCCCGGGTCGACCACGAAGTCGGTGACGTCGATGGACCGGTTGCCCTTGCTGAAGCGCAGGCCGCTGGCCTCGTGCAGCACGGTGCCGGCGATGTAGCCGGGCTTGTAGCCGAGGTCGGAGTGGATGGCGGCGAAGCCGCCGGTGATCGGGAAGGCCACTGTGGAGGTGGCGCTGTCGAAGGACGCCGAGCCGATGGGAGCCACGCTGACGCCGAGGCCCTGGAGCGCCTTCGCCGTGCCGGCGTCGAGGGTCACACTCGTGGCCTTGCCGTCGAGGCGGGAGATGCGAGCCGTCTTGTCGGCTACGGCGTCATAGGTGGTCGCCGCACCCTTGGCCTGGAGCCGCACCGTGCCCAAGGGGATACCGGCGTTGAGGGCCGAGACGTTGAACGCCTTGTTCAGGGCGCCGGCGGCGGTGTCGGTGAGCTTGGCGACGGTGCCCTGGAGGACGACGTCAGAGCCCTCCATGCTGACCTTGACGTCGGTGCCGTCCAGGAAGAGCAGGGGCACCTTCGGGGTGCCGCCGACGGTGCCGTAGAGCATCGAGTTGCCGGGGTCGACCACGAAGTCCCTCAGCTCGACCTTGGTGGAGCCGGCGGAGAGGCTGAAGCCGCTGCCCTCGTGGGCGATGGAGCCCTGGATGTAGCCCGGCTTGACGCTCAGGTCGCTGTGAATCTCGGCGTATCCCGAGGTGATCGGGAAGGTGATCGTGGAGGTCGACGCGTCGAATGCCGCGCTACCGATCGGTGCCAGGGCGACACCGAGGGACTTCAGCGCGTCGGCGGTGCCGGCGTCGATCTTCACCGACGTGCCCACCCCGGAGAGGCTGGGGATCGCCGTGACCTTGTTGGCGCCCGACTGCGATGTGGCGCCGGAGGCACTGGAACTGCTGGAGTTGTCGTCGCCGCAGGCCACGCCGGTCATAGCGAGTGCCCCGACGAGCGCGGCGATGGACGCCTTTGTCTTGAAGGACATTGTTCTCTCTCTTTCATTCGCCGACCCGCGAAGCTGTGGGAACGGGCTCAGGGGTTTCCGTTGTCTGTTCTACGGATCAACCCCTCGATGCGTATGAGAGAACGCGCGGAGGATCAGCGGATCGCGTCGACCTGCACGCCGGCGGGGAAGTCCGCCTCGAGTGCACCGTCGTCGCCCAACCGGATCACCGCCTCGCTCGAGGCCCACTGCCGAGCCAGCGCCGGGTCGACGGGCTCCGGGCGACCGGTGTCGGGATCGCGCAGGCCGACATCGAGGCTCATGCGCCGGCTGCGGTCGGGGCCGGCGGGATCGAGCAGCTGGCCGATGGGGACGCCGAGGCACAACGCGAGACCGAACAGCTCGTCGACGGTCACGTTGCGGCTCTTGCCCTCCACCGCGCTCACCGTGGAGCGCCCCCAGCCGTGACCGAGTTGGGCCATGAGGGCGGCCATACCGTCCTGGGTCAGGTGTCGCAGCAGCCGGTAGGCGCGCAGGTTGGCGGCGAGGGCGTCCGACGGATGGCCCACGCCCGCTGGTTTCCGGCCCGTGTTCCCGACATACGGCCCTCGAGCCATCGGCCGGCGGTGTTCCATGCTGCCTCCTTCACGACCGCCGGCTTGGCTGCTCCTCTAGCAGTCCCGGAGTGTAATCAATGCGGCTGATGTCGAATCGCGACCCAAGAACGAGATGACGTTGCCATCCGGGTCGGCCACGACCACCTCCACCACGCCTGGCGCCGGGACGCGTCGCCGCACGAGTGAGCCGCCCGAGGCCGGTACCCGGCCCACCAGGGCCTCGGCCCCCGACGGGTCCGAGAGGGTGGGCCCGAACCGGTTCGCCCGGTCGCCCGGACTCGAGTCAGGCCGGAGCGCGAGGTGGGGTAGAGCCGGGTATCCGCGGGTAGGCCACGCCGAGGTGGAGGTGGCTGAGGCCGAGGGCAGCGCTCATCGGCCCAACGTGGGCGGCGAGGCTGTCCTGGCGCTGTCTCGAGCTTCTCGGCTACAGGCCGGCGACGAGCTCGCCCGGCGAGAGTCGTCGGCCTTTCTCCTTGGCCTCTGCCAAGGCGGTCTCCCCCAGCTGCCGGGCCACGGAATCCGCCGCTGACCGGGCGTCCTCAGGGCCCCCGGTCCACGTGGCGCCGGCTCCGTCGCCCAGGGCGCCGGCCGCACCGAGGACGGCGCCGGCCCGCTCCGGTTCGCCGGCCACCACCAGCGCCAGGGCCAGGCCGTGGAGGTCCGAACGGGTCACGACGGGGTCGGTCATGGCCGCCGACGTCCGCACCGCCTCGGCGTGGCGCCGGATCGCCAGTGCGTTATCGCCCCGAGCCTGGGCGGCCCGCCCCAGGTCGCTCAGGCACAGCGTCCGGTTGTGGAGGTTCAGCTGGCCCCCGAGGTGACCGGCGGCCGCGGCGAGATCGGCCTCGGCCTCTGCCACCCGACCTTCGGCAAGGGCGGCACCACCTCGGGCGTGAAAGGCCAGCCCCAAGGCGAAGGGGTGGCTCTGCCGCCTGGCCGCGGCCACCGCCGCCTCGCCGGCGGCGACCGCCTCCTCGACGCGGCCCTGCGCCAGGCGGGCGAAGGTGAGGTGGGCCCGGGTGGTCGCCTCGAAGTAGGGGTTGGAGATCGTCCCGCCGAAGGAGTGGATCTCCTCGACGGCCGCGGCGGCGTCGTCAGGGCGGCCTCGCCGGTGGGCCAGCTCGGCCCGCTGGTGGAGGACCATCCCGAGATCCCAGTCGTCGCCGGTGGCCTTCAGGCCTTCGGTGGCGTGCCGAAGGACGGCGTCGGCGTCGGCGAACCGTCCTTCGGTCATGGCCGTGGTCCCTTGCAGGACGTTGACGATCGCCTCACCCCAGACGTTGCCGGCGGCCCGCTGGCATGCCGCCGCCTCCTCCAGCCAGGGCTCCGCCTCTCCCGAACGCCCGGCCCAGGCCAGGAGGGCGCCCCGAATGCCGAGCACCACGCCGGCGGTGAGCGGGTCGCCCAGCGCCCGTGCCCGGACGACCGCATCCTCGAGCTGTGCCTCGGACGAAGGGTCGCCGAGGAACGACCCGAGGTAGCCGGCCCACGCCAGGCCCCGGGCGAGGACCGCGTCGTCCACCGCCGGGTGGCGGGCCAGCGACCGGGTCAGCGCCCGCCAGCCGCTGTGCAGCCGGCCGGTGGCCAGCCAGAACCACCCGAGACGAGCACCCACCTCGAAGGCGAGCGCAGGATCGTGGTCGACGGCCCACCCGAGCACCGCGTCGATGTTGTCGGCCTCCGCCGCCACCGTTCGCAGGGGCAGGGGGGCCTCGCGTCCGGGCGGCCGCTCACCCCGACGGGAGAGGTCGAGGACCCATGCCGCCAGTCGCCGGAATGCCGCTTCACCGCGACCGCCCTGCGCCAGGCGGTCCCGGCCGTATTCGACCAAGGTCTGGAGCATCGTGAACCGGCTCGGGCCGGCGGTCCGGTCGACGTTGACCAGCGACTTGTCGACGAGCCGGGCCAGGACCTCGGCGACGACCGCCTCCTCGACGCCCTCACCGGCGCACACCGCTTCGGCGGCTTCGAGGGTGGCACCGTCGGCGAAGACGCTCAGCCGCTCGAAGACCAGCCGCTCAGCCGGGTCGAGCAGGTCGTAGCTCCAGTCGACCACGGCCCGCAGCGTCCGCTGGCGGGCGACGGCGGTACGGGGACCGGCGGAGAGGAGGCGGAAGCGGTCACCGAGGCGGGCCGCGATCTGGGTGAGGTCCAGGGCCCGGGCCCGGGATGCGGCCAGCTCGATGGCCAGCGGCAGCCCGTCCAGCCGGGCGCAGATGTCGTCCACCGCGGCCAGGGCCGCCTCGTCGAAGGTGAGATCGGGGGCGCCGGCCAGAGCTCGCTCGACGAACAGGCGGGCAGCCACCTCGGGCACGAGCCGGGGGACGGGGTACACGAGCTCGCCGGGCACGCCGAGCGGCTCCCTGCTGGTGCACAGCATGGTCAGCTCGGGACACCGCTGGAGGAGGTGGACGGCGACGGTCGCGGCCTTGCCCACGAGGTGCTCGCAGTTGTCGAGGATGACGAGCATGCTCCGCCCGCCGAGGGCGGAGGCGAGCTGGGCCACCTCACCCAGTCCCGGCGCCGTCATCGGGGCGCCATCGAGGCCGACGCCGCTCCGGACGGCGGGGACGACACCGTCGCCGTCCACCACCCCGGCGAGGTCCACCATCCACGCCCCACCCTCGTACCGGCTGCCGATCTCGAGGCCGACCTCGACGGCCAGGCGGGTCTTGCCCGTGCCGCCGGGGCCGGTAAGGGTGACCAGGCGGGACGTGGCGAGGATCTTCTCGAGGGCCGTCACCTCCCCGTCCCGGCCGATGCACGGGGTCAGCGGCCGAACGAGGTTGCCCGGCGCGACGGAAACGGCCGGACGCCCCCGCGGCCGTTCGCTCGAAGGCGAGCCCGGAGTCCTGGGCCAGGATGGCCGCCTCCAACCGCTGCAGCTCGGGCCCGGGCTGAATGCCGAGCTCCTCACCGAGCACCCGACGGGCGTCCTGGAACGCACGGAGAGCGTCGGCCTGGCGTCCGGCGCGGTAGAGGGCGAGCATGAGCATGCTCCAGAGCCGCTCCCGGAACGGATGGGCGGCGACCATGGCCCGGAGCTCGTCGAGGCAGTCCATGTGGCGGCCGAGGGCGAGGTCGGCTTCGATCCGATCCTCGGTCGCGCTCCGGCGGAGCTCGCCCAACCGGGCGCGCTCGGACGCGGCGAAGTCGTCGAAGACGAAGTCGGCGAGGGCGTCCCCCCGCCACAACGCCAGCGCCTGTCCCAGCAGGTCCGATGCTCGGCTCGACATCCCCTGCGCCGCCTGGGCGCGACCTTCGCCCACCAGACGGGCGAACCGCAGGGCGTCGACGTGGTCGGGGTCCAGGTCGAGCACGTAGCCGGGAGGGTTAGTGACGAGCACGTCGGCGGCGCCGGCCTCCCGCAGCGCCCGCCGAGCCTTCGAGACGACAAGGTGGAGGGCGTTGGCCGACTGCTGCGGCAGCTGGTCGCCGTAGAGGCATTCGACGAGCCGGTCGGTGCTCACGACGTGGCCGGCGTCGAGCGCCAGGACCGCAGTCAGCGCCCGCAGCTTCTGGCCGCGGAGGCTGACCGCCGTGCCGTCGTCCGCCGTCACCTCCAGCGGGCCGAGAAGCCGGACCTCCACGAGGCAGAGGGTACGACGCCGACGCCGCCGTCGGGATGCCGGCGGCGGCGTCGGGGGTGGATCGGTCAGACGGAGACGGGCACCCGCTCGTGCTCGTCGGACCGAAGAGGGGTGGTACCCGTGCCCTCGAGATCGAGCTTGGGCAGCACACGGTCCAGCGAGCGGGGCAGCCACCAGTTGGCCTTGCCCAGGAGGCTCATCGTCGACGGCACCAGCACCATCCGGACCAAGGTGGCGTCGAGGAAGACGGCGGTGGCCAGACCGACCCCGAACATCTTCAGCATGACGTCGGCGCTGCTCACGAAGGCCACGAAGATGCTGATCATGATGAGGGCGGCCGAGGTGATCACCCGGGCCGTCGACCGCAGGCCCTCGACCACGCTGGTGTGGCTGTCTCCGGTTCGCACGTACTCCTCCCTGATCCGGCTGAGCAGGAACACCTCGTAGTCCATGGACAGCCCGAACAAGATGGCGAACATGATGAGCGGCACGAACGGGTTCACCGGGATGGTGTCCTGCAGCCCGACCAGTCCCTTGCCCCATCCCCACTGGAAGATGGCCACGACCACGCCGTAGGCGGCGCCGATGGAGAGCAGGTTCATGATTGCGGCCTTGAGCGGGACGAGGATGGACCGGAAGACCATCATGAGGAGCAGGAACGACAGGGCCACGACCGCAGCGATGAAGATCGGGAGCCGGTCGGTCAGCTTCTGGGAGATGTCCTCGAAGAAGGCGGTCTGGCCGGTGACGAGAGCGGTCGATCCGGTGCCGGCGAGGGTGCCGGGCAGCACCTCGGCCCGCAGGCGATTCACCAGGTCCGACGTGGCCGCTTCCTGGGGCGACGACGTCGGCGTGGCCAGGACGACCGCGGTGCCGCCGCCGGCGCTGAACCGGGGAGGGCTGACCGAGGCGATGCCCGGGTCACTCGACAGCGCGGCCCGCACCCGCTCGACCGCGCGCGCGGAGGTGGTGCCGGCGCTGTCGACGACGATGGTCAGCGGCCCGCTGAAGCCCTTCCCGAAGGCATCGGCCAGGAGGTCGTAGCTCTTGCGCTGGGTCGTCGAGGCGGGCGCGTTGCCGTCGTCGGCCCAGCCGATGCGCAGCTGGGTGACGGGCACGGAGAGGGCCAGGAGGGCGGCGAGGCTGACGGCGGCGTAGCGCCATGGCCGGCGGCCGACGTGGGAGGCCCACCGCCCGGAAACGGTCTCGTCCGCCGCGGCCGTTCGCCCGCTGTTCCGCCGCCGGATCGACAACCGGTCGATCTTCGTGCCGGCGATGCCCAGCAACGCCGGCAGCATGGTGACGGCCATTGCCATGGCCACGAGGACCACGATGGCCACCGCCGCCCCCATGGTCGTGATCGATGAAATGTCTGCCAGCGGCAGCCCCACCAGGGCGATGACCACGGTCGTGCCCGCGAAGAGCACCGACTGGCCGGCGGTGGCGTTGGCCCGGCCGGCGGCGTCGGGGACGCTCATGCCTTCGTGCAGGTGCCGGCGGTGCCGGGTGACGACGAGCAGGGCGTAGTCGATGCCCACCCCGAGGCCGATCATGGCGGCCAGCATGGGTGACACCTCGGGAACCGAGGTCAGACCGGCGAGGATGCCGACGCCTCCGAGACCGACGGCGAGGCCCAGCACCGCGGTGCCGATGGGGATGCCCATGGCGATGACGGAGCCGAAGGCCACGAGCAGGACGACCATGGCCACGACGAGGCCGATGCCCTCCCGCCCCTCGACGGCGTCGGCGGCGCTGGCGATTGACCCGGAGATTTCAGTCTGGATCCCCGCCGCCCGCGTCGGTTCGACGGCGGACACGGCCTGGTCGTAGCTGGCCCGCTCCAGGGTCTGGCGGTCGTACTGGACGTTGGTGAACGCAGTTCGGCCGTCGGGGCTCACCGCCGGTCCCGAGGGGTCGAACGGGTCGGTCACCAGGGTGACGTGGTCACCGGTACGCGATCGCTGGAGGGCGGCACCGAGCTCCGCTCTGCGGGCCGGCTCGTCGAGGCGCCCCTCGGCGACGTGGAAGACGATCAGGCCGGCGGTCCCCGACTGGGCGGGGAAGCGCTCCTGCAGCAGGTCGCGTGCCTCTTGGGCTTCGACGCCGGGCACCCGGAAGTCGTTGGCCACCTCGCCACCGAAGGACGCGTTCAGGGAGAGGACGGCCACTGCGATCAGCAGCCACACACCGAGGGTGCGATAGGGATGGCGCGCCGTCCGCCGGCCGAGGCGGAAGAGGAAGTCAGACACTGGGACACCTCCGATGTCGTTCTCCGTGACGTTCACGGACGGCTCAGAGCGTCGGGCCCAGGCGTGTCCCGGCGATGTCCGTCGGGCATACGCTCCAGGACAGAGCCCGGACATCGGAGGGGCGGAGAATGAGGTCGTCCTGTTCGACGCCACCGCGACGATCGGCGGGCGCCCCGGCACCCCCGTCGGGCCCCGGGCCGCCATCCAACTCGTCTTCCTGGCCGCCGCCGTCGCCGTCGGCCTCTGAACGAAAGGAATCAGTGCCATGCCTGCGCTGCCTTGGATCCGCATCACGACCGCCGAGCCCGGCGCCGAGCTCACCGCAGTGGCCACGAGGCTGCCGCTTCGCTCACACCGCCACATCCCCGCCTTCCTCAGATGGACGATGCGCATCCGCGGCCAGCTGGCGGGCGCCGAAGGCCTCGTCGGCTATTCCCTGGACGCCCATCTCCTCGGAAAGACGTTCTGGACCGTCTCGGCGTGGACCAGCCAGGCCGTCATCGAGGAGTTCGTGGGCCAGGACCCCCACGCCTCCTCCATGGCGGCCATCCGCCCGAACATGCAGAGGCCGGCGTTCCTCTTCTGGACCGTCGCCGCCGAGGATCTACCCATCCGGTGGGGCGACGTCCGCTCCCGGATGGGCGGCCAAGGTTAGAGACGGACAGGAGGACCGGGGACGAGTGCGCCCTCCACCCGCAGGGCCCGAGCCGGCATCGGGCGTACCATCGCGGCCGACCAAGGGGGGTAGGCCCGTGGCCACTTCGAGCTTGTACCGCCGCCTCGTTCCCGATGCGCCGCAGTACCGGCGCACGGAGGGCGACGTCTACGCCACGCCCGAGGATGAGCGTCGAGCCCGGCTGGCGCCCCGCCTGGCGGCGCAGGTGGCCAAGCCGGGCCTCCGGCACCCGGCGCTGGTGTCCTCGTGGCAGGGCGCCATCGAGGAGATCCTGTTCGCCTTCCCCACCTACGGCGTTGCCAGCGCCGAGCTGGCCGCCGGTTACAAGTCCGTCGTCGCCGCCCTGCGCCCGGGGACCAAGTTCGTCGTCGTGCACCACGAGTCCCGGCGCTTCGACGTCGCCGAGTGGTTCGACGACGCCGGGCATCCGGCCGGCAACGTCACCTACGTGCCCCTGCCCGACTACGTCACCTTCACCGACTGGGCCGAGGACGCCTACGTCGCCCTCCTCGACACCGAGGACGGGACGTCGTACCTGATGGAGCCCTGGGAGTTCCCCCGGGCCGGCGACGCCCTGGTCTCGGAGTCGGTGCAGGAGCACGTCAGCCTCCGGTCCGCCCAGGCCCCGCTCATCTTCCAGGGTGGGAACTGCCTGATCGGCGACCGCTTCTGGCTGCTGGGCAAGGACTACTTCGCCGACAGCGTGGCCCTCGTCGAAGGCCGCAACGCGCCGGTGACCATCCCGCCGGGGACGACCGCGCCGGCCTTCGTGACCCGGCTCTTCGCCGACTACCTCGACGCCGGCCGGGAGCTGCTGGTTGTCGGCACCGAGCGGCCGATCCCGCTGCGGGAGTTCTACGGCACCCGAGAGGACGACACGTACTTCCTCGACATCGCCGGCGACGGCGTCGGCACATTCCAACCCATCTTCCACATCGACATGTTCATCACCCTCGTCGGCGCCGGTGCCGGCCAGCGCTTCCAGGTGCTGGTGGGCAGCCCGGCGCTCGGTGCCGAGCTGACGGGCTCACGGTCGCCCTTCGCCCTCGACGACGTCTACGACTCCATCGCCGCCCAGCTGGCCGCCGCCGGCATGCGGGTGGAGCGGAACCCCCTCGTCCACCGGCCGGAGATCGGCCCCTCGTTCACCGTGGTCGAGCTCCGCCTGATGGCCAACCAGCCGGGGAACGAGTCGCTGCTCCCGGCGGTCAAGGACCTCGTCGGCGCCGGGGCGAGGGAGAAGGACGTCGCGCGGGTGCGGACCTGGCACCACGTCACCTGGAACAACTGCCTGGTCGAGAACGGCGGGGGCATCGGGCGCCACGTGTACCTGCCGACCTACGGCCACTTCCCGAACGAAGACCTCGAACCGGTCGACGAGGAGATGAGGGCGCTGTGGGAGCGGCTCGGCTTCGAGGTCCACCTGCTCGGCGACTTCAACCCCTTCGCCCAGCGCCAAGGTGTGGTCCACTGCATCAAGAAGTACCTGCGTCGCGGGGAGTGATACAGGGAACGGCCGGACCGCATCAGAATCGCCGACTGTGCTCGCCCGTCGATCCGGCCCGGTTGCTCGCCGTCATGCATGGACTTCCCGGGCCTCCATCGCCCTACCGGTCAAGCCCGATACTCGCGGCGGGCAGCCCGGTCCTTTCGACGTACAGGTCCCTGGAACCGGGGCCGCTTGACCTCTCCGGGCGCCGGCTCGTGGGATGCCGTGCCGTCGCGGCCAACGATCTCGTCAAGCGCACCAGGCGCGTGACCTTCGGGTTCGCACGTCCGGCCGCGACTACCACCGCGTCTCACATCGCGGGACCCGTCGGACCCCGTCGGGGTGTTCCCCGAAGATCGCTTCTCCCGGAAGCGGCTGCCGTCGCCATTCGACGGTGCTTCTCAACCAGCCAGTTCGTGTCCACGTCCGAATCACCGCGACGCGGCGATGCGGTGGGCCCATGCGAGTCCGGGGTTGTAGACCATGTCGTGCTGGCCGTCGAAGAGCACCAGCGTCACGGGGCCCGAAGCCCGTGACACGAAGACGTCGGGCTCGCCAGCTTCGAAGTAGGTCGGGGCTGTCACTGAGCCGTCGAGATCCTCCGGCACGCTGTTCTGCCGTAGTGCTTCGCTCACGGCTCCGCCGAGCCGGTCGCCAGGCTCGGCCAGGTCATTGAACGCGCGCACGCCGTAGTCGGGTGGGACGATGCGGTCGCCGACACCGTGCCCGACGTAGACGGGCATGTTCGCCTCGGCGGCGCCACGCACATGCGCTGCGGGACTCCGGTGTTGACAGGCCTGGCGGGCCTCGGGCGTCGATGTCGGATCGCCGCCGCAGGAGGCAATGATCTGCTCGCCGTAGGCGGCTTGGGGATTGTGAGCCCGGACGTAGCCGTACCAGTCGACCAGGTCGTAGACGGGAACCCAGCTGACCGCCCCGCGGAAGCGGTCGGGGTGACGACCGGCGACGAGGAGCGACATCATCCCCCCACCGGAATAGCCGATCAGAAATACCCGATCCCTATCCACCCCGCCCTGCGCGACGGCGAAGTCGACGGCATCGATGACGTCTTGGACGGCAAGATCGGACCCAGTGGCCTGCGGGCCGGCGTTGACGCCCCGGAAGTTGGGGGCGACCATCGCCCAGCCGTTTCGATCCGCCCACACCCCGAAAGGGATGTTGCTGTGCTGCATGTAGGCAGTGCTCCAAGAGTGGAGAACGACGAGGAGGGGGGCCGGACGCTGATCGCCGGGCGCGAGCCATAGCGCCGGCTGGTCAGTCCCATCTGCCGTCGAGCGGATGCGGACGTCTTCGATCCCCGGGACCCTCTCTTGCCATAGCGGGAGACCCTGTCCGAACTCGCCGTACTGCAGCACCGTCGTGATTCCTTCGAGCGGTACGAACGGGGACAGGTCCCGCGGCGGCGGCGCGGTGACTGTTGGGTCGGGTGCGGGCGGCGCAATCGTCGTCGGCGCAGGGGACCCGGGCCCGGAATCCCGGTCTTCCTCGGTCCTGCATCCGGCGACGCCGAGAGCCACCAGCCAGGCCACCAACAGCGGCGATACGAGGCGTCGGAGGCTCATGGCTGGTCTCCTTGGTATTGCTTGCCGAAAGCTTCTTCGTCGCTCCAGGTGCATGCGCACCGACCGATTCCTTCGGCAGGAGCGAGGCGAGATCGCCGTCGACCTCGTCTACGGCGACGTCGTCCCCATCGGCGCGCCGCCACACATAGAGGGCGCCGAGGTGAGGTTACCTCCCCGGCACCGCCGCTGCGGAGAAACTAGCGAGATGAAGTCCGATAATGCTGCCTCGGCGTGTCGACCGACGTGAGCGCAGCCTTCCTCGCCGCCGCAGCGGGATTCGTGCTCCTCATCGTCGCCAGCGGGCGGCTCGTGAAGGGCGCAGCAGGGCTCGCGGTCCACCTGAAGGTCCCGGCCGTGGTGGTCGGCGCCGTCATCATCGGCTTCGGTACCTCGGCGCCCGAGCTGCTCGCATCGGCGCTGGCGGCAGCCGACGGCGCACGCGGGATCGCGGTAGGCAACATCGTCGGTTCCAACGTTGCCAACGTGACCCTTGTCCTTGGCATCGTGGCCGTCCTCGCCGCTCCCGCCGTCGCCGGCGGGGTCCTGCGGCGGGAGCTTCCGCTCATGCTCGCCGGCATGGGAGCCCTTGCCATCTGCCTCTCGCGATTCTCCCGCTGGTCGGCCCTCGCGCTCCTCGCAGGCTTCAGCGCCGTAGCGGCTGTGACCCTCCGGGGCGCCCGGGGATCAGACCCTCCGCTCCCAGATGACGTGAAGGAGGAACTTGGGGGGGACGGGCGCCGATCACCGCGTCGGCTGGCGCTCGAGGCCGCCGGGGGGCTGTTGGGCACCATCGTCGGCGCCCAGCTCCTCGTCTCCGGAGCCCGGTCGCTGGCAGACCAGGCCGGCCTGGACGAGGGACTCGTCGGCTTCACTCTTGTCGCCCTGGGGACCTCGCTGCCCGAAGTGGTCACGGGCATCCAGGCGACGCGCCGCGGTGATCCCGACCTTGCCATAGGGAACGTCCTCGGCTCCAACGTCTTCAACAGCTTGGCGATTGGCGGAATCACCGGTCTCATCGGCCCAGGCCTGGTTCCGCAGGGATTGGTCGCCGCGGCATGGATCGCGGTCGCCGTGGCCCTCGTCGTCGCCATTCTCATGATCACCTCTCGCCGGCTCACGAGATGGGAAGGGGTGCTCCTTGTCGGTGCCTACCTCGCCACGGTCCCGATCGTCGCCTCGTAGCCCACCCCGAATCCAGCGACGCGCCCGACTCGTCTCGGTGGCTCTCGTCCGACGCGTTCCCCGCCACCATCATGTCGAGACGGTGAGCCGTTTCGACCGGGCGCCCACCCGCTGAGCACGCCGTAGGCCGAACTGCTGGCGTAGCCTCCGGTCCCGTGACCTCGGAGGAACCCGGTTCGGGGGGCGGCGATCGCCATCCCGAGGAGCTCCGCGGCCTCGTCACCGCCGCCCTGACCGGCGGCGCGGCATGGGCCCGGCTCCTCGAAGTGGCCGCCCTCGGCTGGGCCAGCCGTGACGGAACTCTCGACGTGGTGCTCGACGACCTGGCCGCACGGGCCGCGGCGGGCGACGACGGGGCCACGGAGCTCGTGCTCGAGATCGTGCACCGCCTGGGCCTGGCCCGCCCAGCCATCACCTCGGTCATCCTCGACTCGGCGCTGGTGGACGACGCCGCTCAGGCGACGCTCGTCACCGTCGAACGTCGCATCGGTTCGTTCGAGGGGCGGGCCAGGTTCCGCACCTGGCTGCACACGGTGGCCCGCAACGAGGCTCTCATGGCGGTGCGCCGGCGCCAGGACGAGCCGGTGGAGGAGCTGCCGGCGACGGCTGCCCGCTTCAGCTCGGTGGTGGCCGGCCGGCTGACGATCGAGGCGCTCGTGGACACGCTGGCCGAGCCCTACCGGGAAACCCTGCGGCTGCAGCTATACGACAATCTCGACTACCACGGCATCGCCCGACGCCTGGGTGTGCCCGTCGGCACCGTCCGCTCCCGCCTGGCCAAGGCCCGCGACCTCCTCAGGGCCGCGCTGGCCGAACGTCCCTGAGCGGGCCGGAGCGGGCCCCGCCTGCGCTCGCCTGAGGGGACTATGCTGCGCGGGCAACGGAGGGGTGAGGTGGTGACTGGTCGTTTTCGTCGGCGGCTCGTGGTGCTCTGCCCGCTGCTAGCGGCGGCCTTGTTGGTCTCCTGCGGCGGCGACGGCGACGGCGCAGCGACCGGCGAGGCCGAGCGGTCGCGGCCGCCCAACGCGTGCCCTGCCGACGGCTGCAGAGCGACCATCACCTCGGCCACTGGCGCCGGCGGCGAGGTACAGCTGACCTTCGACGCCAACTTCGACGCCGACCTGGCCCGCAACCACTTCCACGTGTTCTGGGACACCTACACCGCCGAGCAGGTCAGCGACGATGCGGAACCCCGCTTCCGCGTGCAACAGGGCAACTGGGTGCCGACCGACGACAACCCCTACACCACCTCCGACGAGGTCTCGGTCAAGGTCAGGCAGGGCTCGACGAGGCTTTGCGTCACCGCAGGCGATCGCAACCACAACGTGATCGACCCCAGCATCGTGGACTGCCGTGACGTGAGCGACCTCCTGTGACCTGACCGGCGCCGCCTGGTCCACCCCTTGCCTCCCCCGCCGCTCAACCTCCCGCCCCGGGTGGGCCGTTACGTGGTGGGTCGGCTGCTCGGGGTGGGAGGCTTCGCCGAGGTCGTGCAAGCCCGCGACGAGAGCCTCGACGCCGACGTGGCCCTCAAGATCCTCGCCCGCAGCCATGCGCTGAACGCTGAGATCCGGGAGCGGTTCGTGCGCGAGGCACGCCTGCTGCGCCGGGTGCGCCACCCGGCGGTCGTCACCGTCCACGACGTGGGCGAGACAGACGACGGCCGCCCCTTCCTGGTGATGGACCTGGCCGAAGGGGGTGTGCTCTCGGACCGGTTGCGGGGAGCCGCGCTCCCCGCCGATCCCGCCGGCTTGCGAGCCGTCGTGAGGACCTTGGCCGAGGGGCTCGGCGCCCTCCACGCCGCCGGGGTCATCCACCGGGACATCAAGCCGGCCAACCTACTCGTGATGCGAGATGCGCCCTCGGCGGCCGCGTCGCGACAGGGCTGTCCCCGCCCGCTCCTCGAGGACGGCGAGTACCTGGTGATCGGCGACCTCGGCCTGGCCAAGGACCAGCTCGCCAGCTCCTACGGGCCGACCATGGTCGGCGGTACCCCTCGGTACCAGGCGCCGGAGCAGGTCGAGGTGGGCGCGTCCGTCGACGCTCGTACGGACGTGTACGCAGCCACTGCGCTGCTCTGGTTGCTGGTCACCGGCGAGGTGCCACCCCGCGCCGACGAGCTGCCGGTGAAGCTCCTGGGGGTCCCGCCGGCGTGGCGCGCGGTTCTCGCCCAGGGCTTGGCCGCCGATCCCGGGGCCCGCTTCGCGTCGATGGGCGGATGGGCCCGGGCGGTCCTCGACACCGTGGCCGACGCTTCCGGCGGCGACCACACGCAGCCGGCAGCGCGTCCCGCCACTGCCACGCCCACCGTGGTGCTCCCGTACAAGGGGTTGGCCGCGTTCCAGCCCGACGACGCCCCGCTGTTCTTCGGCCGGGGCGAGCTCGTGGACCAGCTCGTGAGCCGGATCCAGGGGCGGGCCGTCCTGGTGGTCGGCGGGCCGTCGGGCTGCGGCAAGTCGTCGCTCGTACGGGCCGGGCTGCTGCCGGCGCTGCGCGGTGGCGCCCTCCCGGGCAGCGCCCAGTGGCAGGTGAGCGTGTTCACCCCGGGCGCCCGGCCGCTGTCGGCGCTCGCCGGCCACCTCGCGGGAGCGGGCGTGACCGGGCTGCCGCCCGGCGACGTGCTCCGGCGCGACCCCGAGTCGATCCGCCACCACGTGTCGCCGACGGTTCTCGTGGTCATAGACCAGTTCGAGGAGCTGTTCACCGTCTGCACGGATCCCGCGGAGCGCGGCGCGTTCCTGCGGGCCCTCGCCGCCCTCGCCCGCGGCGCACCGTCGCCGGCGCGGGTGGCGCTGGTCGTCCGGGCCGACTTCTACGGCGTCTGCGCCGCCCACCCTTGGCTGGCCGAGGCGATCAACGACAACCACGTGCTGGTGGGCCCCATGTCGCCCACCCAGCTCCGGGAGGCCATCACCGGCCCCGCCCGCCGGGTGGGCCTCCACCTTCAGGAGGGCCTGGTCGACCGGGTCCTGGTCGACGGCGGTGGCGACGCCGGCGCGCTCCCCTTGGTAGCGCACGCCCTGGTGGAGACGTGGCTGCGCCGTGACGGGGACGTGCTCACCGTCGCCGGGTACGAGGCGGCGGGGGGCGTCGCCGGCGCCATCGGCCACACCGGCGACCACGTGTGGGACCAGCTCGCCGGCGATGAGCGGCGCTGTGCCCGCCGGCTGTTGCTTCGACTCGTACGTCCCGGAGACGGCGGCCCCGACACCAAGCGGGTCCTCAGCTGGGCCGAGGTCGGAGACGACGTGACGACCCGGCGGGTGCTGGACCGCTTCGCCAACAGCCGGCTCCTGACCGTGGGCGACCAGGGCGTCGAGCTGGCCCACGAGGCCCTGTTGCGGACGTGGGCCCGCCTGGCCCGGTGGGTGGACGAGAGCCGCGACGAGCTCCGGGCCGGCGCGCGCATCGAGGACTCGGCCCGGGAGTGGGAGCGTCAGGGACGGCATCCCGACCTGCTGTACCGGGGGCTGCCGCTGGCCACCGCTCTCGAGTGGCAGGCCCGCCAGGAGGGCGCGGTGGGCGAGCCGGCCGGCGCTTTCCTCGCCGCGGCCACCACGGCCCGGGACGCCGAACACGCCGCCGCCGCGGCCCGCACCCGGCGTGCGGCCCGGCGCCGGCGGCGGGCGGTCGTCGCCCTTTCCAGCCTCACCGTCCTCGCCGTGGTCACCTCGGCCGTCGCCGGCGCAGCCCTGCTCCGGTCCCGCCAGGCCACCCGGGCCGCCCGGGCGGCCAACGCGTTGGCATCCGAGCAGCTGGCGCGCGGCCTCGCCGCGGCCGCGGTCGATCTGAGCTCGGCCAACCCGTATCTGGCGACGGTGCTCGCCGCCGAGGCCACGGCCCGCGTCGTCCCTCCGCTGGCCGAGGCTCGACGGGCGCTCGTGGTGAGCCGCCTGGCCCTGGCGGGCCGCACGCTGGCGCCGTACGGCGACCCCGTGCCCGTGGGAGACGCGGTGGCCCTGGCGGTGAGCCCGCACGGGGACCGAGCGGCCACCGGCAAGCGCGACGGCATGGTCGCGGTGTGGGACCTGGCTCAGCGCGAGCAGGTGGCCACGTACGCCGGGCCGGGCCGGGGAGTGCAGGGGCTCGCCTTCACCGCCGACGGCCGGTGGCTCGTGGCAGCCGGGCTCGACCGGCGGCTCTGGCGGTGGCCGGCCGACGGCCGGTCGGACAGCACGGGGACGGTGCTCGCCGAACCGGGCGCCATCGTGTGGTCGGTCGCCGCCGCGCCGGACGGCGCCGTGGTGGCGGCCACGACCGGTGCGGGGGAGGTGTGGCTGGTGGACGCGGCCACGGGGGCGCTCCTCGGCGAACCGCTCGCGCCCGGTGCCGGG
The DNA here is from genome assembly GCA_035540095.1 of Acidimicrobiales bacterium. Taxonomy (GTDB): domain Bacteria; phylum Actinomycetota; class Acidimicrobiia; order Acidimicrobiales; family AC-14; genus CADCTB01. Next base: position 1,742 of record DATLHA010000029.1, on the reverse strand, counting down.
GAGCTGCTGTCGGTCGCGTTCTCCTCGGACGGGAGCACGGTGCTGGCCGGCTCGGGCCGGGGCCAGGTGCACGCCTGGTCGCTGCCCTCCCGCCAGCCCCGCTTCGCGCCGGTCGACGCCCACACCAGCGACATCTGGGAGCTGGTCACGCTGCCGCCGGAGCCGACCGCCGCCGGTGAAGGGACCTTCCTGACCGTCTCCAGCGACGGCACGGCGCGGCTGTGGAGCCTCGACACCGGGGCGCCCGCCCGGGGCGGGCCCTTCGACGACGACGCCTCCGGCGTGCCGAGCGGCGTGCGGGGCGTGACCGTCGACCCCGCCGACGGCGTGGTTACTCTCGGCGGCGCCGACGGCGCCCTCTACTCCTGGTCGGTCGCCGAGCGCCGGATCGTGCTCCGGAACGGGCCTGTCCATCGGGCGCGGGTGATCGCCGCCGCCCGCTCGGCCGACGGGCTCTCACTCGTCTCGCTCTCCGACGACCGCACCCTCCAGGTCTGGTCGGGCCGCCCCCGCCCCCACCCGGTCCGCCGTGTGGCCGGGCTCGACGCCAGGCCGGCGTCGATGGCCGTGGCGCCCGACGGCAGCGCCCTCGCCCTGGGTACCGCCGGCGGCACCGTGCGGCTTCTCGACGCGGTGACGGGTGTCGAGCGGTCCCGCTTCGACGGCCATGCCGGCGACGTGACGAGTGTCGCCTTCGCCGGCGACGACCGGCTGGTGACCGGCGACTCGGCCGGGACCTTGCGGGTGTGGGACCTCGGGACGGGACGCGTCGCGGGGGAGCGGGAGCGCGCCCACGACGGCGCGATCACCGCCCTGGCGGTGGCGGGTGGCCGGGTGGTGAGCGGCGGAGCCGACCGCAACGTGCGGCGCTGGGATCCCTCCGGGCTGCAGTCCCGAGGTCCGGCGCTGGGGCCGCTACCGGCGCCGGTGACCTCACTGGCCGCGTCCTCGGACGGCGACACGATTGCCGGGTCGACCGAGGGCGGCCAGGTGCTGCGCTGGACCGGCGCAGGCCGTTCGATCGGCGACCCGGTCGAGGTGACCGACGACGCGGTGTGGGGGGTGGCCCTGGTCGACGGCGGCGACGTCATTGCGGTGGCGGGCGGGGACGAGACGCTCACCCTCTGGTCGGAGGGCCGCGACCGGCTGCCACGGCGGGCCCACGAGCTGGGCGCCCACACGGCCGGGGCACTGGCTGTGGCCCAGGCCGGCACGGGCGCTGTCGCAGTCAGCACCGGCGACGGCCACGTGCACCTCTGGGACGCCACCTCGGGCGCCTCCCTCGGCCCGGCGCTGGCGGTGGCGGGCTCGGCGATCAGGCACCTCGCCGGCGCGGCCGACGGGGCGATCTGGGCGGCGGCGGACGATGGCGCCGTTGTCCGCATCGACGTGCTGGTGGTGGACGCAGCGTGTGCCGAGGCCGGGGCCTCCTTCGACGCCCGCCAGCGCGTCCGGCTCCTCGCCGGCCGACCACCGGTGGCCTGCCGGCGCATGCCTTCCTGAACCAGCGAACGCGCCGAAGCCGCCGTCTCGGGAGACGGCGGCTCGGCCGGACCGCATGGGGGCTCAGGACCCTGTGCGGTGGTCCCGCACCACGGGCTGCGTGCGGTGGTCCCGCACCACGGGCTCCGCCTTATCGCGGTGGTCCCGCACAATCGGGTTGGGGCGGGGGTCGGCGACGCCGCCATCCAGCACGGGGCCGTGGTCACCGAGGATCGGCCGGGGAGGGCGCCCGCCCCCAC
>DATLHA010000028.1:0-4202 GCA_035540095.1 Acidimicrobiales bacterium | reverse complement strand
ACCCTCCCTTGCGCTTTCCCGGCACCGACCCCTCGGCGGTGGAGAAGCCGCCGGTGATCGCCCCCGACCCGCGGCCCGAACCGCCGCCGCCGGCCGCCGAGCCCGGGTGGGCGACGGCGTTCGAGTCCCGGCCGCTGGGCGCGGATGACCCCAGCGCCTTCTGGGACCCCCCGGTCGTGGCCACCGCCCCACCGGGCCGGTTCGAGGAGCTGGTCGCCGCCGCCGCCAAGGCGGAGGCCGAGTCGGCGGGCGCAGAGCCGGCGGGCCCGGCCTCGCAGCCGCCCCCGTCCGGCCAGCTCCGGGAGATCAGCCGCGACCGCCCGCTGACCTCCGACCCGACCTCGGGTGAATGGGCGGTGGCGTCGGGGTTGGGCGGCAACGTCGGCCCGTCGCCGGGGGCAGGGCGTCGCGTCGGCGCACCATCGCCGGGGCTGGCGTCGCCCCAATCGGACTGGGACCGGCTAACCGGCCCCCGCAGTGGAAGGAGGCCGGTGGGCGAAGGAGAGGCAGGTTCCTGGGAGTTCTTCGACGAGTCGGGGACCGGTGCCGAACCGTCTCCGGCGCCGGCGCCGGCGGCGCCGGCTCCGGCTCCGGAAGGCCAGTCCACCATGGCATTGCCCCACTGGACCGATCCGCCCACCGGTGAGGTGCCCCGCATCCTGGGCGATGCGCCGCCGCCGCCGGCCGCCCCCCCTGCGGCCGACGACGAGCTCAGCGCCTGGTCGGCGCTGTCGACCGGCCCCCGCTGGCGGGACCAGCCGGCCGACTGGGAGGGTGCCGACTTCTCCGACACCGTGCTCGACGACCGGGAGGCCCGTTTGGGCGCCTTGCGCGACCAGCCGGAGGCCGGCGCCGAGGGCGACCTCTTCGCCTTCGACGACGCGCCAGTAGCGGCCCCGCCGCCGCCTCCGGTCACCGGGGCGCGTGGCGCCCGGGGCACGGCCACCCAGACCCGCCCGGCGGCCCGCCGCGGCCGGCCCGGGGCCCCGGGCCCCGATGGCCCCTCCGGCGACCCCATGGGCCTCGGCGGCCCCGGGGGCGGTGGCGGTAGCGGCACCGACCTGTCCACCCGGGTGGTGACCGGGGTCATCGCCGCCGGCGTGCTCCTGGCGGCGACGGCGATCGGCTCCACCGCCCTGGTCCTGCTGGTCGCAGCGGCGGTCACCATGGCCGGCGCCGAGATGTTCCAGGCCCTGCGGACCCGTGGGTACCAGCCCGCCACCCTGCTCGGCCTGGTGGGGTGCGCGTCGATGGTGCTGGCCGCCTACAACTACGGCCTCGTCGCCTTCCCGCTGGTGCTCACCCTGATGGTGATCTTCAGCTTTCTCTGGTACCTCGCCGGCGTGGTCCACGCCAAGCCCACCATGAACATCGCGGTGACGCTGTTCGCCTTCCTCTACGTCGGGTTCCTGGGCAGCTTCGCCGCCGTGTTGCTGGGCTACCCCGACGAGCTCGGCGTCGGCATCCTGTTGGGGGCGGTGATCGTCACCGCAGCCCACGACATCGGGGCCTACCTGGTGGGCAGGTTCTGGGGCAAGACGCCACTCGCGCCGGAGCTGTCACCGAACAAGACCTTCGAAGGCCTGGTGGGTGGGGTGCTGGCGTCGGTGTTCGTCGCCCTGCTGATCGTCAGCCGTATCGGCCCGTGGGACGCCGGCAAGGCGTTCTGGCTCGGCGTGGTCGTCGCCATCGCCGCCCCCCTGGGCGACCTGTGCGAGTCGATGATCAAGCGGGACCTGGGCGTGAAGGACATGGGCAAGCTGCTGCCCGGCCACGGCGGCGTGCTGGACCGGATCGACGCCCTGCTGTTCGTCATCCCGGCGACCTTTTACCTCACCGTCCTGCTCGACATCCCTTATTGAGGACGATCAGCGTCGTCGGGTCCACGGGCTCGATCGGGACCCAGACCCTGGAGGTGGTGGCGGCCGAGCCCGGCCGTTACCGCATCGTCGCCTTGGGGGCGGCCACCTCGGTGGACCTGCTGGTCACCCAGGCCCACGCCGTGCGTCCCGAGCGGGTGGCCATCGCCGACGGGTCGCTCGCCGCTGACCTCGAGGCCAGGGTGCCCAGAGGCACCGAGGTGTGGGCGGGGCCCGACGCCCTGGCCGCCATCGCCACCGAGGCCGAGGTCGTGGTCAACGGGGTGGTCGGCTTCGCCGGCCTGCCCGTCACCCTGGCCGCCCTGGAGGCGGGCCGGCGCCTGGGCCTGGCCAACAAGGAGTCCCTGATCGCCGGCGGGCCCGTCGTGCAGCGGGCCCGGGCCACGCCGGGGGCGGAGATCCTTCCCGTCGACTCCGAGCACGCCGCCGTCCACCAGTGCTTGGCCGGCTCCGCCGGCCCGGCAAGCACAGTCGGCCTCCCGAACCTCGAGCGCGTCGCCCGCATCGTCCTCACCGCCAGCGGCGGGCCCTTCCGAGGTTGGACGGCCTCCGATCTGGCCTCGGTCACCGTGGCCGATGCCCTGGCTCATCCAACGTGGTCCATGGGCCCGAAGATCACCGTGGACTCATCCACGCTGATGAACAAGGGACTCGAGGTGATCGAGGCCCACGAGCTGTTCGGGGCGGCCTACGACCGCATCGACGTGGTCGTGCACCCCCAGTCCATCGTCCACTCCATGGTGGAGTTCACCGACGGGTCCACCGTCGCCCAGCTGTCCCGCCCGGACATGCGCCTGCCAATCTCCTACGCCCTGGCCTATCCCGATCGGGGCGAGGTGGCCTTCGGCGCCCTGGACTGGTCGGCCGTCGGCCGGCTGGACTTCGAGCCCCCCGACCGCGGGGCCTTCCCATGCCTGGATCTGGCTTATGAGGCCGGCCGGGAGGGAGGGACGGCGCCGGCCTGGCTCAACGCCGCCAACGAGATTGCGGTCGCCGCCTTCCTGGAAGGAAGGATTTCGTGGAAATCCATCGCAGATGTATGCAAAGAGACGCTGTTGCGGCATCATGGAACGAACCCGGTGAGCGTTGACGTTGTGCTTGACGCAGACCGGCGAGCGCGGGAACAGGCAAGGCGGGTCGTAGAACGGAGCGCAGCAGCTTGACCCAGACCAGCTCAACCCTGACGACGGACGAGACGGTGACCCCCGACCCTGATGTGCATCGCGCCGAGAGGCGCAAGCTCCTCATGCTGGCCGGCATCATGGCCGGCGGCATCACCCTTTCCCTGATGACCGGCACCTTTGCGGTCGTCGGCTTCTGCCTGGCCATCGCCGCCGTGGTCATGGTCCACGAAGCGGCCCACTTCGCCGCCGCCAAGTGGTCGGGCATGAAGGCCACCGAGTTCTTCTTCGGCTTCGGCCCCCGCCTGTGGTCGATCCGCAAGGGCGAGACCGAGTACGGCATCAAGGCCATCCCCTTCGGCGGCTACGTGAAGATCATCGGGATGAGCAACCTCGAGCGCAACATCGCCCCCGAGGACGAGCCCCGGACCTACCGCCAGGCCTCCTACCCCAAGCGCATGCTGGTGGCGCTGGCCGGCGTGGCCACCCACTTCGTCATGGCCTTCGTCCTGCTCGTGGTCCTCCTTACCGCGGTGGGTGTGCCCAACTACGAGAAGCCGAGCCTCACCATCGGCAACCTGAGCCGCCTGGACACGGGCGCCAGCCCCGCCGTCGAGGCCGGCTTCAAGGTCGGCGACCGCATCGTGTCCGTCGACGGACAGACCGTGAGCCAGTGGGCGGACGTGCCCCCGATCATCCGGGTGAGCCCGAACCGTCCGGTCGACTTCGTGGTCATGCGCGACGGAGCCCCCCTCACCCTCACCGCCACCCCCATCGCCCTGGAGGGCGAGGGCGGTACGTCCCGAGGTTTCATCGGCGTGGGGCCCAAGCCCACCATCGAGACGATGGGCCCCATCGCCGCCTCGGGCCGGGCCGTGGACGACATCTGGCACCTGTCCACCGGCTCGCTCAAGGCCCTGGGCTCGTTCTTCTCCCCCAGCTCGCTGCGTGACTACGCCGGCCAGCTCACCAACGCCAACAACAAGGACGCAGCCGCCGCCGGCGGTGGCGACGAGCGATTCGTGTCGGTGGTCGGCGTGGCCCGTATCGCCGGCCAGGCGGCCGAGAGCGGCATCTTCAACGTCGTCTACCTCCTGGTCCTGCTGAACATCTTCATCGGGATCTTCAACCTCGTCCCGTTGCTGCCCCTCGACGGCGGGCACGTGGCCATCGGGACCTACGAGCGGCTGCGCTCACGGCT
>DATLHA010000027.1:0-8888 GCA_035540095.1 Acidimicrobiales bacterium | reverse complement strand
GCTACCTGATCAGCCGCTACGGGGAGGACATCCTCCTGCAGCCCCGCAACCGGACGGTGTGGGTCCTGCCGGTGCTGGGCGGTGTGGCTGCGGTCGGCGGGTTGGTTCTCGTCATCGCTCGCCGCCGGGTGCGGCCCGGGCGCACCGCCACCGAGGACGACGAGGCCCTGGTGGCGAAGGCACTGCGGAAGTGACGATCCACGACCGGGAGGAGCTGGAGGAGGAGCGGGACTTCCTCCTGGCGTCCCTGCAGGACCTCGAGCGTGAGCGAGCGGCCGGCGAGCTGTCGGAGCGTGATTACCAATCGCTCCACGCCGACTACACGGCCCGGGCCGCCGTCGTCCTGCGGGCCCTGGAGCGGGGCACCCGGGCCCAGCCTCCTCGCGGCTCCAACTCCCGGCCGCCGGTCAAGACCAAGCGGCCCCTGATCGTCACCCTGGGGGTGATCGTGCTCGTCGCCGCCGTCGCCGGTGGGGCGGTGGCCACGTTCTCGGGAGAGCGGCAGCCGGGCGCCCCGATGACCGGCTCGCTGCCCGAGACGCCGACGGGCCGACTCCAGCAGGCGCTCCAACTGGAAAGCACCGGCAAGGCGGCCGACGCACTCAAGATCTACGACGAGCTGATCCGGGAGAACCCCCGCGACGTCGCCGCCCTGTCGTACCGGGGCTGGTTGCTGAAGCGGGCCGGCCTGCCCGACCAGGCGATGGCGTCGCTCGACGCGGCCATCGCCGTCGACCCCCGTTTCCCCGACGCCCACTTCTTCAAGGGGATGGTCCTCTACCAGGACCGCAAGGACCCTGCCGCGGCGGTGGTCGAGTTCCGCCTGTTCATGTCCAACAACCCGCCCCGGGAGATGGTGCCTCTGGTCGAGGACGTCCTCCGGAGGGCGATGGCCGACGCCGGCCAACCCGTCCCCTGAACCTCGTTAGACGGGGGCCGTGCGGGGAAGACTCAACCCATGAACCTTCTCGCGGTCCTCATCAGCCTGGTCATCAGCGGCGCCATCTTCGGCGCTCTCGGCCGTCTCGCCGTTCCCGGCCCGAACCCGATGAGCATCGGGATGACCATCCTGGTCGGCATCGGGGGGGCGATCCTCGGCTCCATCGTGGGCGTCCTGCTGGGCGTCTCCTCGGCGGTGATCTTCTTCTTCCTCCAGTCGCTGGGTGCGGCGGCGATCGTCTTCGCCATGCAGCGCCGGTCGACCAGGGTGCGCACCTACGAGACGACCCGCTACTGAGCCTTGCTCGGCCACACATAGGGCAAGTCGGGCGGGACGTCGGTGAAGACGTCGCCGTACCACTCGGGGTCCTTGTTGAGCAGGGACGACCGGTGGCTGCGGTGAAACGCCTCGTCGCCTAACCACGGCGGCAACGCCCCGGCGTCGGCCAGTTCGGGCTGGCCTCTGACGGTGGAGATGCCGAGCCGGGCCAGCTCGTCACGGATCTTGAGTTCGCAGGTGTCGGCGTGGCCACGCCGGCACCACTCCCTGCAGATGGCGACCCCGTAGGACGCCAGCGCCTCCTCGTAGCCCTTCCACTGCTTGGCCGCGGGGTGGTGGCGCCAGCCGTAGCCGGGCACGGTGATGGCCCGCATGATCTGGAGCACCTCGACGCGCTGCTTGCCCAGCCGGCGCGGGTCCAGGACGGCGGCGCACCGCTCGAACTCGGCGTAGGGCAGGAACGTCTGCATCTAGTGCCTCGACCTCGTCGGCTCGCTTCGCTCAGCCCATTCGGTCGAACCGATCGTGCGCCGGCGGGCGGGGCCCGGCGACGCCACCGGCTGGTCCCAGCCGGCGCCGTCCGTCTGCTGGCAGGTGGCCGGGGCGATGAGGTCCCACCACGCCACGTCGACGGTGGCCAGCCGGACGCGGATGTGGGGTCGGGCCGGCCGGTCGGCGACCAGGCGGATCACATGCCCTGCATACCGAGATGGCTATGGAGCCCCGCGTCACCCTCGAAGCGGTGGAGGAGGTGTTTCCCGTACGCCTCCACTGCGGTCAGGCGCCGGCCGGCGAGGACGCCGGCGCCGGCGTCGAAACGGCCCTGGGGCGACGTCACCTGCACCGCCCCGCCGGCGAGCTCGGCCTGGTCGCGTGCCAGCCGGTGGAGCAGACGACCTTCGGGCATGGTGGACGTTCTGCCCCGAATAGGGTGGGTTCCCACCACATCTCAGGAGGCGCCACATGGCCGACCGGACAGCGAGTGCCGTCTGGCAGGGGGATCTGTTCAGCGGGAGCGGCACGGTATCGGCGGGGACGACCGGGCTGTTCACCGACGCCGGCGTCACGTGGGCGTCGCGCACCGAGGACCCGGGGGGCAAGACGAGCCCCGAGGAGCTGATCGCCGCCGCCCACGCCGCCTGCTTCTGCATGGCCCTCTCCAACGAGCTCAGCAGCCGGGGCCACCCGCCGGCGGGCCTCGAGGTCCAGGCCACGTGCACGTTCAAGCCGGGCCAGGGCATCACCACCATGAACATCGACGTGCGTGCCGACGTGCCCGGCGTCGACGAGGCCGGCTTCCGTGAGGGGCTCGACGCGGCCAAGGACTCTTGCCCGGTGTCGAACGCCCTCCGCAACAACGTCGACATCCAGGTCGACGGCTCCCTCGCCTGAGCGCCGAACCGGTCACCGTCGACGTCGAGCGCGAGCGCGGCGTCACCGTCACCTGGGACGACGGCCGGGTCAGCGGCTTCACCCTCGAGGAGCTGCGTTTCAACTGCCTGTGCGCCCAGTGCCGGGGCCTGCGGGAGCAGGGCCTCGACGCCTGGACGCCCGAGGCCTCGCCCCTCGCTCTCAGGATCGAGACCGTGCACGAGGTCGGCAACTGGGGGCTCAACTTCGCCTGGAACGACGGCCACACCACCGGCATCTACACCTGGGAGATGCTGCGGGCCTGGGATGACGACCGGGCGGCCCCCGGTGAGTGAGCGACCCTCCGGGCACGACGTCCCGGGCGCCGGCGCCCGGGCCGCGACCGACCGCCAACCGGCACCGCCGGCGCCCGAGCCCTCCCACGCCGAACGGTGCCGCACCCTGGTCGCCTCGGCCAACCGCGGAGCCCTGAGTACCATCGCCGCCGAGCCCGCGGGCTACCCCTACGGCTCGGTGGCCACCTACGGGCTCGACGAGCGGGGCAGCCCGATCTTCTTCGTCAGCCTGATGGCCGAGCACACCCAGAACGCCCTGCGCGACGCCCGGGCCAGCCTGCTGGTGACCGAACCGGTCGCAGACGGTGCCGACCCCTTGGCCGGCGGCCGGGCGACACTCATGGGCCGGCTCGACCGCCTGGAGGGAGACGCTCGCCCCGGCGCTCAGGCCCGCTACCTCGCCGCCAACCCCACGGCCGAGTACTACATCGGCTTCGGCGACTTCGTGTTCCTCCGGCTGGCCGTGGCCGCCATCCGCTACGTCGGCGGGTACGGCCGCATGAGCTGGGTCGACGCCGGCGCCTACGCCGGTGCCGAGCCCGATCCGCTGGCCCCGGCGGCGGCCGCCATCATCGGCCACATGAACGCCGATCACGCCGAGGCACAGGTGCTGTACTGCCGCCACCTCGCCGGACGTCCCGACACCACCTCGGCCACCATGTCGGCCGTGGACCGCTACGGCTTCGAGATGATCGCCGAGGGCCCGTCGGGCCGCACCGCTGTCCGCCTCGGGTTCCCCGAACAGTGCACCACGGCCGACGAGGTGCGCCGGGTGATGGTGGCCATGGTGGGGGAGTGCCGCCGAAGGGCGGTCCGATGAGCCCGGCCCGCCGGCGGGCAGGACTCAGCCGGGGAGGGTCTCCCCCCCGATAGGCGCCAGCACCTCGCCGCTGTAGTAGCTCGACAGTTGCTCGGCGGCGAAGAAGACGTAGGAAGGGGCGATCTCATCCGGCTGGGCCGCCTCGTTCATCGGCGTCTGCTGGCCGAACCTGGCCGCCTTCTCGCCGCCCATCGTCGCCGGGATGAGCGGCGTCCACACCGGCCCCGGCGCCACGCAGTTGACCCGGATCCGCCGCTCGACCAGCGACTGGGCCATGGAGTAGGTGAAGGCGAGGATGGCGCCCTTGGTGGCCGAGTAGTCGATGAGGCTCTTGTTCCCGCGCAGGCCGTTGATGGATCCGCTGTTGACGATCGCCCCGCCGTCGGGCATGTGCTCCAACGCCGCCTTGGTGACCCAGAAGTAGCTGTAGATGTTGGTGCGGAACGTCCGGTCCCACTGCTCGGTGGTGATCTCGGCCAGCGACTCCACCGGATTCTGGTAGGCGATGTTGTTGACCACGATGTCGATCCCGCCAAGCTCTTCCACGGTGCGCCGGACCACTTCGCTGCACTGGTCTTCGACGGAGAGGTCACCGGGCAGGAGCAGGGCGCGCCGGCCCTCCTTCTCGATCAGCTTGGCGGTCTGGCGGGCATCGTCGTCTTCGGACAGGTAGGCGATGGCGACGTCCGCGCCCTCCTTGGCGAAGGCGATGGCGGTCGCCTTGCCGATACCGGAGTCTCCCCCGGTGACCAGGGCCCGCTTGCCCTCGAGCAGGCCGCGACCGGTGTACCCCGCCATCTCGTCCGCCGGTCGAGGGTCCATGGCATCGGTCGTCCCCGGGTACTCCTGCTCCTGGACGGGGAACGTCTGGTCGTCGTCGCTCATCTCTTCCTCTCCCGTCGTCGTCCGTGCGCCCTACCCAGGACTTGGCGGGCCTAACGGATCGTTTCCTCGCATCGGGTGACGGGTAGGGAGCCGCGGGTCGAGGACCAGCCGGCACGCAACGACGGCCCTCAGGAGGCAACCGTGCCCGTCATGCCCGACAACCAGTCCACCACCGGCGACACCGTCGACCTCGTCGCCGCCCAGCACGACGAGATCCGCAGCCTGTTCTCGCAGCTGGAGGCGAACGGCAGCGCCGATACCCTCCGGTCCATGCGGAGCGCCTTCGAGACGGCCGAGCGCATGGCCCCCACCCACCCCCACCCCCATGGGCAGGAGAGCGCCATCGGCGACATGGCCGTCGGGCCGTTCGTCGCCGTCGTGGACAAGGTCGGCGACGCCCTGCGTCCCGGAAAATCGTGAGAGCGCTCGTCGTCGGAGGCGCCGGCTACATCGGCAGTGTCGTCGCCCGGCATCTGGTCGACGCCGGCCACCACGTCACGGTCGCCGACAACCTGTCCAAGGGGCACCGCTGGGCGGTGCCCGACGGCGCGGAGCTGCGGGTGGTCGACGTGCTCGACCTGCCCGAGCTCACCGACGTGGTCGCCGAGGGGTTCGACGCCGTGCTGCACTTCGCCGCCCTCTCGCTGGTGGGCGAGTCGGTCGCCGAGCCGGTCCGGTACTTCCGCACGAACGTCGGCGGCAGCTTGAACCTGCTCGACGCCATGCGGGCCGCCGGCGTGCGCCGGCTCGTCTTCTCGTCGACCGCCGCGGTCTACGGCGAGCCGGGGACCGTGCCGATCCCGGAGTCGGCGCCGACCTTGCCCACCAACCCGTACGGGGCGTCGAAGATCGCGGTCGACAACGCCATCGGCTTCGAGGCGGCCGCTACCGGGATCGGGGCGGTGAGCCTGCGCTACTTCAACGTGGCCGGCGCCTCGGGGCGCCAGGGCGAGCTGCACGACCCCGAGACCCACCTGATCCCGTCGGTGCTGAAGGTGGCCATGGGGGAGAAGGAGTCGGTGGGCATCTTCGGGACCGACTACCCCACGCCCGATGGCACGGCTGTCCGTGACTACATCCACGTCGACGACCTGGCCCGGGCCCACCTGCTCGCCCTCGAGGGCACGACCGACCCCGGTCACCGCATCTTCAACCTCGGCAACGGCACCGGTTTCTCCGTGCGTGAGGTGGTCGACGCCGCCCGGCTGGCGACCGGCTGCCAGATCCCCGCCGTCGAGTCACCGCGACGGGCGAGCGACCCGCCGGTGCTGGTGGCGTCGAGCGACCGCATCCGGGCCGAGCTGGGATGGGTCCCGGAGAAGCCGGCGCTGGAGGACATGGTCTCCGACGCCTGGAACTGGATGCGCACGGTGCCCTCAGCGGCGAAGGTCTGACCACGTCCTCGAAGCGGGCGTGCTCGGCCACCCCGGCCACGTGGGCCCAGGTGGCCGGGCCGCCGAACCGAGCACCGGCGGCATCGGCAACCGCCTGGACCTGATCGGCCTCGCGGGCATCGGCCACCGTGGCGGCGAGCCGCTCGGCTTCGCCGGCCTCGGCCGCCAGGCTGGCCAGCCCGTCCTCGTTGTGGTCGGCGGCCATGACCCTTGCGCCCCGCCGGCACGCTCCAGGGCGGTGGTGCGCCCGATGCCGGTGGCGGCGCCGAACACGACGATTCCCTGGTTGAACAGTGGCTTCAAGATTCGCCTCCCTGAGGTTCGGTGACCCATGTCTCGGCCGCTGCCGCGATGTCGCCGGGGACGGTGTGGCCTCCGTCGAACTCCCGGTAGTCGACCGAGTAGCCGGCGACCCGCAATTCGGGCACGATGCGCCGGCTGCACCGGTCGATGGGCAGCACCCGGTCGTGCACGCCGTGCGATACCAGGATGTCGGGCCGGCCCTGTAGCCGGCCGGGAGCCAGGAAGCCCGGAGAGAAAGCCACGATCTTCGAGAAGAGGTCGCCGTTGGCCAGCCCCAGCGAGAGGGCGTACGACGCGCCGTCGGAGAAGCCTTCGAGCGACACCCGCCCCGGGTCGACGGTGTAGCGGGCGAAGGCCAGCTGCAGCGCCTGGTCGAGGAACGCCACATCGACCCCGTACCCGCCACGGATGAGGTCCCAGGTGGGCCCACGGGCGTCCACGCCGAGGAGCAGGAGGCCGGCGACGTCGGCCCGAGCCAGGAACGGCTTCAGCCCGCCCTGGGCCCGGCCGCCGGCGCCGTGGAGCTTCACCGACAGCGGTGCGGGGACGCCGGGCCGGTAGGTCTCGGGGACGTACAGCATGCCGTCGCGGATGTCGCCCAGGCCCAGCGGGATGAGGCCGGTCTCGGCGACGGTGTCGCCGGCGCCGGCGGGCATGGGGCGAGCCGACAGCCGGGTGGGCGACCCACTGGTCCTCGTTCGTCGCGTCACCGCGCGACCCACTACCCGGGCGGCCGGCATGAAAACCGGCTCCTGGTCCGCTAGTCGCGGAGGGAACGGAGCCGGCTGACGACGCCGGGGAAGGCGGCGGCGAACGCCTCGACGTCGGCGTCCGTGGTCGACCACCCGACCGACACCCGCAGCGAGCGCTCGGCCTCCACGCCCATGGCGGCCAGCACCGGGGAGGGCTCGAAGGTCTCCGACGAGCAGGCGCTGCCCGAGTGGGCGGCGATCCCGGCCTGGTCCAGGCCGAGGAGGACGGCCTCGGCCTCCACGCCGGCCACGCCGAGGCAGGCGATGTGCGGCGCCCGGTCGATGGTGTCGCCGTAGGTCACCACGCCGTCGACCGCGGTGGCCGCGGCGATGAGGGCCTCGGTCTGGGCGCGGGCTCCGTCATGGTCGACGGGCAGGGAGGCGGCGACGCCGAAGCCCACGATGCCGGCGACGTTCTCCATCCCCGCCCGCCGCGACCGCTCCTGCTCGCCCCCGACCAGGAGCGGGCGAAGGCGCAGTCCCCGGCGGATCAGGAGGGCACCGACGCCCTGCGGGCCGCCGAGCTTGTGGGCGCTCACCGACAGGAGGTCCGCCCCGAGGGCACCGAAGTCGATCGGCACGTGGCCGGCGGCGGAGGCGGCGTCGACGTGGACCAGCGCACCCCTCGCCCGGGCACCGGCGACGGCGCGCACCACGGGCTGCAGAGTGCCGACCTCGTGGTTGGCCCACTGGATGTGGACCAGCCCCGTCTCACCGGGGCGGACGGCCTCCAGCACCTGGTCGACATCCACCCGGCCCACGCCGTCGACGCCCACCTCGGTGACCTCCCCGAAGGCGGCCGAGGAGTCTCGTACCGCCGAGTGCTCGACCGCCGGCACCACGATGTGCCGCCGGCGCTCGGTGGCGCCCCAGACGGCGGCGGCGATGGCCTCGGTGCCGCCACTCGTGAAGACGACTTCGCGGGGCCGGGCGCCGAAGGCGGCCGCCACCTGCTCCCGGGCCTGCTCGACGGCGCTCCGGGACAGCCGGCCGTCGGTGTGCACCCGCCCCGGGTCGGCGGCGGAGGAGAGCCAGGGAAGCATGGCCTCCACCACCTCGGGCCGGGCCGGCGACGTGGACGCGTGGTCGAGGTAGTGCCGGGACACCCGGCCTCGCTAGACGAGCGTGATGCAGATGTCGTCGCCGCGGGGGCGCGACGCCGACGTCTCCGGCACGGTGTCGCCGTAGAGCGTGTCGAGCATGCCCTTCACGATGCCCCGGTCCACGGCGCAGATCACGGGGTGCTGCACGGCGGCGCCGCCGAACGGGCACTGCTCGGAGATGATGGCCAGGCCGTCGGCGCGCGACTCGGTGTGGGATGCGAAACCGTGGGCGGTCAGGGCGTCGGCCACTGCGTGGAGGGCCGCCTGCAGCGACCGGTGGCCCTCGCCGGGCGCCATCGACTGGGCCAGGGAGCGCCCGTACTCCTCGCCGACCGACTCGGCCATGGCTTCGGCCTGTTCGATGGGCACGAGCGCCAGCATGCGGCCCAGGAGGGCGATCAGCAGGTCGTCGCGCCGCACCGGGAACTCCAGGGCGAGTGCCTTGTCGGTGACCTGGTACCGCTTCGACGGGCGGCCGGCGCCCGCCTTGCCGGTGCGGCCGACCTGCACCTTGAGGTACCCGCCGGCGGCCAGCTTGTCGAGGTGGTGGCGGGCCACGTTGGGATGGAGCCCGAAGCGCTGGGCCACCTCGGCGGTGGTCACCCCGTCGGTGGCGGCGTGGGCGAAAAGGTAGATGTCGCGGCGGGTGGCGTCGCCGAAGGCGGAGGTGGCGGCGGTGACTCCTGCGGTGAAGGCATCAGCCGAG
>DATLHA010000026.1:0-7503 GCA_035540095.1 Acidimicrobiales bacterium | reverse complement strand
TGGAGCCCGAAGCGCTGGGCCACCTCGGCGGTGGTCACCCCGTCGGTGGCGGCGTGGGCGAAAAGGTAGATGTCGCGGCGGGTGGCGTCGCCGAAGGCGGAGGTGGCGGCGGTGACTCCTGCGGTGAAGGCATCAGCCGAGAGGGGCACCTGCTCCATGCCGGTATTCTACCTATGTCCATAGGAGAAATTGCATGCCCTCTCGCGAAGAAGTCCTCGAGGTCCTCCGGCCGGTCCAGGATCCCGAGCTGCACCGCAGCATCGTCGACCTCGACATGGTGCGCGCCATCACCATCGACGCCGGTGGTCACGTGGCGGTGACCATCGCCCTGACCGTCGCCGGCTGCCCGCTGCGTGCGGAGATCACCGACCGGGTGACCCGGGCCGTCGGAGGGCTGGAGGGGGTCAGCGGCGTCGACGTGGACCTCACGGTCATGACCGACGACGAGCGCGCCGCCCTGAGGACGCGCCTGCAGGGAGACATGTCGGGTGGAGCCGCCGCCGCCGGCCACGAGGGCCACGCCCATGCCGTCAACGACGGTCCCGCCGTGATCCCCTTCGCCGACCCGTCGAGCAAGACCCGGGTCCTGGGCCTGTCTTCGGGCAAGGGGGGCGTGGGCAAGTCGTCGGTGACGGTGAACCTGGCCATCGCCTTGTCCCGGCTCGGCCACGAGGTCGCCATCCTCGACGCCGACGTCTACGGCTTCTCCATCCCGAAGATGCTGGGCCTCGACCAGCAGCCGGTGGTCATCGACGGGATGATCGTGCCGCCGGTGGCCGCCGGGCTCAGCGTGATGTCCACCGGCTTCCTGGTGGCCGACGACCAGCCGGTGATCTGGCGGGGCCCCATGCTGCACAAGGCCCTGAACCAGTTCCTCACCGACGTCCACTGGGGCGAGCCCGACTTCCTGCTGGTCGACATGCCTCCGGGCACGGGCGACGTCGCCCTCTCCCTGGCCCAGTTCATGCCCCGCACCGAGGTCTACGTGGTGACCACGCCCCAGCCCGCCGCTCAGCGGGTGGCCCAGCGCTCGGCGCTGATGGCCCGCAAGGTCAACCTGGCCGTGCGGGGCGTGATCGAGAACATGAGCTGGTTCACGGGCGACGACGGCAAGCGCTACGAGATCTTCGGGGCCGGCGGCGGCGAGATGCTGGCCGCCGACCTCGGTGTGCCCCTGCTCGGCCAGGTCCCGCTGGTCACCGCCCTCCGTGAGGGCGGCGACGTGGGCGCGCCAGTGACCCTCACCGACCCCGCCGGCGAGGCGTCGCTGGCCTTCGAGGCCCTGGCCGAGCGGGTGGAGGCGCTGGGGCGGGGCCGCATCGCCCACCCCGAGCTGACGATCAGGTAGCGGAGGGGCGCCAGGGACTTCGACCGATCGGCGTCGTGTGCTACTCCTTCTCCGCAGCCACCCGAAGGGCCAGAACCGACACCACACGTTCGACCCACGGCTCGACCGGCTGGCCGGCGGCGAGCCGTAGGGCCGCCTCCCGGGCGGTCACCGACACTGGCCCGTCGTCGAGGGGATGGGCGTCGATCGTGAGCACCTCGCCCACGCCCACCCCCGGCACCCGCACCACCAGGTCGGTGCCGACGGTGGCGCCCGACACGTCGGCCCGGCGGGCGGCGCCGGGCCGCCCCAGCGCCTTTTCCAGCGCCGGCACCAGCCGACGGCGCAGATCCTCGGCCGCCGCCGAGCGGGCCCGCCAGGCTTGCAGCGCGGCACGGTCGGCGGAGGCCATCAGCTCGACGAGGCCGACGACGGCCCCGACGAGGTCGATGTCACCGTCGCCGAAGACCACCAGTGGCACCGAGGCCGCCCGCAGCAGGACCCCGCCCGCCAGCGCCCGCGCCACCCGGCCGTTGCCGTCGGCGAAGGGCTGCACGTGGAGCAGGGCGTCGTGCAGCCACCGGGCCTGGGTCACAGGGTGCAGGCCGGTGGCCAGCTCGACCACCCGGGCCATCTCGGGCCGGACACGGGCTACGGGCGCGGTGGCCCGCCAGCCGCCGGCGTCGAGGCGGATGTGGTTGGGGTGGTGCTTGTAGTCGCCCGGGGCCATCACGTGGTCCTGCAACTGCCCCTCGACGAGCACCTGGTGGGTCAGCTGCGGCCGGCAGGCCTCGGCGTGGATGGCGCGGATCGTGGCCTCCGACACGCCGGTGTCGCGGGCCAGCTCCAGGGCGTCGAGGTTGGCGCGGACGTGGGCCCGCCTCTCGCCATCGAGCGATGCCAGGGACGCTCCACCCCGCACCAGCGAGCGGGCGAGGTCGTCCTCGACGGGCACCACCCCGTCGAAGGCAGCCGACTGGTAGGCGGCGGCCAGCATGGCGCCCCGGGTGGCCATGGCCGCCCGGTCCGGGTCGTCCTCTCGCAGGGCTTCGATCCGGGCCACCGCCGCGTCCCAGGCCGCCCCGTCGACTGCGACCGCCCACCACTCCTCCGGGCCCCGCAGGGGCTGGTAGAGGGCGTCGGCCTCGTCGGAGAGGACGTGCTCGCTCAGGGGGCGGCCATGCGGCCGGCGAGCGCCGCAGCCAGCCCGAGCGCCAGTGTCCTGCCTCGCATGTGGCCCCCCCCGTCGTCGCCGCGTGGACGAAGGTCAGTGTACGGGGAGCGGCTGGGCGGCGAACTGGGTGCGGTACAGGTGGGCGTACCGGCCGTCTGCGGCCAGCAGCTCGTCGTGGCGTCCCTGCTCGACGATCCGGCCGTCCTCGACGACCAGGATGACGTCGGCGGCACGGATGGTCGAGAGCCGGTGGGCGATGACCAGCGCGGTGCGGCCGTCGAGGGCCTCGGTCAACGCCTCCTGGACCGCGGCCTCGGAGTCGCTGTCGAGGTGGGCGGTGGCCTCGTCGAGCAGCACGACCCGCGGCCGGGCCAGGAGCAGGCGGGCGATCGTCAGGCGCTGGCGCTCCCCGCCCGACAGCCGGTAGCCCCGCTCGCCGACGACGGTGTCCAGGCCGTCGGCCAGGCCGCGGACCAGGTCGTCGAGGCGGGCCCGGCGCAGGGCGTCCCACAGCTCGTCGTCGCCGGCGTCCGGTCGGGCGTAGCGCAGGTTGGCCCGGATGGTGTCGTGGAACAGATGGCCGTCCTGGGTGACCATGCCGACGGCGGCCCGCAGGTCGTCGAAGGAGAGGTCGCGCACGTCGATTCCCGACAGGCGCACCGCGCCGCCCTCCACGTCGTACAGGCGGGGGACGAGCGAGGCGATCGTCGACTTGCCGGCGCCCGAGCTGCCGACCAGGGCCACGGTCCGGCCGGCCTCCACCCGGAACGAGACGCCGTGCAGCACCTCGTCGGGCGGGCGGCCGTCGAGCACGAGCACCTCCTCGAGAGAGGCGAGCGACACCTGGTCCGCCGAGGGGTACGAGAAGCCCACGTCGTGGAACTCCACCGAGACCGGGCCGGCGGGCAACGGCTGGGGGTCGGGGCGCTCGACGATCAGGGGCTCGATGTCGAGCACCTCGAACACCCTCTCGAAGCTCACCAGGGCGCTGACGACGTCGAGCCGGGCGGTGGCCAGCGCGGTGAGCGGCGTGTAGAGCCGGGTGAGCAGGAGGGCGAGGGTGACCACGGTGCCGGGCGCCAGGTCGCCGCGTAGGGCGAGGTAGCCGCCGAGCCCGTAGATGAGGGCCTGGGCCAGCCCGGAGACGAGCATGAGGGCCCGGATGAACACCTCGGTGGCCATGGCCGAACGCACGCCGATGTCGCGCACCCGGGCCGCCCGCACGCCGAACTCGGCCGACTCCTGCGCCGGCCGCCCGAACAGCTTCACCAGCACGGCGCCGGCGGCGGAGAAGCGCTCGGCCATCTGCGATGTCATGGCCGCGTTGAGGTCGGCGGACTCCCGTTCCAGCTGGCCGACCCGGGCACCCACCCGGCGGGCCGGGATCACGAAGATCGGGAGGAGGACAAGGGCCAGCAGGGTGATCTGCCAGGACAGGCGGAACATGACCGCCAGGGTCAGCCCGAGGGCGATGAGATTGGTCAGGACGCCCGACAGGGCGGAGGTGAAGGCCCGCTGGGCGCCGATGACGTCGTTGTTCAGGCGGCTGACCAGGGCGCCGGTGCGGGTGCGGGTGAAGAAGGCGACCGGCATGGCCTGCACGTGGTCGAACACCGCCCGCCGGAGGTCGAGGATCAGCCCCTCGCCGATCCGGCTGGACTGCATCCGCTCGAGGAGCCCGAGGCCGGCGCCGGCGACGGCCAGGGTGGCGATCACGCCGGCCAGGCCCGACACCGTCGCCACACCGTCGCCGGCGATGATGGCGTCGACCGCCCGCCCGGCCAGCACCGGCGTGGCTACCCCCAGCACCGCTCCGGCGGTGCTCAGGGCCAGGAACGCCACCAAGGCCCGCCGGTGGGGACGGGCGAAGGCCGCCACCCGTCGCAACGTCGCCCTGGTCACCGACCTCCGGTGTCCCCCGTCCTGCATCGTGCTCTGCAAGGCCATCCACACGCTCACGTCCATGGCCGGGAAGGTACAAGCTCAACTTAACTTGAGGTCAAGGGGGTGTGGGCGGTAACGGTCACCGGCGCCGTAGCCTGGCCATGTGGAGGGCACACCGGTCGGCAGGCGCGTCGTCCTGGGGATGATGGGCACCGGCCTGGCCGGGATCCTTTTCGGGTCCAAGGCCGCCGACCTGCTGGAGCGGGTGGTCGCGCCCGTCGCCTCCCGGGACGGCACCGGCTTCTTGTCGCTCTTCCCCGTCGGCCGGTTCCGCATCTACACCGTCACCGGCCGGCTCCACACCAAGACGGAGGAGGAGTACCGGCTCGACGTCGCCGGCCACGTGGACACGCCGGCCACCTTCACCATGGCGGATCTGCGGGCCATGCCGCCGACCCGAATGACCAAGGACTTCCAGTGCGTCACCGGCTGGCGGGTCCGCGACGTCAAGTGGGTCGGCGTCCGCCTGGGCGACCTGATGGACACGGCCGGTGTGAAGGACGGCGCCTGGGGCGTGCGGTTCATCTCCTTCGACGGCGTCTACACCGAGACCCTCACCATGGACCAGGCCCGGCGCGACGACGTGATCGTGGCCTACGAGATGGAGGGCAAGCCGGTCTCGTCCGCCCACGGAGGGCCGGCCCGGCTCTACGTCGCCCCGATGTACGGCTACAAGTCGATCAAGTGGCTGAGCCGCATCGAGGTCACCCGGACCGAGCCGCCGGCGGGGTACTGGGAGGCCCGGGGCTACGACACCGACGCCTGGATCGGAAAGTCGAACGGCCGTGACGACAAGCCGGTCTGAGGTCCCGGCGCGAGCGAGGCTCCCGCGCTTCGACGGAGCCGAGATGGCCCTCCACTGGGTCAACGCCGGCCTGTTCGCCGTCCTCTTGGTCACCGCCGCCGTCCTCTACATCGGGCAGCTGTCGGCGCTCGTCGGCCGCCGGGAGCTGATCCGGTACCTGCACGTGGTGAGCGGGCTCGCCCTGCCGTTCCCGCTGCTGGCGGCCCGTTTCGGCCCGTGGCGGAGCGCCTTCGTCGACGATGTCCGGGCGCTGGCCCGCTTCGACGAGGACGACCGCCGCTGGCTGCGGTCGTTCGGCAGGGCCGGGGACGTCCGCATGGGCAAGTTCCACCCCGGCCAGAAGCTGAACGCGGCCTTCACCCTGGGGGCCATCGTCGTGATGCTGGCGACCGGGGCGGTCATGCACTGGTTCCGGTTCTTCCCGGTCGACTGGCGGACCGGCGCCACCTTCGTCCACGACTGGCTGGCGCTGGTGCTGGCCGTCGTCATCGCCGGCCACCTCAAGATGGCCTTCGCCGACGGCGACGCCCGACGGGGCATGGTCCAGGGCTGGGTGCCGACCGTCTGGGCCCGCCGCCACCGGCCCAGGTGGTACGAGGAACTGACCGGCCGCGCCGCCCGGCCCGAGCGGGACGGCTAGACAGGACGACGTGCTCGGCGCCATTTCCTACGACCCGATCGTCCGCATCCACATCGGGCCGCTCGCCGTCAGCCCCCACGGCGTCTTCATCGCCATCGGCTTCATGGTCGGCGCCTGGTTCATGCTCCCTCAGTCCCGCAAGCGGGGGATGCCCGACGAGCAGATCTACCCCCTGTTCACCCTGGCGGCCATCGGATCGCTGGTGGGCGCCCGGCTCGCCTACGTCATCAACCACATCGGCGACTACCTGGACTCGCCCCTCGACATCCTCCTGGTGTGGGAGGGAGGCATCTCGCTGCTCGGCGGGTTCTTCGGCGCCATCGCCTTCGCCATGCCCCGCATGCGCCGGGAGAAGCTGTCGTTCTGGAAGGTGATGGACGCCGCCGCGCCCGGCATGGCCCTGGGCGTGGTCGTGGGCCGTATCGGCGACCTCATCATCGCCGACCACCTGGGCAAGACGACCTCGTTCTTCCTCGGCTACCGGTGCCCCCCGCTCGAGGTGGAGACCGGGTCCCCGTGCGCCCCGACCGAGCTGATGAGTCGCACCGTGGGGGCCGTCGTCCACCAGACCGCCCTCTACGACATGATCCTGGCCGCCATCCTCCTCGTGATCCTCGTCCGCCTGCGCCGCAAGGACCGCTTCGACGGGTTCCTCATCCTCGTCTTCGGCCTCGGCTACGGCATCAACCGGATCATCGAGGACTTCCTGCGGGAGGACACCCGCCGCCTGGGCCTGACCGCCAGCCAGTGGACGGCCATCACCACCGCCTGCCTGTGCCTCTACGTGCTGACGGTGCTGCGCCGGACACCGAAATGGGGGCGCTGGGACGAGTCCCGTGCGCCCGCGTCTACCGTGATCGAAGAGGACAGCGGCTCCGGAGCCGTGAATCCACCCGCCGACTAGAGGAGAGTGCAGTGGAGATCCGCATCGGGGTCACCTATTCGCCCAAGGAGATCGAGATCGAGATGGAGGACGACGCCGCCGGCGACGCCCTCGTCGAGCAGATCAGCGCCTCCGTCGGCGAGGAGGGCTCCATGCTCTGGCTCACCGACAAGAAGGGCCGGCGGGTCGGCGTGCCCACGGCCAAGCTCTCCTACGTGGAGATCGGCGCTCCCCGAAGCGACCGCCGGGTCGGGTTCACGCCGGCCGTCAGCACGACCAGCCCGTGACTTGACCGACCTTCTCGACCGGCGGCTGCTGTTCGTCACCGGCAAAGGGGGTGTCGGCAAGAGCACGGCGGCGGCGGCCCTGGCCCTGCTCAGCGCCACTCGGGGCCGGCGCACGCTCGCTTGTGAGGTCGACGCCAAAGGAGACCTCGCCGACTTCTACGAGACGTCGCGGCCCGGCTTCGAGCCCCAGAAGGTGGCGTCGAACCTGTGGCACATGGCCATGGACACCGAGGCGTCGCTGCGGGAGTACCTGCACCTGCAGCTGCGCATCCCCGCGATCTCCCGCCTCGGCCCGCTGGCCAGGGTGTTCGACTTCGTGTCGACGGCCGCCCCCGGCGTGCGGGAGATCCTCACCGTCGGCAAGATCGGCTGGGAGGTCCGGGAGCGCCACTACGACCTGGTGGTGGTCGACGCCCCGGCCACCGGGCACATCGTGGGCCAGC
>DATLHA010000025.1:0-22249 GCA_035540095.1 Acidimicrobiales bacterium | reverse complement strand
TCACCGTGCTGGGCGGCCCCTCGATCGTCACCCTGGCCGCATCGTCCAACCCCGCAGCACCTGCGGGCACCGCCGCCCTGGGTGACACGATCACCGACACCGCCACCGTCACCGGCACCCCCGGCGGCCCCGCCCCCACGGGTACGGTGACCTTCACCCGCTTCCTCGACGCTCCGGGCGCGGCACCGTGCTCGGGCCCCTCCACCGTGCTGGCCCCGGCGGCCCTGACCGCGGTGGCGCCGGCCACCACCCCGCCCAGCTCCACCGCCACCTCCGCGCCCTTCACCGTCACGTCGCCGGGCACGGTGCGCTTCCTCGCCAGCTACAGCGGCGACGCCTTCTACGCCCCCATCCCCAACACCCCCTGTGGCGCCCCCGGTGAGAACGTCACCGTCCCGAGGTCGACGCCCGGCCTCGTCACCGTGGCCTCGGCGGGCACGGTGGGCGGCGAGGTCACCGACACGGCCACTCTCTCCGGCGGGTTCAACCCCACGGGGACGATCCGCTTCGACCTGTACAACAACGAGACCTGCACGGGCCCGCCGGTCTTCACGGACACCGTCACCGTGAACGGCAACGGCGACTACACGACCCGGCCGTTCATCCTGCCGGCGGCGGGTATCTACCACTTCGTCGCCACCTACAGCGGTGACGCCAACAACAACCCCGTCGGCCCCACCGACTGCCTCGATCCCCTGGAGACGGTGGGGGTCGGCGTGCTCGCGGTCAACATCTCGACCCTCGCCTCCGGCCCGGTGAACGTGGGCCAGCCCATCTTCGACACGGCCACCCTCTCCGGCGGCTTCAACCCCACGGGCATCCTCGCCTTCCGGCTGTTCGGCCCCGACAACGCCACCTGCGCCGGGGCGCCGATCTTCATCTCCAACCGGACGGTGACCGGCAACGGCAACTACACCTCCGAGTCGTTCGTCCCCACCCAGCCCGGCACCTATCGCTGGGTGGCGGTCTACAGCGGCGACGCCAACCACGCTCGGGCCGAGACCGCGTGCGACGACCCGCTGGAGCAGGTCGTCGTCTCACCCGTCCCGACCATCACCATCGTCAAGACGGCGTCACCCCCGAGCCTGCCGGTGCCGGGTGGCGTCTTCACCTTCGACCTGCTGGTCACCAACACCAGCAACGTCCCCCTCCGGATCACCGGCCTCACCGACGACATCTACGGCGACGTGACGACGATCCCCGGCAGCACCTGCAGCACGGCCATCGGCACCGTCCTGGCCCCGAGCCCGGGCCCGGGCAACACCTACGCCTGCCGGTTCACCGGCCTGTTCAACGGCCCGGCCGGCGCCAGCCAGACCGACGTGGCCACCGTGACCGCGGTCGACGACCGGGGCAACACCGTGACCGACGACGACGACGCCGTCGTCACTATCACGCCGCTGCCGACCATCGCCATCGTCAAGACGGCGACCCCGCTCAGCCTGCCGGTGCCCGGAGGCACGTTCAACTTCGACCTGGTGGTCACCAACACCAGTGGCGTCCCGCTCACCATCACCACCCTCACCGACGACATCTACGGCGACGTCACCAGGATCCCGGGCTCGACGTGCAGCAACGCCATCGGCGTGGTCCTGGCCCCGACGCCGGGGCCAGGCAACACCTACTCATGTCGGTTCCCGGGCCAGTTCACCGGTCCCGCCGGCGCCAGCCAGACCGACGTGGCCACCGTCACCGCGGTCGACGAGCGGGGCAACACGGTGCGCGACGACGACGACGCCGTCGTCACCATCACGCCGGTCCCGACGATCACCACCACCAAGACGCCCAACCCGGTCAGCCTCCCCGAGCCGGGGGGCACGTTCACCTTCACCTACACCGTGACCAACACCGGCCCCGAGCCGGTCACGATCACCTCCATCGTCGACGACATCTACGGCGACCTCAACGGCCGGGGCACCTGTGCCGTCGGCGCCCGCCTGGCCACCGGCCAGACCTACACCTGCGCGTTCTCCGGCAACTTCTTCGGCAACGCCGGCGCCGCCCAGACCGACACCATCACCACCACCGGCCGTGACGACCGGGGCCAGCAAGTGGTGTCGCGGACGCAGGCCACGGTCCGCATCACCGACGTGCCGCCCAGCATCCGGCTCGTCAAGACCGCCGACCCCCTGAGCCGGCCGGAGCCGGGTGGTATCTTCCGGTTCACGGTGGTGGTCACCAACACCAGCTTCGAGCCCCTCACGATCGTGTCGCTCGTCGACGACATCTACGGCGACCTCAACGGCCGGGGCAGCTGCGCCGTCGGCATCGTCCTCGCCGCCAACGGAGGCAGCTACAGCTGCGCCTTCGACGGCGAGTTCCGGGGCCGGGCCGGCGACTCCCAGATCGACACCGTGACCGTCATCGGGGTGGATGACGACGGGACACGGGTCACGGCGACGGCCAAGGCCATCGTCACCATCACCCCGGTGACGGTGCCGCCGGTGGTCCAGCCGCCACCGGCTCCCCCTGTGGTCGTCCAGCCCGCTCCCAGGGTGCTGGTGCGCACCGGTAGCAGCCTGGCCGGCCCGGCCCGGGTGGCCGGCCTGTTCCTCCTCGCCGGCATGATGCTCATCGCCGCCACCCACCGCTTCGGCGCCGGCGGCGCCCGCCTGGCACCGATCCCGCTCGGGCCCGGCCCCCGGGGCGGCGGCCGCGGTGGCCCCGGCGGCGACGGCCCCGGCGGCGACGGCCGCTCCTGGTTCGGCGACGACGGTTGGTTCGGCGGCGCCCGCATCGAGCGCCCCCGGCCGTCCAAGGGGGGCGGTGGCGCCGGCGTCATGGAGCCGCGGCCGCTGCCGCCGGTCGAGGAGCTGAGCTGGGACGAATGGGTCGGGGGCGGGCGACCGCCGGCGCCCGACGCCGGCGCCGCCGAGCCTGAGCCGGCGGCGCCCGAGCCGGCGCCGGCCGCGCTCGAGCCGGTCGTCCTCACGCCCCGGCCCGTCGCCGAGCCCGTCGAGGTGGTGGCGGCGGAGGCCGCGGCCCCCACGGTGGTCCCGGAGACGCTCGTGCCCACCGTGATCCGGGTTCGGGCCACCGGGGCCCTCGACGCTGCCGCCCTCGACGCCGCCGAGGCGGCGCCGGCCGAGCGCCGGCCCCAGGGCCCGCCTCGGGGCGGGGGCCGTTCCGGGCGGTTCGGCCGGCGCTGAGCCCTGAGGAGGAACCCGATGCCGGCCTCGGCCGGCGCTTCGGCATCGCCCCCGAACGCACGGGCATCCGTGCGCTGGGGCGCGGCCACATCCACCAGACGTTCCTCGCCAGCTACGGCGAGGTGCGGGTGGTCCATCAGCGGCTCAACGGGTCGGTTTTCGCCGACATCGGAACGCTCATGGCCAACTTCGTGCGCGTCACCGCCCATCTCGGGGCCCGGGCGCCCGGGCCCCGCCACGCCCTCCGCCTGCGCCCGGCGGCCGACGGGCGGCCCTACGTGGTCGACGGCGCGGGCGCCGCCTGGCGTACGCTCGACTTCATCGAGGGAGCACGGACCGTCGCCCGCTTCGACGGCCCGGCGGTCGCCACCGAAGCCGCCACCACCGCAGCCACGCTGGTGGTCCACCTGGCCGACCTCGACCCACCTCCGGCGGAGGTCATCCCCCGTTTCCACGACGTCGTCCGCCGCCTCGACGTCCTGGCCCAGGCGGCGGCGGCCGACACCGCCGGCCGGGCCGGCGGGTGCCGGGCCGAGGTCGACGCCGTGCTGGCCGGGGCCGGCGTGGCCCGGGAGGTGGCCGCGGCCCGGGCCGACGGCCGGCTGCCGGGCCGCACCGTCCACAACGACGCCAAGGCCGAGAACCTCCTCTTCGACGACGCCACCGGCGCCGGCCTGTGCCTGATCGACCTCGACACCGTGGGCACCGGCACGGTGCTGTTCGACGTGGGCGACCTCGTCCGCTCCGGCGCCGCCCGCCTGCCCGAGGACGGCGAGCCGGCCGCCGGCGCCTCCGTCGTCGACCATGGTGTGGTGGGCGCCGTCCTCGACGGCTACGCCGCCGCCGGCGCAGGCTTCCTCACCGCGGCCGAGATCGAGCTCCTGCCCCTGGCCGGCCCGCTGATGACCCTGGAAGCCGCGGCCCGCTTCCTCACCGACCACCTCCAGGGCGACGTCTACTTCCGCATCGAGCACCCCGGCCACAACCTGCGCCGGGCCCGGAACCAGCTGCGCATCTTCGACGAGCTGGCGCCGGCGTGAGGGTCGACGCCGGCCCCTGCGCCCGCATCTACGAGCTTGTCGAGGGCCGGCCCCGTACCACCGCGATCAACGTCGGCGGCCGCCTCGTCGCCGTGGACGGGCCGGAGATCACCGTGACCGTCCGCGGCCGGCGCTGGTCCGACGCCGAGCTGGTCCCCTCTGCGGTCGAGCACCGAGAGGGCCGCCTGTCGTGGACCCTCACCGCTCCCGACGGCGACCTCTCCGTGGCCATGGCGGTCGAGGCCGACGCCGCCGCCGGCGTGGTCCGGAAGTGGGCCGAGGTGAGCGGCCAGGGCCGACTGCAGGGCGTGGAGCTGGAGCGCTGGGACGGCCTGGCCGTCGACGGCCCTGCGGTCACCGGGGAGCCGGTGCCCTACAACGCCGGCCCCGTGGGCCTCGGCCAGCCCCTCTTCGCCGAGGGGTTCTTCGCCGGCGTCGAGCACCCGATGGCGGAAAACCTGGCCCCCGCTCCCGGAGGGGTGGACCTGGCCGGCGGCGGCGCCTCGTGCGCCCTGGCGCTGGCCGTCGACCTCGGCCCCCAGGCCTACCGCACCCCAGCCTCGGTGGTGGGCGCCGGCGGCCTGGAGCAGTTCTGGGACTACGTCGACACCCTGCGCCCCGTGCCGCCCCGCCTCGTCACCCTGACCAACAACTGGTACCACCTCGGGGCGCCGCTCACCATGGACGAGGCCGGCGTGCGGGCCGAGGTCGACGGGTTCGCGGCCGTCGCCGAGCGCCACGGCCTGGCCCTGGACTTCGTCGCCCTCGACGACGGCTGGGAGGGCGAATGGGAGCCGGGCACCGGCCTGTGGGGCCGCATGGCCCCCAGCCGTTTCCCCAACGGCCTCGGGCCCCTGGGCCCCACGATCGGGCTGTGGCTCAGCGCCTTCGGGGGCTACGGCGCCCGCCGCGAGGCCCGGCTGGCGTGGGCGGCCAAGCACGGCTTCGAGATCGACCGCCAGGCCCGCGTGCTGTGCGCCGCCGGCGCCCGCTACCGCGCTCACCTGGTCGACGCCCTCACCCGCTGGACCGAGGCCGGCGTGGGCTACTGGAAGCTGGACGGGATGTCGTTCACCTGCTCGGAGACCGATCACGGCCACGTCACCGGGCCCGGCGCCCGCACCGCCCAGGCCGACCTCTTCGCCGACCTGGTGGCCGTCATCCGGGCCGTGCGCCCCGACGCGGTGGTGGCTTTCACCATCGGCTCCCATCCGTCGCCGTGGTGGCTGGCGGCGGTGGACTTCGTGTGGCGGGGCGGCCTCGACGACACCGCGGCCAAGCACCCCGGCTCCCGGCTCGACCGCTTCGACACCTACATCGACACCTGCCTCCAGGCCTACCGTCCCGCGGCGTACCCGGTGTCCGCCCTGGTCACGTTCAGCATCGTGGAATCCGAGGCCGCGTCCTACCGGGGCGACGACAGCGGGCCCGACGGCTGGGCCCGCCACTGCTGGCTGGCCGTGGGCCGGGGCACCCTGCACCAGGACCTGTACGTGGCCCCGGACTCGCTCTCCGACGCGGAGTGGGCCGTGCTGGCCGAAGCCCTGGCCTGGGCCCGGGAGCGCGAGGACGTCCTGGCCCGAAGCCGCCGGGTCCTTGGCGACCCCGGTGCCGGCGAGGTCTACGGCTTCCTCGCCCGCCGGGGCAACCACGCCGTCGCCTGCCTGCGCAACCCCTCCGACCGCCTCCAGCCCATCGGCGTCGCCCTGGACGACCTCCTCGGTGGCCCACCCGTCACCCGCTACGGCACGCCGGCCGGCGTCCTCCAGCCCTTCGACGTCCTCCTGGTCGAAACTCGATCTGGAGAGCGGAGAGCGTCGGAAAGGTGACGTTTCCGTACAGAGAACGGCCTACACCACGGCGATGTCGGGCGCCTCGTGGGTCTCCTCCGGCGCCAGGAGCGCCGCCCGCCGGCGGACCCGCACCCGGGACACGGCGGCGAGGGCGGCGGCCAGGCTGAGCGCCCCGCCGATGGCCATGCCCGTGCGCGGCCCCCAGGCCTCGGAGATCCAGCCCATCACCGGTCCGCCCACCGGCGTGCTGCCGGCGAAGAGCAGGCCGTAGAGCGCCATGACCCGGCCCCGCATGGCCGGGTCCGAGTTCAGCTGGAGGGTGGTGTTGGCCGTGGCCATGAACAGCATCATGGCCATGCCGACGCCCACCAGGAGGGCGGCGGCCACCCAGGCGGTGGGCGCCACCGCGGTGAGCAGGGTGAGGCTGCCGAAGGCCACACCTGAGCCGACCAGCATGGCCGTGGTGGGCTTGGACCGGCTGGCCGAGATCAGGGCGCCGGCCAGTGATCCGAACGACATGAGGGCGGTGAAGACGCTGTAGAGGCCGGCGTCGCCCCCGAAGGTGAACTTGGCCAGCAGGGGCAGCACGACGATGAAGTTGAACCCGAACATGCCCAGCACACCCACCAGGAGCAGGGTCGAGCGCAGGGTGGGCTGGCGCCACGCGTAGAGCACGCCGGCGCGGACGTCGCCGCGCCGGCGCTCGGCCGGCGCCCGCCGGTGCAGCTCGTCGGTGCGCATCATCATCAGCCCGACGATGACCGGGAGGAAGGAGATGGCGTTGGCCAGGAACGCCGGCGCCAGGCCGAGCGTGGCGATGGTGATGCCGGCCGCGGTGGGTCCGAGGATGCGCCCGGTGTTGAACATGGCGCTGTTGAGGCCGACGGCGTTCGGCACCTCGTCGGGGCCGACCATCTCGATGACGAAGGACTGGCGGGTCGGCATGTCCACCATGGTCACCATGCCCAGCCCGAACGCCAGCACGTAGACCATCCACAGCTCGACGGTGTCGGTGGCCACCAAGGCGTAGAGGATCAGGGCCAGGAGCCCGCCGGCCGCCTGCATGGCGATGAGCAGCTTCCGCTTGTCGGACCGGTCGGCGAGCAGGCCCCCCCACATGCCGAACAGCAGCATGGGCAGGAACTGCAGGGCCACGGTGATGCCAAGGTCCACCCCGCTGCCGGTCAGGTTGAGGACCAGCCAGGTCTGGGCGACGGTCTGCATCCACGTGCCGGTGACCGAGATGAGCTGGCCGAAGAAGAACAACCGGTAGTTCCGGATGTGCAGCGAGCGGAAGGTCCGGGTTCCCACGGCTCGCATGTCGGTTCTTCGGATCACGAACCCCTCACCCGGTCGTCCAGGATCCACTCGAGCAGCTCGGCCGCCCGTTCGATGCTGGCCCGCTCCTCGTCGTCGAGGGCGCGAAGGCGCTGGGCCAGGTAGGCATCCTTCTGCTGGCGGCTGGCGGCGAGGAAGGCCAGGCCGGCCGGCGTGGCCTCGACCCGGGCGACGCGCCGGTCGTTGGGGTCGACGGTGCGGCTGACCAGGCCCTGCTCTTCCAGGCATGCCACGATCTTGGTCATGGTCGGGGGAGTGACCCGCTCGACGCTCGACAGCTCGCCCAGGGTGAGCGGCCCGAGCCCCTCGACGCTTGCGAGGGTGGCCAGCTGGGAAGGGGAGAGCTCGCCGGGCAGCTGGGTGCGCAGCCTGCGGGCCAGGCGGGTGACGACCAGGCGCAGGCGGCTGGCCAGCTCGGCCTCCGGCGACGTGGTGGGGGACACGGGCAGCATTGCTTTCCCAAACTAATTAGGATAGGAAAGTATTTCAAGGAGAGGAAGAAAGACCGACGTGGCGACCATGTCCGACGCAGAGATCCGCACCTCGCTCGCCGGCCTCCCCGGCTGGGAGCACGCCGGCCGCTCCATCACCCGCCAGTACCGCCTCGACTCCTTCGCCGGCGCCATCGCCTTCGTCGTGCGCCTCTCCTACGCCGCCGAGGCAGCCGACCACCACCCCGACCTCGACATCCGCTACGACAGGGTGCAGGTGACCCTCAGCACCCACAGCGAGGGCGGCGTCACGGCCAAGGACGTCGACCTGGCCCGGGCCATCGAAGGGTTCGCCCCCTCGCAGTAGCGTTCGTCGCATGCCTGTCATCACCGGAATCGTCGGCCCAGTCCCCGGGGGGCGAGACCCCGAGGAGTACGACAAGTTGCGCCGGCGGGTGATGTGGACGATGCCGTCGGGGCTCTACGTCATCGGCAGCCGGGCGGGCGAGCGTCGCAACGCCATGACCGCCAACTGGGCCACCCAGGTCAGCTCGGACCCCAAGTTGGTCGGGGTGGCGGTGGAGAAGGAGGCCGTCACCCACGCCCTCATCGCCGAGGGACGGGCCTTCACCGTCAACATCGTCGACCGGGAGGACCGGGCCATCATCCGCAAGTTCACCAAGCCGGTGGAGGTCGATCTCGCCGCCTCCACCCTCAACGGCTTTCCGTTCCACGACGGCCCGACCGGCGCCCCCGTCCTGGACCAGGCCGTGGCCTGGCTCGACTGCCGCCTCCACAGCGCCGTCGACGTGGGCGCCCACACCCTGTTCCTCGGCGAGGTCGTCGACGCCGGCTTCCAGAAGCCGGAGGACACGCCGGTGCTGCGCATGGAGGACACCCGCCTCAACTACGGCGGGTGAGGCTGGCCAGCTTCAACGTCCTCCACGGGCGGTCTCTGGCCGACGGCCAGGTGTCGACGGAGCGGCTGGTCGAGGCGTGCGACTCCCTGGAGGCCGACGTGCTCGCCCTCCAGGAGATCGACCGCAACCAGGCCCGTTCGGGCCATGTCGACCAGACGGCAGCGGTGGCCGCCGGGATGGGCGCCGCTGCGTGGCGGTTCGAGCCGGCGCTGATCGGTGAGCCGGGCGCCACCTGGCGGGCGGCGGAGGAGGAGGACGACCCCGCCTCGGCCGAAGCCGGCTACGGCGTCGGCCTCGTGTCCATGCTCCCCGTGCAGGCGTGGCACGTCGTCCGCCTCCGGGCGGCCAAGGTCCGGGCGCCGGTGGCCGTTCCCGGGCGGCGCGGCCGCTTCATCCTGCTCCCCGACGAACCGAGGGTGGTACTGGCCGCCGAAGTCGAGACCGCCGCCGGCCGGCTGCTGGTCGCCACCACCCACCTGTCGTTCGTGCCCGGGTGGAACCTGGTCCAGCTCCGGCGGGTCACCTCCGCCTTGTCGGCACTCGGCCTCCCGTGCGCACTCATGGGCGACCTGAACGTGCCCGGCCGCCTGCCGGCCATGGTGTCGGGCTGGCGGGCGCTGGCCCGGGTCAAGACGTTCCCCGGGGCCAGCCCGGCGATGCAGATCGACCACGCTCTGGGCCACGGCCTGTTGCCGCTGATCGCCGGCGCCACCGCTCGAGAGCTGCCCCTGTCGGACCACCGGGCCCTGGTCCTCGACATGGTCTGATCGGAAGATCGCCGCCGGCGCCGCGGCTAGGTGCCCACGAGCGGAGGTGCGGTTTGGGCGGGTGGCACGCGGCGAGTGTTCGGGCCGGCTGTGGCCGGTGGGTGCCTGCGATCCTCGGCGTGGCGGTGTTGACGGCGGCGGTCGTCGCAGCCGCCATCCAGCCCGGGCTGGCCGTCAACGCCCCGACCGTCTCGATCACCGCGTCGGGGTCGAACGAGGTCGGGTCCCCCATCTTCGCCAACTCCAACCTGAACGGCGGGGCCAACCCCACCGGCACCATCACCTTCGACCTCTTCTCCCCGGGTGACACGTCGTGCACCACGCCCATCTTCACCTCCACCGTGCCGGTGAACGGGAACGGGTCGTACAACTCCCAGACCACCACCACGGCCCAGGCCGGCACCTACCGCTGGCAGGCCCGCTACAGCGGCGACGCCGGCAACACCCCCGCCGGCCCCACCGCGTGCAGCGATCCGGCCGCCACCGTCGTGGTGAGCAAGGCGTCCACCGTTCTCGACACCGTGGCGTCGGGCCCGATCGCCCTGGGCGGCCAGATCCACGACACCGCCACCCTCGCCGGCGGTCTGGACCCCACGGGCACGATCACCTTCTTCGTCTACTCGCCCACCGACCAGTTCTGCTCGGAACCACCACTGGCCAGCTCGACGGCCGCCGTGAACGGCAACGGCACCTACCGTTCGGCCGACTAACACCGCCGGTGCCCGGCGTCTACAAGTGGCGGGCCACCTACTCGGGCGACGACAACAACCTCGGCGTGAGCATCACCGCGTGTCTCGACCCCAACGAGGCCAGCACGGTGACCGCCGCCGTCCCCACCCTCGTCGCCTCGGCGTCGGGGCCGACGACCGTGGGGGGTCAGCTCAGCGACACGGCCGCCCTCACCGGTGCCAACGACCCGACGGGGACCATCACCTTCCGCCTGTTCGGCCCGGACGACCCCACCTGCAGCGGCACCGTGGCCTCCCAGTCGTCCCGCACCGTCAACGGGAACGGCACCTACACCTCCGACCCCTTCACCGCCGCGGCACCGGGCACGTACCGGTGGGTGGCGTCCTACAGCGGCGACGCCGACGACCCGGCCCTGGCCAGCGCATGTGGCGACCTCGCCCAGACGGTGGTGGTCAGCGCCGGCCCCACCACGACCAGCACCAGCACGAGCACGACGAGCACCAGCACGACCAGCACGAGCACGACCGTGCCGCCGACCACCACCTCGTCCACCACCTCCACTTCGTCATCGTCGACGACCACGAGCCCCTCTTCGACGACCACCTCCACCACCTCCACGACCCCCTCCACCACCTCGTCGTCGTCATCGACCTCGTCGACCTCGTCCACCAGCACGAGCCTGGCGCCGACCACCACGTCGTCCAGCCCCACCACCACGTCGTCGACCGTGACCCCGACCACCACATCGTCTTCTACGACCTCGACGTCGTCGGCCTCCACGTCGTCCACGACCTCGACATCGTCGACGTCCACCACGTCCACCACCTCCACCACGGTTCCCGTCGCCACCGGCACGACCGTGGCCCCGGCGCCGTCGGTCACGGTGACCCCCAACCCCGTGGGCGCGGGCCAGAACGCGGTAGTGACCGGCTCCGGCTTCCCGGCCGGGCCAGTCGACATCACCCTGTTCAGCACTCCGGTGCTGCTGAGCCGGCTCACCGTCGGCGCAGGAGGAACGTTCACGGCGACCGTCACCATCCCGGCCGACACGCCGCCCGGTGCCCACCGGCTGGTCGTGGCCGGCGGGGCCGGCACGGTGCTGGCCGAGACGGCGGTCACGGTGGCGGGCGCCGGCGCCGGCGTGGTGGCCGCCACCGTCCAGGCCGTTGCCGCCGCCGGGCAGCTGTCGCGCACCGGTGCCGACCTGAGCGGGCCGACCATTCTGGCCGTGGGCGCGATGCTCGTCGGGGTGCTGGCCGTGGTCTTCTCCCGCATGCCGTCCGCCATGGAGGCGACCGCCGGCCAGCAGTGTCCGCGGCGCCGCCATCCCTGGGACTGAACTCCGGAGCGCACGTCTAGGGTGGGCCGGTGGCCCCCAAACCGCTGACGAACGCCGACTGGGGCTTCGAGACGAACTGCTTCGTCTGCGAGCCGTCGAACCGCCTCGGCCTCCGGATCCCGTACTTCCTCGACGAGGAGGCCCAGGTCGTGACCGCCGACTTCACCCTCGGCGTCGAGCACTCCGGCGCCCCCCACTACGTCCACGGCGGGGTGCTGCTGGCGATCCTCGACGAGGCCATGGCATGGGCCGCCATCGCCCTCGGCGAGCGCTTCGCCGTCGTCCAATCGACGGCCACCACATTCGACCGCCCGGTCCGCATCGACGAGCCCCACCACGTCGAGGCCTCGATCCACGACCGTTCCGATACGGCGGTCACGGCGCGGGCCGGCGTCGTCGACGCCGGCGGCCGCCGTTGCGCCCGCGCCCGGGCCCGTCTGGTCGTGCTCTCGACCGCGGTGGCCGGCGCCGCCATCGGCCCCGTCACCGGCGCCGACATGCGCTACCTCCGGCCCGTCCCGTCACAGGAGAACCGAGAATGAGCGCCCCCCTCATCAGCATCGAGGAGCTGGCCGCGGCCCGGGCCGGCGGGCCCGTCGCCCTGGTCGACGTCCGCCAGCCCGAGGAGTACGAGGCCGTCCACGTCCCCGGGGCCAAGCTGATCCCCCTCGCCGACGTGGTGGCCCGCACGGGCGAGGTTCCCAAGCAGGGCCCGGTCTATGTGATCTGCCAGACCGGGCCTCGCAGCCAGCGGGCGGCGGACTACTACCGCAACCTCGGTATCGAGGCCTACAACGTCGACGGCGGCACCAAGGCGTGGGTCGACGCCGGCCTGGAGATCACCCGAGGGCCGCTGCCCGGCTGATGTCGTCCGTTTGGCGGTTGCTCGACGATGGGTAGTTGCGCGATATGCGCCGAATGACAGTTCTCATCGCCGTCACCGCCGTCACCCTGTTCCTCGGACTGGGGCCGGCGGCCACCGCTCAGACTGCGTCCACCCTTCCCGGCGTCCCCGCCGGCCAGGGTGGCCCCGACAACCAGGTGAACCCGTCCCAGGGCGGCAACGCCCCCGGCGGCCAGAACAACCCGGCCGTGAACTCGGGCCCGGCCACCGCGGAGGACGACGGCTCCTCCCTGGCCCCCTGGCTGGTGGGCGCGGCCCTGCTGATCGTGCTCGCCGCCGGCGGCCTGTTCATGGCCCGCCGGGCCGGAGCCAACCGGACCGACGCCTACGAGAGCCGGACCGCCTGACCGTCCACCTTCGTAGGCCGGCGCCGCCGATCCGAAGAGGGTGCCCGGTGGCGGCAATGCCGCCGGCGGCGGTCGTTCCAGGCCAGGCCGACGGTCCGTTGACGATCGAACGCCGCTAGGTCGACCGCCGGTTGGCGAAGGAAGCGTCGCCGGCGAGCAGCTTCCGCCTCTCGGCGCGGACGTGCTCCAGCTTGGCGGCGACGATGTCAGCGCGCTCACCGTGGGCGACCCGCAGCAGGTCGGCGAGCATCGTTTCCAGTCCCGCGGTGACCTGGAGCGAGTGGCGGCCGTAGAGCAGCGTCTCGTCCACCGAGAGGTGGAGGAGGTCCGGGAACGAGCGATGGCGGCGCCGCAGCCGGGGCTGGCCGTTCTCGTCGCAGGCGATACCCGTCCGGTCTTCCTCGCCGGCGATCCGCACCAGGAGGTTGTGCACGGCGTTGATCGCCTGGACGGCCGTGGTCGGGTCGTTGGTCCCGGGGGAGAGCGCCCGCTCGGCGATGTCGACCAGCTGGCGGAACCCGTATGCCGGGTCCTCGGTCATGTCTCGCTCGTCGGCCAACGAGACGTGGCGGGTCACGGCGCCGGGGTCGTCGAGGCGGTCGGTGCCGAACACCCGCAGGAGCGGGGCCCCGTCGGGGACCCATTCCCCGACGAGGGGCATCAGTTCGACGGCAATGTCGAGCTTCCGGGCCGCATCGACCATCCCGGCCACGTTCACCGCGGCCACCACGCCACGTCGGGGTGCAGGTAGCTCCAGCCCGGCGTCGGGGCCTGCCCAGCGGTCCTCGTCGCCGTCGTCGTTGCCAGCGCCGTATACCCGGTCGCAGGCCTTCCTGGCGTCCGATTCGATGGACCAGATGATGGAGCCGACCTGGATCTTCTGGGCGATGTGGTTGACGTAGACGACGAAGACGGCGATGGTCACGAGGGCGAAGACGAAGGCGATGGCCACCGAGGTCACGGGGACAGAATCGGGCGTCACGCCCCGGAGGGCGGCGAGGGAGAAGGTGAAGGTCGACGCGAACACACCCAGGGCGATCTGGCTGACGCGGTCGCCGAGGAACCGGTGCAGGACCCGGGGTGAGTACTGCGCAGACGCCAGCTGGAGCACGAGCATGGTGATCGAGAACACCACGGCCGTGAGCGTCAGGGACGCGCTGGCGATTGCCGACAGGAGCGACCGGGCGCTCTCGGCGCCGCCGGGGAACAAGCCGGTCTGGAAGCGGAAGCTGCGGTCGAGGACCGACGTCACGATCGCCAGGACGATCGCGACGACGCTGAAGAGGACCGGCAGCGGTAGAAGGCTCTTGCGCAGCCGCGCCAGAGCACCGAGGGGGTTCACCCTGCCAGCCTTCCCGCCTCCCCCTCCCGGCAAGCCCGCAGAAACCTGCGGCTGGGATTCCTACCGATGGGTGCCCCGTGCCCGCGGTAACTAGACGAGGAAGCGGAAGGCGGGCGAGCCGGCCGACAGTCTTTCGATGTGCAGGCCGCTGCTGTCCATGCGGGCCAGGAGCGGTTCCAGGTCGGCGGTGGCGGCTAGCTCGATGCCGACCAGCGCGGGCCCGATCTCCCGGTTGTTCTTCTTGACGTACTCGAACAGGGTGATGTCGTCGCTCGGGCCGAGCACGTTGTCCAGGAACCGCCGCAGGGCGCCCGGCTCCTGGGGGAACTCGACGAGGAAGTAGTGCTTCAGCCCTTCGTGGAGCAGCGAGCGCTCGACCACCTCGCCGTAGCGGCTGACGTCGTTGTTGCCGCCGGAGAGGATGCAGACCACGGTGGCGCCGGCCGGCACCTCCAAGCCTTCGGAGAGGGCGGTCACGGCCAGGGCGCCGGCGGGCTCGGCGATGATGCCGTCGCGCTGGTAGAGCTGCAGCATCGTGGTGCAGACGCCACCCTCGGGCACGGTCATGACGTGGTCGACCAGGGAGCTGATGAGCTCGTAGGTGGCGGCGCCGGCCCGGCGCACGGCGGCCCCGTCGACGAAGTTGTCGATGGCTTCCAGGGTGACCGGGCCGCCGGCGTCGAGGGCGGCCCGCATGCTGGCCGCGCCGGCCGGCTCGACCCCCACCACCCGGGGCCGGGGTGAGAGGTTGGCGACCGCGGCGGCCATGCCCGCGGCCAGCCCGCCGCCGCCGATGGGCACGACGAGCACGTCCGGGGGGCGGCCCAACTGCTCGACGATCTCCAGCGCCACCGTTCCCTGGCCGGCGATCACCCGGGGGTCGTCGAACGGGGGCACCAGCACCGTCCCGTCCTTGGCGGCCAGGAGGGTGGCGAAGTCGTGGGCGTCGTCGTAGGTGTGGCCCTCGACGACGATGGTGGTTTCGGCGCCGCCGAGGGCTGCGATCTGCTCGCGCTTCTGGCGGGGCGTGGTGCGGGGCAGCACCACCCGGCAGGCCACGCCCAGGCGCCGGCAGGTGTAGGCCACGCCCTGGCCGTGGTTGCCGGCGCTGGCGCATACCACCCCGTTGGCCCGTTCCTCGTCGCTGAGAGAGGAGATGAAGTTGTACGCGCCCCGGAGCTTGTAGGACCGCACGGGCTGGAGGTCCTCGCGCTTCAGCCATACCTCGGCGCCGGTCAGCGCCGACAGCCGCTGGTTGCGCTCCAGGGGGGTGCGCACCACGATGTCGCTGAGGCGCTCCGCTGCGGCCTTCACATCGTCGTCGGTCACGGTGGACATTCCTAGTCCACCGGTCCACGGAGAATCACGGCCGCATCCCCCGCCAGGCGGCCGGGGAAGGCCTCACCCTCGAGCAGACCGTCGGTGTCGACCTCCACCACCCAGTGGCCCCCGATGGCGACGTCGACCGCCTCACCGGTGAAGTTGACCAGCGAGACCCGCCGGTCCCCGCCACTGGCCCGCTCGTAGGCGAGGACGCCGGCCGGCGACTCCAGGGCCCGCCATGACCCCACCGACAAGGCCGGGCTGGACCGCCGGGCGGCGAGGATGCGCCGGTAGAGGTACAGGATCGACGATTGCTGGGCGGCCAGGCCGGCCACGTTCCTCGCCTCAGGCTCGGGCGACCACGGCAGCCACGGCTCGGCGCCGGCCCAGCCGTGCCCCGGCCCGCCGTCCCAGGGGAGCGGGGACCGGCACCCGTCGCGCCCGCCCGGGTCCACCACCCGTTCCGGCGGCACCTCGGCGTCCTCCAACCCCAGTTCCTCGCCGTAGTAGACGAACGGGGCGCCCCGCAGGGTCAACAGGAGGACGGCGGCGGCCCGGGCCCGGCGCTCGGAGCCCCCGTAGCGGGTGCGGTGGCGGGGGTTGTCGTGGTTGGAAAGGGTCCACGTCGGCCACGCGTCCCGTGCCCCGAACTCGCTCTCGACCTCCTCGATGCACGCCCGCCAGGCGCCGGCGTCCCACGGCGCGTACAAGGAGGTGAAGTCGAAGGCCAGGTGCAGCTCGTCGCCTTCGCCCACGTAGCCGGCGACCGTCGCCGTGGAGAGGAGGTAGACCTCACCCAGCAACAGCGGCACAGGTGAGTAGCCCTCGGCCAGCCCGCGCAGCCCCCGGAGCACGTCGTGAGTGTCCCGGCAGTCGTTGACCGCCGAGTGGGGAGGATCTGCCCGGGGGGGTCGTCGGGGAAGGCGGGATCCTTGGTCAGGCCCTGGACGACGTCGATGCGGAACCCGTCGACGCCCCGGTCGATCCAGAAGCGCAGGGTCTTGTGCATGGCCGCCGCCACGTCGGGGTTGCGCCAGTTCAGATCGGGCTGGGTGGGCAGGAACAGGTGCAGGTACCACTGGCCGGTGGCGTCGTCCCAGCTCCACGCGTCGCCCCCGAAGGCCGCCTTCCAGTTGTTGGGCCTGGTGGTCGGCTCGCCGTCGACCCAGATGTACCAGTCGCGCTTGGGGCTGTCCCGGCCGGACCGGGACTCCACGAACCACGGGTGCTGGTCGGAGGTGTGGTTCGGCACCCAGTCGACGATCACTTGGATGCCCCGCTGGTGCGCCTCGGCAAGGAGGCGGTCGAAGTCGGCGAGAGTCCCGAACAGCGGGTCGACGTCGCAGTAGTCGGCCACGTCGTAGCCGAAATCGGTCATCGGCGACCGGTAGAACGGGCAGACCCAGATGGCGTCGACCCCCAGCCACGCCAGGTGGTCGAGCCGGGCGGTGATCCCCGGGAGGTCACCGACGCCGTCGCCGTCGGAGTCGGCGAAGGACCGGGGGTAGATCTGGTAGAAGACGGCGGACTTCCACCACGGCTCGGCCATGAGCCCCGAAGTGTCGCCACCGCCCCGCCGGGCGTCAACTCCGCGGTCAAGACAATTCCTCGGCCGGCGCGTCATGATCCCGCCCCTCGTGCGTCCTTTCGGCCGGACTGCCACCTTCCGGGGCCCGGCTGGGGGGCTTTCCACGGGGCAGCGTCGCCTCGGGGAAGGCCACGCCAGGCCACCGAAGGTGGCAGTCTCGCCTTGCCGCTCCCGACCGCCGACCGGTCAGGAGATGGAGAAGACCTCTGTCAGGCCGGTGATCTCCAGCACCCGGCGGGTTCCCGGGGTGGGGGAGCGCAGGGCCATCTCCCCGCCCTGCTGGCGCAGCCGCTTCAGCCCGGTGATGAGGACCGAGAGGCCGGTGGAGTCGACGAAGGCCAGCTCGCTCAGGTCCACGGTGACCATCGTCGCCCCGTCCGAGACGAGCCCCAGCAGCGTCTCACGGAACTGCGGTGCGGTGGACATGTCCAGTTCGCCCACCAGCTGCAGCTGGTACACCGGCTCGGTCCCGGACACGACCACCTGCAACTCGCCCGGGTTGACCGCCGGTCGCCCAGCGGCCTCGGGTGCGCCCGAGGTCGACAAGTCCACCTCCTCGAAAGGTTCCTTCAGGAGGCTGGTTTTTCAACCGTCGTCAGATCCTCGCGCAACATCGCGGATCTGACAATGTCTTTGCCGCCGGCCCACAGCCCCGGCGGGTGCCTAGGTGCCGCCGGCGCCCTCCGCCGGCGGCCGGAGGTCGATCCGCAGGACCAGCACGCCGTCCTCCAGGGCCCCGGCGGCGTCGCCGAGCATGGCAAAGTCCTGGTAGTCGAGCTGCATGCGCTCGACGAACCGCCGGCGGTCGGCACCCTCCAGCGGCGGGACCCCCCGGCTGCGCACGGCCTTGGCCCGTTCCCGGAAGCGGGCGACCATGGCGTCGACGTCGAACTCTGCATCGGCCATCGGATGCAACGCTAGCCAGTGGAGCGCCTGTAGAGTGGCGTCGCACGGTCGGCAGGACGAGTTCGGGAGCACCCAGCGTGAAGAAGGGACGGCACCGGCGCTTCGAGGAGGCACGCGCCCTCAAGCGCAGCACAGAGCCCAGGGTCGAGCCCTGCCCTGAGTGTGGCGCCGTCCCCGGTGACGAGCACGCGTCCTGGTGCCTCTACGAAGAGGTCGAGGACGACGAGGAAGACGAGGGCCGGGAGGACTCGCCCCTTCCCTAGGTGTGCACGACACCCGCCTGAACTGCGGGAGCTGACCGCGGGCTACCACCTGCCGTTCCTGGCGGCGGCGGTGAAGGCTCAGCCGAGAAGGAGGCTGGCGTCGGCGATGCCGCCCCGCCTCGCTCGCAGCGCGGCGTTGCCCCGTGCCGCATGCTTCCTCACCGCCTTCATCGAGATACCGAGCGCCTCGGAGATCCCGATGTCGTCGAGGCCGGCGAGGTACCGCAGCGACAGCACCTGGCGCTGCCGATCGGGGAGGCCGGCCAGCACAGGCCCCAGTTCCGCCCGCGGGGTCCCCACGTCGCACAGCCCCGGCTGCCTCTCGTACGCCAAAGTCGACATGCCGGGAAACAACTCCTCGAAGTCCTCGTCAGCCGCCGAGTCGTCCATCGCTCCTTCTAACGGCCGACGGTGCCGGTTTGGATGACACCCGGCTCAGAATTCTCGGCCCACCCTTGCCCGGTTGCCGACGGGCAAGGCTTGCACCGCACGTGGCGTCAGGTCTTACGGTCGTGGCATGACAGGCCCGTACCGCAGTCCGGCAGGGCGGCTACCGGGAGGACAGCGCCCCGGACCTCGACGGTCACCTCTGGTCATGCATGAGGCCGCTGGAGGGCGACCGAAGCGGACGCGCCGTGAATGAGGTGTCAGCCGGACCGGACCGTGGGGTGGGGGAGCGGCACGCGGCCGGCCGAGCGCTCGTCCAGGTAGGCGGCCAGGCGGGCGTAGACCTCGTCGCCCACCAGGCCGACCAGCTCGTCGGCCATCGTCCGGTACACGGCGCCGGCGCCGGCGAAGGCCTCGGGCGCCTCGGTGCACCACCAGTGGAACTCGTCGCCGCCGTCGCCCCAGTCCGACCGCTTCCATTCGACGATGGTCGAGGTGATGTGGCCGCCCCCGTCGTCGCGCTCCTCCCGGCGAAGGGGCAGCTGCCAGCACACGTCGGGCTTGAGGTCCATGGGCCGCTCGCCGCGGTCCAGCGCCGCCCGGTGCAGGGCGCAGCCCGGCCCGCCGGGGAAACCGGGCCGGTTCAGGAACACGCAGGCGTCCGAGACCATGCGCGTCACCCGCTCGCCGGCGGCGTTGGTCTTGGTCACGCCCCGCTGCAGACCCTCCTTGCGGAACTGCCACTGCGTCTTGGTGAGAGTCTTCGCCGCCGCCGTCACCCGCCTCTCGTCCTCGGCGTCGGTGAAGTGGGCCCCGTAGGAGCAGCACCCCTGGGCCAGCTCGGCCGCCGGCCCGGTGAGCACGCCCTGGCAGCCGGCGCCGAAGATGCACGTCCACCGGCTGAGGAGGAAGGTGACGTCGAACACCCACGTCCGCTCCTCGGTGGGATCCTCGAAGGAGATCCACTCCCGGGCCGTCTCGTTCACCGCCGGCCCAACTCCCCGAACAGCTCGCCGGCGGCGAGGATCCCCTTCCAGAACTGGTCCATGACCATGCGCTCGTTGGGAGCGTGGAACCGGTCGTCGGGGAGGGCGACGCCGAGGTAGAGGACCGGCGCCGACAGGATCCGGCCGAGCGCCTCCTCCGGCCCGCTGCCCCCGATACGGGTGAACAGCGGCGCCTTGCCCCACACCCGCTCCACCGCCGTGCACAGGGCGGCCATGGCCGGGTGGTCGAGAGGGGTCAGCGCCGGCGCTACACCGCCGGCGCGGGTGATCTCAACCTCGACACCCTCGCCGGCCTGCTCGCGGGCCCACGCCTCGAAGGCCTCGGCCACGGCGTCCGGCCCCTGGTCGGGGACGAGCCGGAATGTGGCGATGAACCGGCCCGACGCCGGCACGATCGTCTTCACGCCGGCGCCGGCGTAGCCCACCGAGATGCCGGTCACGTCGCAGGTGGGCCGGGTCCAGATGCGCTCCAGGAGCGACCGCCCGGCCTCGCCCTCCAGGCGTCCGACGCCGGCCATGGCCTGCCACGCCGCCTCGTCGACCGGGATCTCCCGCAACGAGGCCTCCTCCGCCTCGGTCAGTGGGCGGACGCCGTCGTAGAAGCCCGGCAGGGTCACCCGGCGCTGGTCGTCGTGGAGGCCGGCGACCATGCGGGCGATGAGGTGGGCCGGATTGGGAACGGCACCACCGAACAGCCCCGAGTGCAGGTCGACGGGTGCGGTCCGCACCGTCACCGCGAAGGCCACCAGGCCCCGCATGCCCACGCATACCGACGGCACGTCGGGCGCCCACATGTCGGTGTCGGACACCACCACCACGTCGCACGCCAGCCGCTCGCGCTCCGCCTCCAACAGGGCCTCGAAGTTGGGGCTGCCCACCTCCTCCTCACCCTCGATCAGGAACTTCACGTTCACCGGCAGGCCGGCGCCGGCCAGCAGGCCCCGCACCGCCTCCACCTGGAACATGGTCTGGCCCTTGTCGTCGACGGCGCCTCGGCCCCGGAGCTCGCCGCCGGCCAACTGCGGCTCGAACGGGGGAGAGGTCCACTCCTCGAGCGGGTCGGCCGGCTGGACGTCGTGGTGGCCGTAGACGAGGACGGTCGGGGCGTCCGGGCCGGCGTGGAGGTGGTCGGCGTAGACCGACGGCAGGCCGGCGGTCTCCAGCACCTCGGCGTGTTCGAGGCCGGCGCCGGTCAGCAGTTCGGCGGTGAACTCGGCCGAGCGCCGCACGTCGCCGGCCCGGTCGGGGTGGGCAGAGACGGAAGGGATGCGGAGCCAGTCGCACAACGTGGCCACGATGCGCTCGCCCTCGCCCTCGACCCAGTCGCCCAGCAGGAGATCCACCCGGCGTAGGGTACCGGCGTGCCTCCCGGAGAGTCAGCCGACCTCGACCACGTGCGCGAGCGGCTGGAGGGGATCGCCGAGGAGCTGGCCGACCTGGCCCTGGAGCGCCTGCGGGCCGCGGTCGACGGCGACGCCGGCGCCGGCGCCGAGGAGCGCCGCATCACCCGGGCCCGCCGGGCGGTCGAGAAGGCGGCCAACCTCCTCGGGAGCGGGCCGGCGGAGGACTAGCTCCCGGTGTCGGCCAAGGTGCCGATCTTGCGCTGGGCCAGCGACGCCTCACGGCCCACGCCGGCGGTGATGCCCCGCCGCCAGCCCTGGGTGCGGGCGTGGCGGGCGGCCTTGGCCGCCTCCCACTCTGCCCGCCGGTCGGCCTCCTCGTCGTGCTCGATGACGGCGTCGGGGCCGGGCGCGATCCAGCTCTCGTGGCCGTCGTTCCAGCGCACCCGGTACCG
Organism: Acidimicrobiales bacterium; assembly: GCA_035540095.1. Lineage (GTDB taxonomy): Bacteria > Actinomycetota > Acidimicrobiia > Acidimicrobiales > AC-14 > CADCTB01. The sequence goes on along the minus strand of DATLHA010000025.1, from coordinate 920 downwards.
CTGCGGCCCGAGGCCGTCCACCAGCTCGAGGATCACCCCGGCGCGAGCACCTCTGGATCCGTGCACCACCAGCCGGTCCGAAACCTGAGCCTGCATGCGCATACCTCCCCTTCGTCGACGGTGATCCGTCCGTCGGCACGTCAATCCCAACACTTGAACAACTTCTCGGAAACGCCCAGGTCAGCCCGGGTGCGCCTCCCGGTCCGGACACCGGGGTAGGCTGAACTCCCGTGGCGAAACACATCTTCGTGACGGGCGGGGTGGCAAGTTCGATCGGGAAGGGCCTGACGGCCGCGTCCCTGGGCCGGCTCCTCAAGAGCCGGGGCCTGCGAGTGACGCTCCAGAAGCTCGACCCCTACATCAACGTCGATCCGGGGACGATGAACCCCTCCCAGCACGGGGAGGTGTTCGTCACCGAGGACGGCGGCGAGACCGACCTCGACCTGGGCCATTACGAGCGGTTCATCGACGAGAACCTGCATCGTGACTCCAGCGTCACCACCGGCTCCATCTACAGCTCGGTGCTGGCCAAGGAGCGCCGGGGCGACTACCTGGGCGACACCGTGCAGGTCATCCCCCACATCACCAACGAGATCAAGGAGCGCATCCGCCGCCTGGCCACCGACGACGTCGACGTGGTCATCACCGAGGTCGGCGGCACGGTGGGCGACATCGAGATCCTCCCGTTCCTCGACGCCATCCGCCAGTTCCGCAACGACGTGGGCCGCAACAACGTGGCCTACGTCCACGTCACCCTGGTGCCGTATCTGGGCCCGAGCGGCGAGCAGAAGACCAAGCCCACCCAGCACTCGGTCACCGAGCTGCGGGCCCGCGGCATCCAGCCCGACACCATCGTCTGCCGCAGCGACCGCCCCATCGCCCTGGGCGTGAAGCGCAAGATCTCCCTGCTGTGCGACGTG
>DATLHA010000024.1:0-13471 GCA_035540095.1 Acidimicrobiales bacterium | reverse complement strand
ACCTCGTTGCGCTTCTTCTCGCCGCCGGAGAAGCCCTCGTTGAGGTAACGGTCGCCGAAGGCGGGGTCGATCCCCAGCCGGTCCATCCAGCCCATGATCGCCAGGCGCAGCTCCAGGATGGAGAGGTCGATCCCCTTGCGGGCCGAGAGGGCCTGGCGCAGGAACTGGATCACCGAGACCCCGGGGATCTCCTCCGGGTACTGGAACGCGAGGAACAGGCCCGACTTGCCCCGTGTGTCGGTGGGCCAGTCGGTGATGTCTTCACCCTTGAACAGGATGCGGCCGGCGGTGACGGTGTAGTCGGGGTGGGCCAGGAGAGTGTTGGCCAGCGTGGACTTGCCCGACCCGTTGGGCCCCATGAGGGCGGCGACCTCGCCTCGGCGGATCGTGAGGTCGACCCCCTTCAGGATCTCCTTGCCGTCGACCTCGACGTGGAGGCCCTGGATCTCGAAGAGAGGGGTGGCGCTCACCTGCCCAGATTAGCACTACGCCCATAGGGGAAACCCCCCTCCGCCGCCGCACGCACCGCCTGATCAGGTGGCGGACGAACTGGTAGACAGGCTGTACCCGGTGAGACGGCGGCTTGCGTCTCGAGGGGAGGGACGCAAATGAGAAAGATCAGGTCACAGGGCGCAATCCTCGCGTCGCTCGTCATGGCCGTGACGGCGGTGGTGGCCATGCCCGCCCGGGCCACCGACGTCCGAATACCGGCAGGGTACCGAGTGGTCGACCGCGAGGTACTGGAGCCGGGAGTCGAACACCTCACGTTGCGCCGCGACCAGCCTCCGCAGAACGTCCACGTCGCCCGGCTCGCGCCGGGCATGTCCGATCGTCTCCGTCCGGTCCTTTCCAGCGACGTCATGACCGGTCCCGCCGCCGGCCCGGAAACGACGAGCTCGATGTGCTCCCGGGTGCGGTGTGTCATCGCGGTCAACGGTGACTTCGCCGGCCCCGGCGGGGCCGTTGTCGGCGGCATGATCGTGCGGGGTGAACTGTTCGCCACCTTCGGGATGCCCCAATGGCAGCTGAACTTCGATGCCGCCGGGAAGCCCACGATTCACGATGGTCTCGATGTGGGGCTGCAGGTCAACACCCCCGACGGGCAAAGCGTTGGCGTGGGGCGGGTCAATCGCCCGCTCCTCGGTGAAAACGTCAACCTCTACTCCCGTCGGTGGGGCCCCTCGACCGTCACCGGCGCCGGCACCGTCGAGGTCGTCCTGGAACTGGCGTCGGCCGGCGTGCTGCCCTCCGGTACAACCCCCATACGGACCGCGACGCTGCGGTCCGGAGGCAACTCCCCCATCGGGCCGGGCCAGGTCGTCTTGGCCGGGCGCGGCGCCGGCGCCCAGGCGCTGTCCGCTTTCGCCCAGAGGGCGGCCCGGGGCGGAGCTTCACTGGTCGTGCAGACGCCGGCGGAGCAGTCGATCGGCGCCGCCCCCCACCTGCTCTCCGGTGGCCGGCTCGCCTTCGCTCCCGACGAGGTCGGGAGTTTCATGCAGGGCCGCCATCCCCGGACAATGGTGGGCTTCACGGCCACCGGCGAGAGCCTGCTGGTCACCGTCGACGGGCGCCAGAGCGCGAGCACCGGCATGTCGCTGGGGGAGGCGGCCGGGTTCATGGCCGGCCTGGGAGCCAGCGAGGCAGTGAACTTCGACGGCGGCGGCTCGACCACCTTCGTCACCCGTGGAGCGGTGCGGAACGTGCCGAGCAATGGTGGCGAGCGACCGGTCGTCTCGGCGTTGGCCGTCGTCCCCGCCGGCGACGCCGCCCCGGTGCCCGCGGCCCCGCCGGCCGGACCGAGGACCACGCCTACCGACCCGGCCTCATCCCTGCCCGAGCTGGTCAACGCCCTGCTTCAGCCCTTGCTCGGCCAGCTTTCCGGCCAACCGCCCCCCGCCCGGTAGTGAGCCCCCGCTACGGCCGGCTGGTCGACGTCGTCACCGCGCCGTGACGTAGACCGCCCGCCGCAGACCGACCGCCTGTTCACAAACCGGCTGCTGTGCGTCACTGCGCCCTCAAGTCCGGCGGAGGAGAGGTCGATGCCTGTCCACAGGTCTCCCCATGGGCAGCCGCCTTCAGGGGGCCGGGAGGGGAAAGGATGCTGCGAAGAGCGGCCAACCGCACGAGCGCCACCTTCTCTCCGCCGGCATCGCGCCGGTACCGCCGGCGCATGCGCACCTTCTCCTTCGCCCTACTGGCCGGGCTGGTCGCCGGCAACCTGGTGCTGGCCTTCCTCATGCAGGGGCTGGTCGACGACCAGGAACATGGGCTCCTGCGCGAGCGCGCCTCCGAGGTGGCGTTCGTGCTCGGAGGCAGGATGTCGACGGTCCAGGCCCGCATGGCCCTGGTCGGCGGAGTGGCGGCGGTCAGCAACGGCTCGCCCGAGAGCTTCGCCGCGATCCCGACACAGTCCGAGCCTGGGCTCCTGGGCACCGCGGTCCTCCGGCCGGGCCCGGCCGGCTTCGTCGTCGAGCTGTCCTCGGGGCCGTTCCTCACCACGGGCCAGACCGTCACCGGCTCCCGAGCCGACGCCATGCGCCGGGCGCTGGCGGCACCCGCCATGGCGGCCACGCCCGTCATGGCCGGCGCGGTGTTCAATACGATCGGCTTTGCCCTCGGGCCGCCCGCCGCCCCGGAGGGCACCGTGGTGTACCGAGAGGCGGTCGTCAAGCCCGACGCTCCCACGGCGGCGGCCGGGGCCGGCCTGTTCTCCGAGCTCGAAGTCTGGCTCTATGCGTCCCCGGAGGCCGATCCCGACCAGCTGGTCGTCACCAACGTCGCCATCGGCCAGCCCGCGCCCTCCGACGCCTTGCTGCGCCCGGTAACCGTGGGTGACAGCCAGTGGCTCCTGGCCGTGGCGTCCCCGAAGCCGCTGGTCGGCACGCTGGTGAACCGCTTCCCGCAGCTCGTGGCCGTCGGCGGCCTGCTCCTCTCCCTGGCCCTCTTCATGGTCATCGACACCCTGTCCCGCCGGCGGGACTTCGCCCTCACCCTCGTCGACCGCCGGACGGCCGAGCTGCAGTCGTCGCTGGCGTCACTGGAGGTGGCGGAGCGGCAGGCGGTCGAGGCCTCCCGGTTGAAGTCGCTGTTCGTGGCCAACATGAGCCACGAGATCCGCACGCCGCTGAACGGGGTGATCGGGATGACGGGCATGTTGCTCGAGACGCCCCTCGACGTCGACCAGCGGGAGTTCGCCCTGATGGCGCGACGCTCCGGCGAGACGCTGCTCGAGCTCATCAACGACGTGCTCGACTTCTCCAAGATCGAGGCCGGGCGCCTGGAGCTGGAGATCTCCGACTTCGACCTCCGGGAGGTGGTGGACGGTGCCGTGGCCCTCCTCGCCCCCCTGGCCCAGGAAAAGGGTCTGGAACTGGCGGCCATGATCGAACCCTCGGTCCCCGCGGCGGTCGCCGGTGACGCCGGCCGCCTCCGTCAGGTGGTCACCAACCTGACCAGCAACGCCATCAAGTTCACCGCCTGGGGCGAGGTGGCGGTCACCGTGTCCGCCGACGACGCCGGCATGGTCCGCATCGAGGTCCGCGACACTGGCGTCGGCATTGCCGGCGAGGACCAGGAGCGGCTCTTCGAGTCCTTCGTGCAGGCCGATCCGTCCACCACCCGGCATTTCGGCGGCACCGGCCTGGGGCTGGCCATCTCCAAGCGCCTGGTCGACATGATGGGCGGGGTCATCGGCGTCCGCAGCGCCGTCGGGCAGGGCAGCACGTTCTGGTTCACGGCCCATCTCCCGGCCCGCCCCGCGCTGGCTCCTCGGCCGCTCGTGGGTGAGGGGGCCCTCCGGGGCGTGGCCGCGCTGATCGTTGACGACAACGCCACCAACCGGATCATCCTCCAGCGCCAGCTGGAGTGGCACGGGATGACGGTGACCGTCGCCCCGGACGGGGCCGCCGCGCTGGTACTGCTCGCCCAGGCGGCACGGGACGGCACGCTGCCCGACATCGCCCTGGTCGACTTCCATATGCCCGGCATGGACGGGGTGGCGCTCACGAGGGCCATCGCCGCCGATCCCGCCCTCGACCGGGTGCGGATGGTGCTCCTCACATCGACGGGGGCGCGGCCGGAGGGCTCGGACCGGATCGCCGCCTTTCTCACCAAGCCGGTGCCCGAGTCACGGCTGGTCGACAGTCTGGCCGGCGTCCTCGCCGGCGGGCCGCCCACCGCCCGGCGGCCCGAGCCCGAGCCGCCCCAGGCACCGGACGACGCCTCTAGCCCTGAGCCGGCGGGCAGAAGGGGCCGGGTGCTGGTGGCCGAGGACAACGCGATCAACCGGCTGGTCGCCGAGTCCATGCTCACCCGGCTCGGCTACCAGGTCGACGTCGTGGGGAACGGACGCGATGCGGTGCAGGCGGTCGAGGCGGTGGCGTACGACGCCGTCCTCATGGACTGCCGGATGCCCGAGATGGACGGGTACGAGGCCTCCGAGGAGATACGCCGCCGGGAAGGAGATGGCCGCCACGTGCTGATCGTCGCCCTCACGGCCTCGGCCGTCCGGGGCGACGAGGAGCGCTGCCTCGCCGCGGGCATGGACGCCTACGTGACCAAACCGGTGTCCCTGAAAACGCTGGCCACCGTGCTGCCCCCGCTCATCGAGCAGACCATGCACGCCTGACACCGGGAGGGCGAAAGGAGGCGCCACGCCCGGCACATGCAATCCGGGCGACATCTGACGGGTCAAAAGGCTGGCAGCATCGTGGCGTGCGAGTTGTCATCACCGGCGTGAACCTGCCGGGCGCCACCTTCTGTCAGAGCGACGGCTCCACGATGGACAACGTCCACGTTGGCGTGCAGGTGGGGAAGATCCCTGCTCAGCTGATCCGAGCAGACGAGTCGGGCGCGAGGTGGAAGCTGGACGTCGAGGTCGTGCGAAAGGACGGTAGTCCTGACTTCCGGGGTCCTGCGGTGCAGGGCAAGCGCGGAGAGCGGTTCATCTACCTCACGTGGGGCGACGTGGGCCCACACGGCGAGTTCGAGATGTTCCGGCGGGCGAAGCTGATGCTCGACCGGGTCGAGCCCGAGCTGATCGAGTCGGTGGATGAGGCCGGCGCGCTCACAGCGTTGGTCGATCTCACAGGGGGCGACGGCGGCCCCCGGTGCGCCCGAGTCGATCCTCCAGCTGTCACCTGGTCGGTCTCGAGCGCCTGATCGCCAGACCTCTTCGCCTGTCCGCGAACCCGGCTCCGTGCTCCGTCGAAGTGTCAGTCCGCCGTCCCACGTGGGACGACCCATTCCTGCGCCTGGCCCGTGACCTGGGCGACGAGCTCGAAGTCGGCGTCGTAGTGCAACACCACAAGATCGCGCGCCTCGGCGGCAGCGGCTACGAGCGCATCCACCAGCGACAGGGCCCGATGCTGGCTACGGGCGGCGAGAGTCGCCTGGACCTCGAGCGCGCGCCGGTGGTCAGCGTCCGTCGTCGGCACGGCCGTGAAGGAGGACAAGCGCTCGGCCAGGGCCTCGTAGTCGTCGGCGCTCCGAGCCGAGTAGCCGAGCTCGAACGCCACCGGTGAGCACAGGCCCACCAGCCCTCCCGCGGCCAACGGAGCGAATGCGGCAACCACCGACGGCTTCGACAGGCGTCCGAAGACGCTCGTGTCTGCGAGATAGCGGGTGCGTGCCACCTACCCGTCGGCGCCCCAAGCCGCTTCCGCTGCATCGAAGTCGAACCGCCCCTCCTCGCCCAGCAGTGTGATGAGTTCAAGTCGCCGCTGGGCGTGCACGACCTCTCGGAGGGCAGCGTCGATGGTCTCGCGCAACGTCCGGGTTCCGAGGATGGCAGCGGCCTGACGCAGGATATCTTGATCGACTTCGACAGAGGTCTTCGACACGCGCCCAGGATATCTCGATGACGAAACCCAAATCGCCGGCGGCTCGGTCCTTTCGATGCTGGAGGAGGCCTGGCGTCACCCGCCCAGCAGGCCGTTGTACTCCTCGACCTTGGCGTTCAGGGTGTCGATCCTGGCGTTGTAGCGGCTGATGAGGTCGTTGAACACGTCGACGTTGGCGTTGTAGGCCCGGAGGTCGCCGGCGGCCCGCTGGGAGATCAAGGTCGCCCGGAGGGTCTCGATGCGGCGGTCGAGGTCGTCCACCTCGGCCCGCAGCCGGGCGATCTCGTCCTCCCGGGCGCCGAGGGTCCGCTGGCGGGCGGCCACCACCGCGGCCCGGTCGCTGAAGAACTGGGCGTAGTGGTCCTCGAGCGCCGGCGACAGGCCGCCGAACTCCGAGCCCAGGATCGAGTGGATCTCGTTGGTCAGCGTCGGGAGGCCGGCGTAGGGCTTCAGCCGCTCCTCCAGCCGGACGTTGCCGGCCCGGGCCGCCTCCAGCTCGGCGTCGATCCTGGCCCGCTCCGAAGGACTAAGCGAGCCGTACACGGCGTGGAGCAGCTCATGGGCGGCGACGACGTACAGCAGGTCGCGCGCCTCGGCCCGGTCGGGGGCGAGCAGGTGGATGCGACCGGCGACGTAGCAGCCGGCGGTGTGGGTGCGCGAGCCCCCGCTGTCGGCCGGGCTGTCGAGGCCGCAGTTGCCGGCGAAGGTCGGTGCGTCCTCGATGGCGGGCCGGGCGGCCAGAAAGATGCGCCGGCCCCGTTCGGTCATGGTGGTCCGGGCGGCCAGGTCGGCGACGTCGGCGGGAAGGGTCGTGGTCGTCGTCGGCGCGACGGTGGTCGTCGGCAGCGTCGTGGTGGGCAGGCTCGACGGGCCTGCTTCGTCGAACACCGAGCTCGACGAGCAGGCCACGGCCATGGTCAGGACCAACCCCACGAGCATCCGACGCCGGCGCACCACCCGCAGACGGTACCGGCGAACGGTCAACTCGGAGTGGGGTGCGGGCCGCAACTACGCTGCTGGCGACGTGGCCGAGCCCTGGACCATCGCCGAGGAGCCGATCGAGGCGCCCGAAGGCGTCCTCACCCTCGTGCAGGGCTCGGCGTTCTGCATCTCCGGCCGCAACGGCGAGGTCCTCCCCGGCACCACCCACGGCCTGTTCTTCCGGGACACCCGTTTCCTGTCCGGCTTCGACGTCCACATCAACGGGCAGCGGGCCGAGGGGCTGGCCGCCGAGCGCACCGCGCCCTTCTCGGCCACGGTCGTCTCCCGGAGCCAGCCCGTCGCCGGCCGGGCGGACAGCACGCTGATGATCCTGCGCTACCGGTACGTCGGCCGGGGGATGCGGGAGGACCTCGTGGTGCGCAACTATGGCGAGGAGCCGGCCTACTGCTCCATCCAGGGCCGGTTCTCCGCCGACTTCGCCGACATGTTCGCGGTCAAGGAGGGCCGGGCCCGGCCCGAGGGGCAGATCACCCTCGAGTCGACCGAGGACGGGCTGGTGTTCGCCTACCGCAAGGGATCGAGCCGGCGGGGGCTGCGCATCACCTCCAGCGAGCCGGCGCGGTTCGTCTCCGACACCGCCACCTGGGAGACGGTCGTGCCCGCTCGGGGCGCATGGAGCACCTGCCTGCAGTTCTCCCCGTCCATCGACGGCGACGAGATCGAGCCCCGGTACCGCTGTGGCGAGCCGGTCGAGCGCTCGACGCCCCATCAGCGTCTCGACAAGTGGCGCCAGGCCGTCCCTGCGGTCGAGACCGACTTCGAGCCCTTCCACGAAGCCGTCGCCAAGGGCGCCGAGGATCTGGGGTCCCTGCGCATCTTCGACCCCGACTTCCCCGAGCGGGCGGTGCTGGCCGCCGGCGCCCCGTGGTTCATGACCCTGTTCGGGCGGGACTCCCTGCTGACGTCGTGGATGGCCCTGATCGTCGACCCGACGCTGGCCCAGGACGTCCTCCAGACCCTGGCCCGCTTTCAGGGCACCAAGGTGGACCCGGTGACCGACGAGGAGCCCGGCCGCATCCTCCACGAGATGCGCTTCGGCGACGCCTCGTCGCTCTCACTCGGCGGGGGCACCGTCTACTACGGCACCGCCGACGCCACGCCGCTCTTCGTCATGCTCCTGGGCGAGCTGCGGCGCTGGGGGCTGGCGCCCGGCATCGTCGACAGCCTGTTGCCGGCCGCCGACCGGGCGCTGGCCTGGATCGAGGAGTACGGCGACCACGACGGCGACGGCTACGTCGAGTACATGCGGTCCTCCGACAAGGGCCTGGGCAACCAGGGCTGGAAGGACTCCTGGGACGCCATCCGCTTCGCCGACGGGCGACTGGCCCGGGCGCCCATCGCCCTGTGCGAGGTCCAGGGCTACGTGTACGGCGCCTACCTGGCCCGGGCCCACTTCGCCGACGAGCTCGGCGATGCGGCGACCGCGGCACGCTTCCGGGCCAAGGCGGCGGCGCTGAAGGAGGCCTTCAACCGGGACTTCTGGCTGGAGGACCGGGGCTGGTTCGCCATGGGCCTCGACCGGGACAAGGTGCCGATCGACGCCCTGGCGTCGAACATCGGCCACTGCCTGTGGACCGGGATCGTCGAGAAGGACAAGGCGGCGGCGGTGGCCGAGTGCCTCCTGTCGCCGTCGATGTTCAGCGGCTGGGGCATCCGGACGCTGAGCTCGGACATGACGGGGTACAACCCGATCAGCTACCACGTCGGCTCGGTCTGGCCGCACGACAACGCCATCATCGCCGCCGGCCTGACCCGGTACGGGTTCGTGCACGAGGCCGAGCGGGTCATCATGGGCATGCTCGACGCCAGCGCCCACTTCGGCGGTCGCCTGCCCGAGCTGTTCGGCGGCCTGGGCCGCGACGAGGTGCCGTTCCCGGTCACCTACCCGTCGTCGTGCGCGCCCCAGGCGTGGGCGGCGGCGTCGCCATTGATGTTCCTGCGCAGCATCCTCCGCCTCGACCCGTGGATCCCCCACGGCAAGGTCTGGCTCGACCCGGTGCTGCCGGCGCGGATCAAGCGCCTGCGGGTGGACCGGATCCCCCTGGCCGGCCGGCGGGTGACGGTGGCGGTGGACCGCTTCGGCATGCACGCCGAGGGGTTGGGGGCCGGCGTGGAGCTGGTTCAGTCGCCGCGGGACCCGTTGACCGCCTGACGGAGCCGGCGGGCGGGCTGCAGCGTGGCCGGCGCCGGCGCCGGGAGTGCGGCGCCCGTCCAGTAGATCGCGGAGGGCGTGACGACCGCCTTCCAGCCGTCCTCTCCCTCGACGATGGGCTCGTTGACGGTCGTGGCCAGGGTTTCGAGGGCGGCGTCGTCGGCCACCCGGATCCGGGTCGTGTCGGCCAGGTCGGCGTCGACGGCGGGGATCGTCGCCGGGCCCTTGTCGCCATCGGACTCCGGCCAGACCACCACGGTGATGACGACGGCGGCGAGCAGGGCGACGAGCAGCGCCTTGCGGAGGTCGGATGAAGGGTCCTTGGGCTCGGGAGCCGGCGGTGGCGGCGGGGTGAGCGGCTTCTCGGACGTGACGACCGGGCCGTCCGGCGTCGCCGTCGGCTTGACCCCGTCGAGGGTCAGTGCGGTGGAGCTGAGCTTGAGCGGGAGCTCGGAGCTGTACTCGACGGGCTTCGCTCCGTCGACGCTCACGCTGGCCGACCCGATGACCTTCAGGTTCACCGTGCTACCGACGCCGGCGCCGATGGTCCTGGCCACCCCGTCGGCGACGGCCTGGATGCGGGGCAGGTCGAGCACGCCGGTGAGTTCGGCGTGGCCGCCGGCGAGAGACGTCGTCGTCATGGGGAACTTCGTGCGCCACCCGCTGGCATTGGAGAGCTCCAGGTCGAGACTGGCGGTTCCGGTCACCGACTGCGGAGGTGCGTCGGTCGAGTAGCGGAACGTCACGCCGACGTTGCTGAGTAGCTTGACGAACACGGGGTCACCGGTCGCGATCCGGCCGGTGGGGTAGGTGTCGCTGACCGGCACGTTCGCCTGGTAGGCGAGGGCGCCGGTCTGGGTGGTGCCCTCCTCGGGAGGGGGTGCGGCGGGGGTGTCAGCCCGGAGGTGGGCCAGGCCGAGGACGGCGGCGAGGACCACGTCGAGGACGACGAGTGCCTTCCACGCTTCCTTGGCGGTCGGGGGACGGGGTGCGGCAGGTGCCTGACGGACCGTCTTGGACGAGGGGGCGAAGATCAGCAGTCCGAGAGCCAGAGCCACGACGAGGAGGACGGCGGCGCGCGTGAGGGGCGACTTCAGGGCGGCACCGACCTTGGGGACATGGACCACGGCTCGGCCGATCAGCTCGTCGGAGGTCGGCCGCAGCGGGTCGACGGACTGGTTGTTGTCGCCCTTCATCTCGAAGCCGCCGGCGTCGCCACCGACGATGCGGTGGAGGGCGACGGTGCGCTTGCCGGCGCCACCGCGATAGGCGGCGATCTCGCCGACCTGGTAGGAGTCGGCCTTGGCCACTATGACGAGGTCGCCGGCGTGATAGAGGGGCTGCATGCTGACCCCGCTGGTCACCACGTAGCCGATCCGCTTGGTGGCCAGCGCCCCTCCCAACCCGACGACGAGGACGAGTGAGAAGACGCCGAGGAGCCGGCGGAGCTTTAAATAGGTGGAGGAGGGGTTCATGGCGCTCTCTCAACGACGGAGTGGCCCGCCCCCATGGACAAGGGGCGGGCCACTGCGATGGACCTGACTAGCTCTGCTGGGGGGCGCCGACGGTGATGTCGAGGCTGCTCAAGCCTGTGAGGGGAGCGTCTGCGGGGATGCAGGTGACCTTGCCCTCATCGATGTTTCCGCAGTCCACGGCGGTGGCGGCGCCGAACTTGGCCTTCACACCTTGGCCGTCAGACCCCGACGCGAACGTGACCTCGACGCTGTTCACTTCGGTGCCAGCGATGTTGGTGTTGTAGACGACGCTCTCCAGCGTCGCACCGGTGACAGTCTGGGTGACCGTGCCGCCAACGAACTGCGATTCGCCAAAGTTGGCCCCGCGGGACACACCCGTGGCGGTGAAGGCGTTGCCGGCGAAGGCGACGGTGCCGGCGAGGGCGAGGGCGCCGACGACGATCCGGGCGCGCTTGTTGATGTTCATGATTGATTACTCCTTCTGGTTCGATAGTCCGGCCGGCCCGCCTTGGGCCCCGGTGACTTTGCGTCCCCGCCTTGCGACGGGTTTGCCTTTTCGTCCTGACGGATGTTCCCGTCGGTAGCTAACTCTTCGTCGCTGGTGTGCGGTTCTGAAGACCTCGGCGGCGGTGTTGTCCGGTCGTTGTCCGGCCGTTGACCGGCAACGGTCAGAGGGCTACCAGCCCCGGTCGATCCACTCCTGGAGGTGGGGCCGCTCGGCGCCGATGGTGGTGTCGTCACCGTGCCCGGGGAGCACAATCGTCTCCTCCGGAAGGGTGAAAAGGCGCTGCTGGATCGACCGGATGATGGTGGCGAAGTTCACCGGGTTGCGCCGGGTGTTCCCCGGGCCGCCGGGGAAGAGGGTGTCGCCCGAGAACAGCACGGGCGAGCCCTCGATCCGGAAGCTCGTCGACCCCGGCGTGTGGCCGGGCGTGTGCAGGGCGTGGAGGCGGAGGCGCCCCACCTCGATGACGTCGTCGTCCGCGATCTCGAAATCGTGCGCCGGCAGCATGCCGGCGTCGGCAGCCCCCACGCCGACCCGGTGGCCGGCGGCCCGGACGGCGGGGACGGCCTGGATGTGGTCGCCGTGGCCGTGGGTGGTGAGCACGTCGCCCACGTCGAGCTCCTCGCACAGCGGCAGCAGGACCTCCGGCTCGTCCGCGGCGTCGATCAGCACCGACTCCCCGGTCGCCCGGCAGCGAACCACGAACACGTTGTTCACCATGGGCCCGACCACGACCTTGGTGATCTGGACCCTGTCGTCTTCGTAATGGACGGGCATGGACGCGAGTATGCCCCCGTGGAGCCACTGCGGAGCCGGGTGCGGGCCTTCCTGGCCGAGGTCTCGCCGCCGGCCCAGGTCCGCCGGCTCATGGAGGACGAGCGGGGCTACGACCTCGACGCCTGGCTGCGCATGGCGGCCGACCACGACCTCCTGGCCCTGGACGGCTGGACGGACTGCGCCGTTGTCCTCGAGGAGACGGGCCGCGCCCTGCTGTGCGCCCCGTACCTGGCCACGGTCACCGCCGCGCCCTTCCTCCCGGCCGAGCTCCGAGAGGCCGTCGCCGGCGGCCTCTGCATCGCCACCCTCGCCATCGCCGAGGGCTCCGGCTGCTGGGACGCCGCCGGCACCGAGACCCGAGCGCTCCGGTCGCGGGACGGGCGCTGGCGGCTGGAGGGAGAGAAGTCCTACGTGGTCGACGGCTGCGCCGCCGACGTGCTGGTGGTCGCCGCCCGCACCGAGGACGGCGACGTCGCCCTCTTCCAGGTCGACGCCGGCGCCCCCGGCCTCGAACCCGCTCCGCTCCCGACCGTCGACCTCACCCGCCGCCTGGCCCGTATCCGCCTGGGAGCCACGCCGGCCCGCCGCCTGGACGGGTCACCGGCCGGCGCCGTCGACCTCTGCGCCACCGCCCTCGCCGCCGAGCAGGTGGGGGGGGCCGAGCGGGCCCTGGAGATGGCGGTCGACTACGCCGGCCGGCGGGTCCAGTTCGGGCGCCCGATCGGCAGCTTCCAGGCCGTCAAGCACCTGTGCGCCGAGATGCTGCTGGATCTGGAGTCGGCACGGGCCGCCGCCGCCCACGCCGCGGCCGCCGCCGGCACCGACGACGAACCTGCCGCCGCCGCCGTGGCCAAGGTCTCCTGCTCGGAGGCCTACGTGCGCATCGCCGCCGACAGCCTGCACATCCACGGCGCCCTCGGCTTCACCTGGGACCACGACGCCCACCTGTACCTCCGGCGGGCCCGGTCGTCGCTGCACCTCTTCGGCGATCCCCGCCACCACCGGGAGCGGCTGGCCCGCCACCTCGGGCTGTAGACCGGCACCGCACTACCCTCGGCGCCATGGGGATCATCCTCGGCGTCCTCGCCGTCGCCGCCGTCTTCGCCATCGCCGCCGTGGTGGTGGGGCGGGAGGCCCGGCGCCTGGCCACCAAGGCCCCGGGCCGGGTGTTCGAGTTCGAGGACGCGGTGGCCTGGGTCTGCGACCACGTCCCTACCGACGTGGCCGCCGTCCTGTCTCCGGACGACGTCCGGCGCATCCTCAACTGGCACCTCGAGTTCTTCCGCATCAAGGGCGTCTCGTCCAACGGGCACACCGCGGATGCCGACCACCCCGTGGTGGTCAGCGGGGCGGAGACCGTCGACTTCGTGCTGATGAAGGCCGAGGCCGCGGGCTCGCCCTACACGCCGGCACAGATCCACGCCGTCCTCGACGCCCAGATGGGCTACCTGGAGGACATCGGCGCTGTCGGCCCTGTGGACGAGCACGGCCCGGACCTCTGAGAAACCGCCGCCACGTACCCCGACGTTTGTGCTTTCATTGGGTTACCGAAGAAAGGAGGTGGTCCACCTGAACGAATGTAGTTTTGGGACCTCGGAGGTGGCTGCCCGCTAACTGGCAGCTGGACCGGGTAGGCGGAAATCCCGCCGCCACCGCTCGGAGGAAACGTCCGGGAACTGGTCCCTCCCGGTGCAGTCCGTCTCCCCCAAGTTTCCTTTCC
>DATLHA010000023.1:0-10942 GCA_035540095.1 Acidimicrobiales bacterium | reverse complement strand
CTGCGGTGGGAGACGGCGACGTGCTCCACCCGCCCGTGCCGGCCGACCAGCTCGATCACGCACCAGTCGGCGGCCATTGGCGTGAGGACCCGCGTGAGGCGGGCCAGCAGCTCCTCGGGCTCCATGGTGGTGGTCAGCACCGTGCTAGCCGTGGCCAGGATCGACAGCCGTTGATGGGCCGCTTCGGCGGTCTGGAGCAGGGCGGCCCGCTCGGCCTCGGCCCGCTTGGCCTCGGTGACCTCGACGAGGGTGAGGCCGGCGCCGACGAGCGTCCCAGCCGTGCTGCGCACCGGGAAGTAGCTCACGGTGAAGAACCGCCGGTCCGTGCCCCTCGATCCGGTGACGATCTCGACGCCGCGGCCCAGGATGGTGCGCCCGGTGGTGACAACGCGGCGGAGGTCGGCGGACACGTCGGCCTGGAGGGGCACGACGTCTCCGAGCTGGCCGCCGATGTGGTCGGCCGCCGGTATCCCGCTCAGCTCGGCGTAGGCATCGTTGACCCGCACGTAGCGCAGGTCGAGGTCGAAGGTGGCAATGCCGACCGGCGCCGAGGTGAGGATGGCCTCCACCAGACCCAGGGCTTCCTCGGCCGTCGACCGGGCGGCGCGCTCGGCGCGGAGCAGGACCGACCGCTCCTGCTCGGCCAGGCCCTGGTCGAAGCCGTCGGTGGCCAGCCACGCCGAGGCCGTCTCCGTGCCCGCCGGCACCAGCCGGAACGAGCTGACGAGGAGGGCGCCGTCGCGGCGACGAACCCGGAAGTCGCCCTCCCACGGCCGGCCCTCGGCGGCGCCGGCGATCAAGGCTGCGGCGCGGTCGCGGTCGTCCTCGTCGAAGAGGAGCTCGATGAACGGGGCGCCGGCGGCGGCGGCCCGGGGGTAGCCGTAGAGGGCCTCGGCCGCCGCGTTCCAGCCGCTGATGCGCCGGCCGCCGTCGACGAGGACGACCGCCAGCGGCAGGGCGTCGAGCAACTCCGTCGTGACCATCGCACCGGCTCGGATGGCTGCGCCCCTCAGCCGCTCGGGCGGATGTCGAGACCGATGAGGACCCGCTCGGTGTTCGACAGGTCGCCGATGATCTTGCGGACCGGTTCGGGAAGGCGGCGCTCGAGGGTGGGGATGGCGATGATCTGCTCGCCCCGGGCCAGCTGCGGCCGCTCGAGCAGGTCGATCACGTCGATCGAGTACTTCCCGGCCAGGTGCTCCTCGCAGATGCGGCGCAGGTTGGCCAGCGCCGCCACCGACCGGGGCGTCTCCCCTGCGACGTAGAGCCGCAGCTCCCAGCGTTCTGCGTCTCCGTCGACCTCCATGCCTACCGGCTTCCCTCCTCTGTGGTGCGACGTGCCCTCGCCCGCCCGGTGAGCACCCCGTCCGGCCCGGCGACGACATCGAGCAACTGGATGCCCTCGCCGGTGAGCTCGAACTCACGAATCTGGTTCGAATGAGGCATCCCCCGAGCCTTCTGGATGAAAACGCCTCGGTCCCGCTGGGCCTGGCTCTCGAGGTTGCGGAGCTGCACCCAGTTGTCGATGAGCGAGGAGATCGTGGGGTCCTCGGCACCCCTGTCGTGCAGGAGGCTGGTGAACACCGCGGTGACCTCGCGGGTCTTGAGGTAGTCGACGATCCGCATCAGCAGGACCTTGACGTCGGTGGGGGTGCCCAGCGAGGTGAAGTCGGTGATGGGATCGATGACCACCACGTCGGGACCGTGCGCCTCCACCTGCTGGTACACCGCAGTGAGGTGGCGCTCCAGGCCGAGCTGGGTGGGGCGGCTGGCGTGGATGCGCAGGCGGCCCTCGTCCACCCACCGCTGGAGGTCCATCCCCACCGAGGCCATGTTCCTGGCCAGCTGGCGGCCGGACTCCTCGAAGGCCATGAACAGGCAGCGCTCCCCCCGCCGGCAGGCGGCATCGGCGAAGGCGGCGGCGAAGGTCGTCTTCCCGGTGCCCGACTCGCCGGAGATCATGGTGGTGCTGCCCCGGTACCAGCCGCCGCGGCCCACCATGGCGTCGAGCTCTCCGACGCCGGTGGACACGATCTCGGTGCTGGCCGGATGGTCGAGGTGGAAGGAGGTGACCGGGACGACGCTCAGGCCGCCGCCGTCGATCACGAAGGGGTACTCGTTGGTGCCGTGGTTCGAGCCCCGCTGCTTCACCACCCGGATGCGGCGCACCGCGATCTGGTGGTCGACGCGGTGGTCGAGGGTGATCACGCAGTCGGCCACGTACTCCTCGAGGCCATGGCGGGTGAGGGTGCCCTCGCCCCGCTCGGCGGTGACGATGGCGGTCACGCCCTGCCCCTTGAGCCAGGAGAAGAGCCGGCGCAGCTCGGCCCGGAGCCTTGCCGTGTCGTCGAGGGCGGAGAAGAGCACCTCGATGGTGTCGAGGACGACCCGCTTGGCGCCGACCTCGCCGATGGCGAAGCCGATGCGGATGAACAGGGCCTCGAGGTCGTAGTCGCCGGTCTTGTCGATGCGCTCGCGCTCGACCTTGACGTGGTCGACCACCAGCCTCCCGCCGGCGCACAGGGCGTCGAGGTCCCAGCCGAGGGAGGCGACGTTGGCCGTCAGCTCCTCGGCCGTCTCCTCGAAGGCGATGAACACCCCGGGCTCGCCCATCTCGACGCCGCGAACCAGGAACTCGACGCCCAGCAGCGTCTTGCCGCAGCCGGGGCCGCCGGCGATCAGGGTCGTGCGGTTGCGGGGCAGGCCACCGTTGGTGATCTCGTCGAGACCGGCGATGCCGGTGGGGCAATGCTCGAGAGGGGTGGCCACGGCCTAGGACGGTACCCAATTCAGTGGGCGCGGAAGAGCACCCTGCGGGCGGCCAGATCCACCTCCACCAGCCGCACCTGCAGGGTCCGGCCGAGGGGCAGGCCGGCGCCTTGGCATCGCGCCCGCACCGCCGGCTCCTGGAGCTGGACGACGCTTCGGGTATCGCCGCTCTCCACGACGACGGCGTCGAATTTCCAGCATGAGGCCGGCGGCCGCCGTGCCCGTCAGCAGGCTGACCTCGGCGTTCCAGCGCTCGACGGGCAGGTGGCCCGAATGCCAGCACCGGCCGTCCGCCGGGGCCGTCCTCGACCTCCTGCTCCGGCGCGGCCAGGTGCACGGCGCCCCGTTCGGTGGCCAGGGCCCGGCGGACGTCGGTGCCCGCCAGTTGCCCGTCGCCATCGAGGTCGAACGTCCACAGCAGCGCCGGCCGGAGCCGGCCCGGGAGGAGGCTGGCGGCGCCGGCGCTCAGGACCTCCGGGTGCAGGCGGAAGCGTGACGCGGGTGGCCGGCACGGGATCTCAGGGGCGGGGCATGTAGGCGACGGCTTGCACCTCGATCAGCATGTCCGGATCGATCAGCGCTGCGATCCCGACCATGGCCGTCACCGGCCGGATGTCGCCGAAGAGCTCACGGTGGGCCCGGCCCACCTCCTCCCACCGCCCGATGTCGGTGACGAAGAGCTGGGTCTGCACGACATCGGCCAGGCCGGCGCCGGCGGTGGCCAGGGCGGCCTCCACGTTGCGGAACGCCTGGAGGGTCTGGGCATAGGCGTCGCCCACGCCGACGACGCGGCCGTCGACCGTGCCGGTCGTGCCGGCGACGAAGATGAAGGGCCCGGCGACCACGGTCCGGCTGTAGCCGATCACCGGCTCCCAGGGCGCGCCGGAGGGCAACCTCCGGATCTCGTCGTCCATCCCGGGGACTATGTCAGTTCGAGGCGGACGACACCCGTGGCCGTCGCCGGCCCGGTGAGGTTGCGGAAGCAGACGGTGTAGGCGCCCGGCGGGAGGCCGGCGGGCACGGTGCCCGTCACCCGCCCGAGCAGGCCGTTGGGGCCGGCGAAGACGCTGGTCTCGTTCAGGACGGCGACCACGCTCCCGCACCCGGCCGTGCCGATCACCAGCTTGTACGGCACGTCCTGGAGCGCGTTGCTGGCGTAGGCCCTGATCACCGTGCCGGCGGTGCCGGTCCTGGCGTTGGTGCCGTCGGAGTACCAGGTGGAGCCGGCGATGGTCGGCGTGGCCGTGTAGGTGATGCGCCGGATCTGGCCGCCGCCGGCGTAGCTCGTGTAGTAGAGCGCCTGGGTGCCCGCCCACGGGCCGAACCGCAGGTGGACGGCGCTGCCCCCGCCCAGGCCGGTGACGAAGTCACCCCGGCTGAAGCCGCCCTGACCGTCGGGATTCAGGACGAAGATGCGCCCGCACACGTAGTCGGCGAAGAAGTAGCGCTGGTCGAACGGCGCCGGCCACACGCCGGCCGGCGAGAACGCCCCGCCGGTGATCGAGCCGCAGCCGTCGGCCCGGCCGTAGTCGAAGATCGGGTTGGTCATGCCCGCGGGAGGCGGCCCGCAGTCGGTCGTCGAGCCCCGTGCGCAGCGGCCCTCGCGGACGTTCCAGCCGTAGTCGGCGCCGGCGGCGCCGAGGTCGATCTCCTCCCAGGCTCCCTGACCCACGTCGTTGACGTAGAAGCGGGTGCCGGCGGCGTTGGGGTCGAAGGCGAAGCGGAAGGGGTTGCGCAGGCCGGTGGTGTAGATCTCCTGGCACCAGTTGCCGGCCGTGGTGGCGCCGGTGGTGGCGCACGGAGCGGTGCCGGCGCCGAGGAAGGGGTTGTCGGCCGGCAACACGCCGGGTTCCCGGGTGATACGGAGGATCTTGCCGACCAGTACATGGCGGTCGCGGGCGGCGTCGTTGTTGCCGGCGCAGTTCGAGGGGCTGGCGTAGTCGCACCCGCCGTCGCCCACGCTGACGTAGAGGTTGCCGTCCTTGCCGAAGTTCAGGTCGCCGCCGTTGTGGTTGCCGGCGGTGGAGTGGATGCGGTCGAGCAGGATGACCTCGCCCGACACCACGTTGTCGTCGCCGAGGGCCCAGCGCGACACCCTGTTCACGCAGGCGCCGAACAGGTTGTGGGTGTAATAGAGGTACACGAACCGGTTGGTCGTGAACTGCGGGTCGACAGCCACGCCGAGCAGGCCCCGTTCGGAGTTCGAGCAGATACGGCCCGTCAGATCCACCGCCGGCGTGGCCACCAGGGCGTTGTCCTGGACGATGCGCAGCCGTCCACCCTGGGTGGTCACCAGCATGCGACCGTCGGGCGTGAAGGCGAGGGCGGTGGGGCCACCGACCGACGCCACGAGCGTGTCCGTGAACCCATTGGGCACGGCGGCGCCGGCGGGCGGGCTGGGGACCAGCAGCGAGGCAGCGGCGAGGGAGAGGGCCAGCACGGTGCGCAGGATCATCGGCCTATTGAACCGCGCCCCTGGAGGCCGACGAGGGGCGACTGGGCAAACGGCGGCGCGTAGGTCGGCAGGTCGACGTACGCTCGGTCATGGGTGAGAAGTCGAAGCCGGGGGCGAACCAGAAGAAGCAGGGCAAGACCCTGCAGGAGAAGCGGTCCGCCAAGAAGGCGAAGAAGTCGGAGAAAGGCAAGCGCCCGGCCTAGGGCCGGCGGTGGACGGAGACGGCATAGTCGCCGCCGCGGAACGGCTCCTCGTCCCACGTCGCCCACCGGTGGGCAAGGGTGAGGCCGGCGGCGCCGGCGTGAGCGTCATAGGTGGCAAGGTCGAGCCGGCCCGGCTGCAGGGAGAACCCCGCCACCAGTGACCCGCCCGGACCAACGTGCCGGGCGAGGTTGGCGACGACCTGGGCCTCGGTGCCCGGTGCCAGGAAGATCATCACGTTGCCGGCCATGACCACGACGTCGAAGGTCCGGCCCAGGTCGACGCCGGCCAGATCGGCGTGGATCCACGTCAGGTCGGGCGCCTTCTCCCGGGCCCGGGCCAGCATCGACGGATCGACGTCCACGCCGGCCACGTCCACCCCTCGGCGGGCCAGCTCGATGGCCACCCGACCCGTCCCGCAGCCGGCGTCGAGCACCGACGCCGGCCCCAGACGCTCCACCAGATCAGCCTCGCCGTGGATGTTCTGGCCCGCGGCAGCGGCCTCCTCCCACCGCCGGTCATAGGTGCCGCTCCGGTCGCCGGCCTCGCTCAGCCACCGGTTCGGCGCCTCCGGATCCATGCCGGCGAGTGTAGGGAGGCGGTCAGAGGGCGGCGAGCGCGACACCGGCGGCCGCGGCGCCGGCGCACACCACCAGGGTGCCCAAGGCGTTGCGGAACGCCAGGTCGACGGCCCCCTCCTCGATGAGTCGGACCGTGTCGAGGGTGACGGTGGAGAAGGTGGTGTAGGCACCGCAGAACCCGGTGCCGAGCACGGCCCTCGGGGTCTCGGGAAAAGCGTGGAAGAGCCCGAGGCCGGTCAGCAGGCCGACCAGGAGGGAGCCGGTGACGTTGACGGTGAGGATGCCCCAGGGGAACAGGCCGGCGGTGCGGTCACGCACGAACCCGTCGACGAGGTGGCGGGCCGACGCCCCCACGGCGCCGGCGGCGACGAGGGCCAGCAACGCAGCCCGGCTCACCCGCCGGCCCGCAGCCGCACCGACCAGATGCCGGCCCAGGCGAGGAGCAACCCGGCGATCAGGCTGAGCGCGGCGTAGATGACTGCCACCAGGGCCTCGCCGTCGCGCACCAGCACCACGGTCTCCGCTACAAAGGTCGAGTAGGTCGTGTAGGCGCCGAGGAACCCCACGGCGACGAACGGGCGCACGTACCGGCTCGGCGGGAAGCGCTGCAGCACGATGGCCACGACGACTCCCAGGGCGAACGAGCCGGAGAGGTTGGTCCACAACGTGGACCACGGGAAGCTGCCGGGCCGGGTCGGGAACAGCTGGGCAACGCCATAGCGGGCGGCCGTTCCCAGGGCCCCGCCAAGGGCGATGGCGCCCAGCACCGCCGGCCTCTGGCGTTCGTTCATCCGGACATAGTGGCCGTCGCCGTCGGCTGGTGGGAACCAGTCAGCCGGCGATCACCCGGCCGTCACCGGTCGCCAACCGGGCCGAGACACCGGCTCAGCGGTTGTCGGCCGCGGCCGGCCCCATGACCGGCCTGGTCCGAGCGGCCGGCGGCCTCGGGGGCTTCCTTCTCCCCTCCGCCCTCGGCTCACTGCAGGGGTCGACGGGCACGTTCGCCGCCGGCGGGCCTGGTCACGGGAGTGGGCGCTCGAAGTGGCCGTCTAGTACGGCCGGCCCCACGGCCGCTCGACGTGGGTCGGCTTGGGATCCTCCTGGTCGGGGTGGTGGGAGAGGAACGCCGGCAGCAGGTCGAACAGGTCCGACACCGCCAGCGGGTCGCCGTTGCCGGCCTTCCCGGTGCGGGCCATCTCGATGTCGCGGTCGACGTCGAACTCCGAGCCCCGGCGGGCGGCGTAGGCCGAGAACAGGTCGGTGGCGACGAACCGCTCCCGGATGGCGGCCACGATCTCGCGGTCGGGGTCGTGGATGGGGTCGAAGTAGGGCTCCTTGTAGATGTGCTGCTGGACGACGCCCATGTCCGACAGCGCCCGCCCCATCTCCTCGAGCATGGCGCCGTTGCCGACCAGGTAGAAGCGCTTGCCGCCGAGGGTGGCCAGCAGGGGCGGGACGGACTCGCCCAGCCGCCCCCGCAGCCCGGTCCAGCCCGCCGGCGGCTGCGACAGGGTGATGGCGTAGCTGAAGCCGTCGTACCGCTCGGCGAGAGCGTCGAGCTCCTCGGTGAGGCAGATGTCCTCGGCCAGCCGCAGCCCCCACCACAGCGAGACGGGGTGCGGGTACCCGGTGGCCAGCAGGCGCCGGGAAAGGCAGATGAGGGGGGCGATCCCGGTGCCGGTGCCCATGAGGACCAGCTCGCGGTCGTTGAACCTGGGCGCCATCGGCCTGCCGGTCGGGCCCCGGAACAGCACCGTGTCGCCCGGCTCCAGTTCGCAGAGGTAGAGCGACAGCGGGCCGTCCGGCACCGCCCGGATCATGAGGTCGAAGCAGGGGGCGTCGCCGGGATCGGAGAGGATGCAGTAGGGGCTCCGGCGGTAGCCGTGGCCCTCGAAGAAGGCCTCGATGCCGACGAACTGGCCGGGGCTGAACTCGAACGGCTCGCCGTCGACGACCTCGAAGCGCACCAGGAAGGTCCCCGTGGGGGTCAGGGCCCGGTTGGAAACCACTCGGGCCTGGCGCTTGAACCGGCTCGACCCGAACCAGTTGTCGTCCATGGCCCTGAGCGCCGCCGCCTCGGCGGCGTGCGAGCGTGCCCGCGGCGGCGTGCCCTGGAAGTTCCCCGGCTTCAGGCCCGCCCTGGCCTCCTCACGGGTCCGTCCTGGCACCAGACCTCTGTGTTCGCGCACGGCCCTCCCCTTGCTGGCGGCACCGGTGATACCGACACTTTACGACCCAACCAGTGGGTTTATCGACGGGCCAGACTGTCGTCATGGCGTCCTACACAGTGAACCCCCGCGGCGTGGATCGGGCGAAGCGCCTCATCCAGAGCCGCCAGTACGTCCTCCGGAGCAGGTGGGGCGACGTCCAGCCCGATGCCGATGCGGAGAACGCCTACCTGAAGTCGCACTCCTGGGAGGAGTACGGCGAGTGGCACCTCGGGCTGACCGAGGGAGCGAGCGACGACACCAAGGCCCGCTTCGCGTTCGTGTTCGGCGACTTCCGCCGCCTCCATCGCTCCGGGCTCATCGCCTGCCACTACCGGGCGGCCGAGTGGCGCCACAAGGAGATCGAGCTGGCCGCCCACGACCTCCTCCAGCTGCTGGACGCCAGGACCGGCTGAGATCAGTCGGCGAGGGTGAGGATTTCCGCCCCGCTGTCGCCGACGAGCAGGGTGTGCTCGAACTGGGCGGTGCGGCGCTTGTCGGCGGTGACCGCCGTCCAGCCGTCGTCCCACATGACGTGGCGCCAGGTGCCCAGGGTGATCATGGGCTCGATGGTGAACGTCATGCCGGGCTGCATGACGGTGGTGGCGTTGGCGTCGAAGTGGTGGGGCACATGGGGCGGGCCGTGGAACTTGCGGGCCACCCCGTGGCCCACGAAGGCCCGCACCACGCCGTAGCCGCCGGCGTGGGCCCTGGCCTCGATGGCGGCGCCGATGTCGGAGATGGGCCGGCCGGGGCGGACGGCGGCGATGCCCTCGAGCAGGCACTCGTGAGTAGCGGCGACCAGCCGCCGGGACTCCTCGTCGACCTCGCCGACCAGGAAGGTGGCGTTGGTGTCGCCGTGGACGCCGTCCAGGTAGATGGTGACGTCGAGGTTGAGGATGTCACCGTCGACCAGGGCCCGGTCGTCGGGGATCCCGTGGCAGATGACCTCGTTGACCGACGTGCACAGCGACTTGGGGAAGCCGTTGTAGTTGAGCGGGCTGGGATAGCCGCCCCGGGCGATGCACTCCTCGTGGGCGATGGAGTCGAGGGCGTCGGTGGTGACGCCAGGCCGGACCGCGGCCCCCACGATCTGCAGGATCTCCGCCGCAGCCCGCGAGGCACGCCGGACGGCCGCGATGACCTCGGGCGGGCGCACCATGGGCTCGGCCCAGTCCCCCGGTCGACCCGTCTCGGCGTAGTCCGGTCGGACGATGCCCTCGGGGACCGTGCGGGGAGGGCTCAGGCGGCCGGCGCGCACCGGCGCCTGCGACACCTTGTGGCAGCGCTTGTACTTGCGCCCGCTCCCGCACCAGCAGGCGTCGTTCGACTTCAGGTTGGCCGGCGTGAGCCCCACGGACACCCGGCCAGTGTAGAGGTGCCCGGCGCCGTTTCTCGGGGCATGATCTCGACATGGCCCGTGACCGGCACGCCCGTCGAGATCCCCACCGCTGATGCCGACGCTCATTCCCGCCCCCGTCCGTGTCGAGGCCGCGGGCAACAAGCCGAAGGTGATCGAGGAGTACGTCGGCCGCCTGGCCAGCGGTCACGACGCCCTCAGCGTGGCCCATATGCGCTCCCCCGGCGGATGGGTGGAGCCGGGCCAGACGCCGGAGTTCGACGAGTTCACCCTCGTGCTGCGTGGGCGGTTGCGGGTGACCGGCGCCGGCGGTGACCTCGACGTGACGACGGGCCAGGCCGTCGTGGTCGCCGCCGGCGAGTGGGTTCAGTACTCCACGCCCGACCCCGACGGCGCCGAGTACGTCGCCGTGTGCCTGCCGGCGTTCGCGCCGGGGCTGGCCCACCGCGACGAGGAGTAGCCCTCAACAGGGCGGGTCGGACCCGAGCGCCTTGTCGGCCTCCCGCCCCCTCCCGCCGTACCTCCGGCATCCAGGTCACCCTCGGCCGGGCCGCCGGTTGCGGCGGTGGGCCCAGCACGGGTGGTGCCAGTGCCGGCGCAGCTCCGGCGCGGCGCGAGGCACCACCACCAGGTGGCCCATGCCTTCGACGATGTCCTGGTTGCAGCCCGGGCAGACGTAGGCCTTGCGGGCCTGGTAGGGCTGGACGGCCCGGATCTCGAGCTCCTCGGCGGCCAGGTGCTCATCCACCACGGGCCCCGGGGCGGACGAACGTGCGGGCGGTGGGTACCGTCCTCGATGCGCCGTCGCTCATAGGGCCAAGGTACCCGCTGAACGGAGGATACTGCGCACGTTGACTAGAGTCGGCCTGCAAATGTCCAGGTCAGTGACGGTCCCAACCAGCTAGACCCGATTCGCATCTACTGTCGACTGCGGTATAGCGATGAGATTCCTATTGATCCCATTTGCTCGTTCTGGCACTATGAGCAGAACGAAACGGGTGCGAGGCACCCCGTCACGAGAAAAGGTGGGCAACCTGCAATGAACCTCCGCAAGAAGGTCACGACCGTATTCGGTGCGGCAGCTGCTGCTTCGGTCATCGCCGGCGCCGCGGCTTTCGCCTGCACCAACCTGGCCACCCTCAACCTGTCCAGCACCGCGGGCAAGGCGGGCGACTCCGTCACCGTCACCGGTTCGTCCTTCCGGGTCAACTCGGCCAACCTGGCCGCCTCCGACGCTGTCGTCCTGCGCTGGAACGGCACCGAGGGCACCGAGCTCGCCCGTGTGCAGCCCGACAAGGCCGGCAACATCTCCGCCACCTTCGCCATCCCCGAGGGCCAGCCCGGCTACTACGTGATCGTGGCCACCCAG
>DATLHA010000022.1:0-3454 GCA_035540095.1 Acidimicrobiales bacterium | reverse complement strand
GACCCCTCCTCCATCCGGGCGTCCGACGCCCCGATGGCGACCAGGATGGCCCGCAGCTCGTTCACGTAGGCCTTGGCCTGCTCGGAGGAGCGGATGTCGGGCTCGCTGACGATCTCGACCAGGGGGACGCCGGCCCGGTTGTAGTCGACCAGCGAGTGGTCGGCCCCGTGGATGCGCCCTCCCCCGCCGCCGACGTGGGTGGTCTTGCCGGTGTCCTCCTCCATGTGGGCCCGGGTGACGCCCACCCGGGACCCGTCGGGCAGGTCCAGGAAACCACCGACGTTGATCGGCCGGTCGTACTGGCTGACCTGGTAGTCCTTCGGCATGTCCGGATAGAAGTAGTTCTTCCGGTGGAAGACCGACGGCTCCACCGAGCAGTGCAGGGCCAGCCCCACCCGCATGGCCAGCTCGACCGCCTGGCGGTTCAGCACCGGCAACGACCCGGGCAGCCCCAGGCACACCGGGCAGACGTTGGTGTTGGGCTCGTCGCCGAACGCGTTGCGGCAGGAGCAGAACAGCTTGGTGGCCGTCGCCAGCTCGCAGTGGACCTCGAGGCCGACGACCATCTCCCACTCAGGCAAGGGACGCCTCCAGCACCGCCGCGGCCCGGAACATCGTCGCCTCACCCAGCGCCGGCGCCAGCAGTTGCACGCCGATGGGCAGGCCGTCGCCGCCCCTGCCGTAGGGCAGGGACATGGCCGGGTGGCCCGCAAGGTTCGAGGGGATGGTGCAGACGTCGGACAGGTACATGGTGAGCGGATCGCCGGCCTTGGCCCCCAGCTCGAAGGCGGTGGTCGGCGTGGTCGGCGCCAGCAGCAGGTCGTAGGACCCGTAGGCGGCGTCGAAGTCCCGGATGATGAGGGTGCGGGCCTTCTGGGCCTGGCCGTAGTAGGCGTCGTAGTACCCGGCCGACAGGGCGTAGGTGCCCAGCATGATGCGACGCTTCACCTCGGCCCCGAACCCGGCGGCCCGGGTCGCCCCGTACATGGAGGTGATGTCGTCGCCGTCGACCCTGAGCCCGTAACGGACCCCGTCGTAGCGGGCCAGGTTGCTCGACGCCTCGGCGGTGGCGATCAGGTAGTAGGCCGACAGCCCCAGGGTGGTCGCCGGCACGCTGGCCTCGTCCACCTTGGCGCCGGCCGACTCCAGGGCGGTGGCCGCCGCCGTCACCCGCGCCGCCACCTCCGGGTCGACGGCGTCGACGAACTCCCGCAGCACGCCCACCCGCAGGCCCTCGACGCCCTCGCCGAGCACGGCCCGCAGGGCCGGCGCCGGCCGGGGGAGCGAGGTCGAGTCGGCGGGGTCGTGTCCGGCGATGACCTCCAGGACGGCGGCGGCGTCGGCCACGCTGGTCGTGATGGGGCCGACCTGGTCCAGCGACGAGGCGAAGGCCACCAGTCCGTAGCGGGAGACCAGGCCGTAGGTGGGCTTGACCCCCACCACGCCGCACAGCGCCGCCGGCTGGCGGATGGACCCGCCGGTGTCGGAGCCCAGGGCGGCGGCGGCGAAGCCGGCGGCCACCGCGGTGGCGCTCCCGCCGCTGGAGCCGCCGGGGACGCGGGACAGGTCATGGGGGTTGCGCGTCGGGCCGAACGCCGAGTTCTCCGTCGACGAGCCCATGGCGAACTCGTCCATGTTGGTCTTGCCCACCAGCACGGCGCCGGCCTCCCGCAGGCGGGTGACGACCGTGGCGTCATACGGCGGGCGCCACCCGTCGAGGATCCGGGACGAGCACGTCGTGGCGATGCCGCGAGTGCACAGGTTGTCCTTGAGCGCCACCGGCACGCCGGCCAGCGGCCCCGGGTCCTCGCCCGCAGCCACCCGCCGGTCGATCTCCTCGGCCGCGGCCCGGGCCTCGTCGGCGAGGACCAGGTTGAAGGCGTGGAGCTCGTCCTCGCGGCCGGCGATGGACGCCAGGTGCTCCTCGACGACGTCGACGGCGGCCCGGGCGCCGGCCCGGACGGCGGCGGCGACGCCGGCGGCGCTCACTAGGGCGCCTCCCCGAGAATCCGCGGCACCCGGAACCGGCCGTCCTCCGCCGCCGGCGCCTCGGACAGCACCTCGTCGCGATCGAGGCTGGGGCCGGGCACGTCGTCGCGCAGGACGTTCACCAGGGGGAACGGGTGCGCCGTCGGCGGCACGCCGGCCGTGTCCAACGACGCGACGTCGGCCGCGTGCTCCAGCACCGCGGCGAGCTGGCCGGAGAAGCGGTCGAGCTCCTCCTCGGTGAGGGCGAGGCGGGCGAGGCGGGCCACGTGGGCCACGTCGTCGCGGGAGATACCGGCCATCGGCGCATGGTAGAGCGTGCGGCTCAGGGACCGACCAGGGATGTGGCGAAGGCGACGACCCGCCGCTCCAGTTCCTCCCGGTCGAGGTCGAGCGTGGCCACGTGGGCGCTGTTCTCCAGCCACACCCGCTCGACCGGACCGGAGACGCCGCCGGCCAGGACGTCGCTCGACTCGGCCGGCACCACGTGGTCGTGGACAGCGGTGAGGATCAGCACCCGGCAGCGGATCTCGGACAGACGGGGGCGCAGGGCGTGCAGCCCGTGGCCCAAGGACAGGAGCGCGGCCACCGGCATGCGGTCGTAGGCCACCTCCTTCGCCCCAGGGTCGTTGAGGTCGCCGCCGACGCCGGGGAGGAACAGTTCGCCGGCGTCGAGGAACGCCTGCAACGTGTCGAGGAACGCCGGCGCCGGCGGGTCGACGAGGGGGTTCACCACTGCCAGCCCGCGCACCTCGGGATGGGCGGCAGCCACGCCGGCGGCCAGGGCGCCACCGACCGACAGGCCGACGACCGCCGCCGGCACGGCCAGGCGCCCGTACGCCTCCTCCGCCGCCGCCGTCCAGTCCGACCACCCACAGCCGGCGAGATCCTCGGGCGTCGTCCCGTGACCGGGCAGCATCGGGGCCTCGACCGCGAACCCGGCCGCCTCCAGCGCGGCGCGCAGCCCGGCGACCGACTGCGTCGAGCCGGTCAGGCCATGGAGGACCAGGGCGCCGGGCGGCCCGCTCACCCGCCGCGACTGGTGCGCCGGGACATGGCCTGGAACTTCAACATGTCCTTGGACATGCCCGCCACCGCCTCGTCGAGCATCGTGGAGTGCACGGGCACGCCGTAGGCGGTGAGGCCCTCCAGCAGCGACTCCGCCGGGGTGTCGTCGACGAGGCTGTCGACCACCAACGACAGGCGGGCCGGGTAGGCGAACTCGCCCCGCAGGCTGGGCTCGTCGGTCACGACCTTGCCCCACAGCGCCACCTGGCCGAGCACGATCACGTCGGGTGCCAGGCACAGCCCGTGCTGGCGCAGCGCGTCGAGCTCGGGGTTGGCGTAGATGCCGCAGTTGCACCGGTCGGCCGGCGCCGGGTGGCCGATCTCCACGCACTGGGCCCGCAGGACCTGGTTCGGCTGCCACTCGAAGCCCCGCTGGGTCACCGATCGGAGCAGCCGGCGG
>DATLHA010000021.1:0-4778 GCA_035540095.1 Acidimicrobiales bacterium | reverse complement strand
TCGCCGTCGGTGGCCTCCACCCGCCGCCGGCGCAGGGCCTCGGTGATCTGGCTGTAGGAGCCGATGAGGCGCCGGCCGGTGGTGTCCATGATGTGGTCGACGTAGCCCGACATGACGGCGGTGAGCGTCTCGATGCGGCTGAGTGTCTCCTGCTGGCCGGGGGAGCGCATGGCGCCCAACAGGGTCTCCGGGTTGCCGAGCACGGCCTGGAGGCCGGCGGCGTCGGTGGGGTCGATGTTGCCGAGGCTCATCTCCAGGGCCTCGGGGTCGACCTCGAAGCGGCTGACGTACTCGTTGATCAGGTCCTGCAGGCGCTGGCGGACGTGGGGACGGCCCAGCACGGCGTGAAGGGTCACCTCCTGGATGCAGACCCACAGGCGCAGGTCGTCAGGGGCCAGGCTCCACTCCTCGGCGAAGGCGTCGAGGTTGGCCGGCACCACCAGAAGCTGGTCGGCAGGGCGGCGGGGCAGAGGCAGGTCGTACTGGCCCAGGGCCCGGCGGGAAAGGTGGCCGAGCATGAAGCCCGACTGCATGCCCAGGAGCACCGGCCCCAGCATCTTGCCCAGGTCGCCCAGGAGCTGGGTGGCGGCGTCGGCGGGCTCGTCGTCGTCGGCGGCGGTGGACAGCGAGGTGGCCAGGCGCTCCAGGAACGGCCGGTAGGCCTCCAGGCTGTGCAGGGCCCAGTCGCCCCGCGAGACCGGCAGGATGCTGAGGATGCCGCCGGCGATGGACGTGCTCAGCCCGGTTGCCGCGCTCACGTGGAGGTCGGCGACCCGGACGAGCTCCTCGAGGCGGATGCGCTCGAGCGGGTCGACGTTGGCCTCCGGCTGACCGTCGGTGGCCAGCCAGCTGGCCGTCTGGCGGGCGACGTCCCAGTTCACCGGGCCCTGCCGGCTGAACATCCGGGCCAGGTCGCCGAACATCGGCAGGCCCTCGAAGGGGTTGCCGCCCTCGGGGCCCGAGCTGGTCATCGGGGCGCGGGCTTCGCCGGCCGCCCCGATGACCGGGGCGCAGTGTCTGTCGGTTCGCTCCCGGGCTCGCTCACCGGCCTCATCGTAGGCCCCCGCCGGGGACTACGAACCCGCGGGACGTTCGGCCACGGTGACCGTCATCCCGTGGCGCTGCTTGTCGCGCAGGATCTCCACGGTGAAGACGTCGCCCGGGCGATGGGAACGCACGGCCACGACCAGCATGCCCATCGACGTGATGGGCTTGCCGTCGACCCGGACGATGACGTCGCGGGCCGCCAGGCCGGCCCGCTCCGCGGGGCTGCCGGCCTTGACCTTCTCGATCATCGCCCCACCGTCGACGTTCAGGTCCAGCGCCGTGGCCCCGTCGAGGTCGCTGCCCTCGACCCCCAGCCAGACGGTGACCACCCTGCCGGTGGTGATCAGCTGGTCGGCGGCGTTGCGGGCGGCGTCGATGGGGGTGGCGAAACCGAAGCCCTCGGCGCCGGTGTCGGTCATCGCCACCGCAGTCGTGATGCCGATCACCTTGCCGTTGGAGTCGAGCAGGGCACCGCCCGAGGACCCCGGGGCGATCGGCGCGTCGGTCTGGACCATGTCCATGAGGTTGTGGCCGGTCCGGGTGCGCACCGACCGGTGGAGGGCGCTGACCACCCCGACGGTGACCGACGGCCCGCCGGTGAGGCCCAGCGGGGAGCCGATGGCGATGGCCTCCTGGCCGACCTTCAGATCGGCGGTCGACCCTAGTTCGGCCACGGGGAAGGGCCCGCCGTCGATCTTGACCACCGCGGTGTCGCTCTCGGGGTCGGAGCCGACCACCCGGGCGGGGAGCTCGCGCCCGGAGGACAGCACGACCACCACCGACGTGGCGCCGTCGACCACGTGGGCGTTGGTGAGCAGGTGGCCGTCACTGCGGAAGAGCACGCCGGAGCCGCTGCCGGAGCGCCCCCGCTCGACCTTCAGCTGCACGATGGCGGGACGGACGCGCTCGGCCACCGAGACCACGTCGGCGCGGGCGCCGACGAGGGTCGGCTGTGGGAAGAGGCCGGCGGTGTCGACCTGCCGGCTCTCCCCGCCGGCGTCGAGCAGGTTGCCGGCGACGACGGCCAGACCGGTCGAGAGCAGGCTGGCGGCGAGGGCGGAGGCCAGGCCGACGACCCAGAGCTGGCGACGGGCCGGCGGTGGTTTCTGGGGGATTTCAGAGGGGTGCCGCCACAGCCGGTCGTCCGGCGCGGGAGGCACACGGTACGCCTGCGGTTCGTCATCCGGCTCGACGAACTCCATCGGGTTCCACCTTACGTGGCCCTTCCCACCAGCGGACTTCGCCCCACCGGTAGGATGACGGTGTGGGCCTCGACCCCCCGTACGGCACGGACGACTGGGTGGGTGTCACCGCCGACACCCTCCCACTAGACGCGGCCGCCGCGTTCGTCGCCCGTCCGGACTGCGGGGCGTCTGTGGTGTTCACCGGCATGGTGCGCGACCACGCCGAGGGCCGCCCCGGAGTGACGTCGCTGGAGTACGAGGCCTTCGAGGAAGAGGTCACCCCCCGTCTGGCGGCAATCGCCGTTTCCGCCCGCGCCCGGTGGACCACGGTCGGGCGGCTCGTCCTCCTCCACCGCACCGGCCTTCTGAAGGTCGGTGAGGCGTCGGTCGTGGTCGCGGCGTCGGCCCCCCACCGGGGCGAGGCATTCGACGCCGCCGAGTTCTGCATCGACACCCTGAAGGCCACGGCCCCCATCTGGAAGCGGGAGACGTGGGAGGGCGGCGAGGACTGGTCGGCGTGCTCCCACCCCGTCGACGAGGTGCGGCAACCGTGAACGCCCTCGTCTTCCTTGGCATCGCCGTGGTGCTGAGCCTCGTCGGTTGCGGGATCCTCTGGATGCGCAGCCGCCAGCCCGGCTCGATGGAGGCCCACATCCGCGACTTCGAGCGCGAGCTCGACGCCCTGGCCCCGGGGAACCCGCTCGACCGCCCGCGCCAGCGCTCGGTCCGGCCACGTGGCGACGAGCCGGGAGCGAGGCCGCCCCGTGGCTAGGGACCTCGCCATCGACCTCGGGACGGCCAACACCCTCGTCTATGCCAAGGGCCGCGGCATCGTCCTCAACGAGCCCACCGTGATCGCCCTCAACGTCGAGACCCACGACGTGCTGGCCATGGGGCACCAGGCCTGGCAGATGATCGGCCGGACCCCCGGCTACATCCAGGCCGTGCGTCCCCTGCGCCAGGGAGCCATCACCGACTTCGAGATCACCCAGCGCATGATCCGGCTGCTGCTCCAGCGGGCCGGGCTGTCCCGGTTCCAGCGACCCCGGGTGCTGCTGTGCGTGCCGTCGGCCATCACCGAGGTCGAGCGCCGGGCGGTCAAGGAGGCCGCCCGCCAGGCCGGCG
Organism: Acidimicrobiales bacterium; assembly: GCA_035540095.1. GTDB lineage: Bacteria > Actinomycetota > Acidimicrobiia > Acidimicrobiales > AC-14 > CADCTB01. The sequence goes on along the minus strand of DATLHA010000021.1, from coordinate 1,422 downwards.
CCATGGACGCCCAGCTGGTCGCCCAGCCCATGGCCGCCGCCATCGGCGCCGGCCTGCCCATCCACGAGCCGCTCGGCAACCTCGTCGTCGACATCGGGGGTGGCACGTCGGAGACGGCGATGATCTCACTCGGCGGCATCGTGGCCCTGGAGGCCATCCGGGTGGGGTCCTTCGACATCGACGCCTCCATCCAGGCCTTCGTCCGGCGGGAGTACGGGATGGCCATCGGGGAGCGCACGGCGGAGGAGATCAAGCTGGCCATCGGCTCGGCCGCGCCCGTCGCCGACGACATGAAGGCCGAGGTCCGGGGTCGGGACCTCATGACCGGTCTGCCCAAGACGGCGATCCTGTCTCCCGAAGAGGTGCGCGACGCCATCGACGAGAACGTGCGGGCCATCGTGGAGTCGGTCATCAAGTGCCTCGGCCACGCCCCGCCCGAGCTGGCCCAGGACCTCATCCAGCAGGGCATCCACCTGGTCGGCGGCGGCGCCATGCTGCGGGGCTTCGACCAGCGCCTGGCCGAGGAGACCGAGCTCCCGGTGCACCTGGTGGAGGCGCCCCTCGAGTGCGTGGTCCTCGGCGCCGGCAAGTGCCTCGAGGCCTTCGAGTCCCTGAAGGTCCTCTTCATGGGCGCCGAGCGGTAGGCGCCGTCGGAGCGGAGCCTTCCCGCCGCTAACCGCTTAGGTCCTCGGCCGCTTGCTTCACCTGCCAGTCGCGGTCTGATCTCGCCGCCTCCAGGGCGGCGTGGACCTCGGGGCCGTCGAAGGGAGCCAGGGCGATCACCGCCCGCCGGCGGATCGCCGGCTTGTCCCTGGTGGCGGCCAGGATCGCCGGCAGCCCGCGTTCGTCGCCGATGGCGCCGAGGGCGGCGACCGCCGCCTCCCGGCAGAGCGGGTCGTCATGGCCGGTGGCGACCGAGGACAGCCGGGCGATGGACTCACCTGGTGCGCCGGCCTGTTCCCCGAGAGCCCAGGCCGCCACTTCCACCACGCCGGCGTCGGGGTCGTCGAGCATGGCGACGAGGTCGACACCGGCGACGCCGGCACCGACCTGGCATGCCCGCCGGCGCACCTCGGGCGACGGGTCGGCCAGTGCCATCCCGACGTCGCCGGCGCCGGCCCGGCCGAGCCGGGCGAGGGCTCCCAGGGCGGTGGCCCGGACCACCGGGTCGGGGTCGTCGAGCAGTGCCCGGGCCCCCACCTCGTCGCCGCTGTGCCCGGCGACCGCTGCCGCCCGCCGGCGTGAACGGTCGACCATGGCCCTATGCTCTCGCGCGTGCGGCGCAAGCTCGTGCTCGTGCTGGCCATGCTGGCCGTGGCCGTGGGCTGCGCCGGCCAGGTGGCGCCGACGATCGCCCCCGCACCGGAGTCTCCGGTCACCGTGCCGGCGCAGCCCACGGCCACGGCCAGCATGGCCAGCACG
>DATLHA010000020.1:0-2972 GCA_035540095.1 Acidimicrobiales bacterium | reverse complement strand
CACCCGGGCGCCGCACTGGCGCGGCGGTGGGGTGGCGATGGGGCCGAAGCCCCGCAGCTACGCCCAGCGCACCCCCAAGAAGATGGTGGCCGCCGCCCTGCGCTCGGCCCTGTCCGACCGGGCGGCCGAGGGCAAGGTCGTGGTGGTCGACGGCTGGGACCTCCCGGCGGCGAAGACCCGCGAAGCCCGGATCGCCCTGGAGACCCTCGGCCTGACGGGCAGGGTGCTGGTCGTGCTCGACCGGGAGCAGGAGGACGTCGCCAGGTCGTTCCGCAACCTGCCCAAGGTCCACCTGATCCTGCCGTCGGAGCTCAACGCCTACGACGTCCTGTGCTGCGACTGGGTCGTCTTCACCAAGGACAACCTCCCTGCCGGGAGCGGCGCAGCGGCCCCGTCCGACGCACCGATCACCGACGCAGTGGTCACCGACGCGGTGGCGGCCGACGCAGAGGCGAGCGAATGAACGATCCCCGCAGCGTCATCATCCGCCCGGTGGTGAGCGAGAAGTCCTACGGCCTCCTCGACGACGGCGTCTACACCTTCGTCGTCGACCCGAAGGCCACCAAGATCGAGATTTCCCAGGCCGTCGAATCCATCTTCAACGTCCAAGTGGCGAAGGTGAACACGCTGAACCGCAAGGGCAAGCGCAAGCGCAACCGTAAGTCGCAGACCTTCGGTCAGCGCCCCGACACCAAGCGGGCCATCGTCACCCTTGCCGCCGGCGGGCGCATCGACCTGTTCGAGAGCTAGAGGGACCCGTTCTCATGCCCCTTCGCAAGCGCAAGCCCACCAGCGCCGGCCGGCGGTTCCAGACCGTCTCCGACTTCTCCGACATCACCACCGACACGCCGGAGAAGTCCCTCCTCGCGCCGCTGCCCAAGTCCGGCGGGCGCAACAGCTACGGCCGCAAGACGGCCCGCCACCGCGGCGGTGGCCACAAGCGCCAGTACCGCATCCTCGACTTCAAGCGGGACAAGGACGGCGTGCCGGCCAAGGTGGCGTCCATCGAGCATGACCCCAACCGCAACGCCCGCATCGCCCTGCTGCACTACCTCGACGGTGAGAAGCGCTACATCCTCGCCCCCGCCCGGGTGCGGGTCGGTGACATGCTGCAGAGCGGCCAGAAGGCGGAGATCCGCCCCGGCAACGCCCTGCCCCTGCGTTACATCCCCGTCGGTACCACGGTGCACAACGTCGAGCTCAAGCCGGGCGCCGGCGGCAAGATGGGCCGGGGCGCCGGCGCCAGCATCCAGCTGGTGGCCAAGGAGGGCGACTTCGCCGCCCTGCGCCTGCCCAGCACCGAGATGCGCCGGGTTTCGATCGACTGCCGGGCCACCATCGGCGAGGTCGGCAACCCCGAGGCCGAGCTGGTCTCCATCGGCAAGGCAGGCCGCAACCGCTGGAAGGGCGTCCGGCCCCAGACCCGTGGTGTGGCCATGAACCCGGTCGACCACCCCCACGGCGGTGGTGAGGGCAAGACCTCCGGTGGCCGCCACCCGACGTCGCCGTGGGGCCAGCCCGAAGGCAGGACCCGCGACACCAACAAGCCGTCCCAGAAGCTGATCATCCGCCGCCGCCGGACGCGCGGCTCGCGGAGGTAGGGGTACACGTGTCACGCAGCCTCAAGAAGGGCCCGTTCATCGACGACCACCTGCTGAAGAAGGTCGACGCCCTCAACGCCCGCGGCGAGAAGCGGGTCATCAAGACCTGGTCCCGTCGCTCGACGGTGATCCCCGACATGGTCGGCCACACCATCGCCGTCCACGACGGCCGCAAGCACGTGCCGGTGTACATCACCGAGGCCATGGTCGGTCACAAGCTGGGCGAGTTCGCCCTCACCCGCACCTTCCGGTTCCACGCCGGCCAGGAGCGGGCGGGGAGGCGCTAGGCATGCCCGGTCCCAAGCTCAACGAAGCACCGGTGATGCGCCGGCGGCCGCAATCCCGGTCGCAGGCGGTGAAGACCCCGGTGACCTCCACGCGCGCCGTCGCCCGCTACGTCCGCATCTCCCCGTACAAGGTCCGGCAGGTGCTCGACCTCATCCGCGGCTACGACACCGAGCGGGCCAAGGAGATCCTGAAGTTCTGCGAGCGCGACGCCGCCATCGTCGTGGGCAAGCTGCTCGACTCGGCCGTCGCCAACGCCGAGCACGATCACGCCATGGTCGCCGACGAGCTCTTCGTCTCCGCCTGCTACGCCGACGAGGGCCCCACGCTCAAGCGCTGGCGTCCCCGGGCCCGGGGCCGGGCCACCCGCATCCGCAAGCGCACGTGCCACATCACCGTGCTCGTCTCCCGCCTGCCCGACCGTGAGCTGCAGGAGCGCCGGGCCCGCCGGGCCCAGGGCATCACCGGCGACCGCCGGCGCCGGCGGGCCGGCGACCAGGCATCGTCGGAGCAGCGCGGCCGTCCCACCCGCCGGCCGGTCGAAGACCGGGCGCCGGCGCCCGAGGCGGACGCGGCGCCCGCCGACGTCACCGAGACCGAGATGGAAGCGCTGGCCGAATCCGACCGAACGGCGGCCGAGGAGACCACCCCCACCGTTACCGACGCAACTGCAGAGGAGCAGGAGACGACCACGGCCTCCACACCAGACGGCAGCGAAGAGGAGTCGAAGTAATGGGCCAGAAGGTCAACCCCTACGGGTTCCGCCTCGGCGTCACCACGGACTGGAAGTCGCGGTGGTTCAGCGACGACGAGTACAAGGCTTACCTCATCGAGGACTGGAAGATCCGCGACTACCTCATGAAGCAGCTGCCCCACGCTGCCATCAGCCGCATCGAGGTCGAGCGCACCCGTGACCGTCTCCGGGTCGACGTCCACACCGCCCGTCCGGGCATCGTCATCGGCCGCCGGGGCGCCGAGGCCGACCGCCTCCGGGCCGACCTGGCCAAGATGAGCAACAACCCCAAGATCCAGCTCAACATCCAGGAGATCAAGCAGCCCGAGCTCGACGCCGCCCTCATCGCCCAG
>DATLHA010000019.1:0-12915 GCA_035540095.1 Acidimicrobiales bacterium | reverse complement strand
CTGGTGCCCCGCACCGAGCAGCCCCGCCCCGCCAACCGCCCGAGGCGCGCCGCTTCCTAGCTGTCGCCCAGGGCGAGTTAGGCTCGACGTATGGGCAAAACGATCAAGTACTCACTGGTCGGCGCCGTCGTCGGCGCAGCTGCCGCCGCAGCCAAAGCACGAGGCGGTGAGGCATCCGGCGACCTCCCTGTGCAGGCGGCCAAGGGCGCCGGCGCCGGCGCCTTGACCGGAGGCCTGCTCGGGTTCGGCTTCGACCGCCGGGCCAAGCGCAAGCTCAAGAAGCGCATGAAGCTGGCCTCCATGGTCAGCGCCGGGGCCATCGTCGAGGCCGCCCGCCAGGCCAAGCCGGCCATCACCAAGCAGTCCCGCAAGGCACAGAAGGCGGCCGTCAAGGCCGCGGTGCGGACGGCCGCCGACGCCAAGCGTCGGGGCCGGCGCACGGCCAACAAGGTCGGGCACCGGGCGGCCTACACCGCCGACCTGGCCCGCATCCAGGCCGACCACCTGGTCGACATCGGCCGCCACAAGCTGGCCAGCTAGCACCCGCCCCACGGCCCTGGAGCTCCAAGAGGCGCTCGACTACCTCGCCGGGCACGTCAACCTGGAGCGGGATGTGGCGCCCCGGGCCGCGGCGCGCCGGCTCGACCGGGTGCACCGGCTGATGGAGCTCATGGGCGACCCCCAGCACAGCTATCCGGTCATCCACATCACCGGCACGAACGGGAAGGGGTCGGTGGCCCGCATGGTCACCGCCCTGCTCGTGGCCCGGGGCCTGCGGGCCGGGACCTACACCAGCCCCCACCTGGAGCGGGTCAACGAACGGATGGCGTGGAACGGCGAGCCCATCCCCGACGAGGATCTGGCCGACGTGATCGGCGCCGTCGCCGAGCTCGAGCCGCTGCTCGAGTCCCCGCCAACCCACTTCGAGATCCTCACCTCGGCCGCGTTCCGCTGGTTCGCCGACGTGGCCGTCGACGTGGCCGTGGTGGAGGTGGGCCTGGGGGGGCGCTGGGACGCCACCAACGTGGCCGACGCCCAGGTGGCGGTGCTGACCAACGTCAGCCTCGACCATGCCGAGACCATCGGGCCGGCGCTGACCGACATCGCCACCGAGAAGGCCGGCATCGTGAAGCCGGCGTCGACGTTCGTGCTGGCCGAGACCAACCCCTCACTGCGGCCCATCTTCGAGGCTGCCGGCGCGTCGGAGCTGTGGGTCAAAGGCACGGAGTTCCGCTGCGGCGGCAACCGTCTGGCCCACGACGGGCGGGTCGTCGACCTCTACACTCCCGGTGCCGCCTACGAGGGCGTCTACCTGCCCGTGCACGGGCCCTACCAGGGCGACAACGCCGCCGCGGCCCTGGCCGCGGTCGAGGCCTTCTTCGGCGCCCCCCTGGCCGGCGAGGTGGTGGCCGAGGCCTTCGCCGGCCTGCGCCTCCCCGGGCGGCTGGAGGTCGTGAGCCGCCATCCCGTGACCGTGCTCGACGGCGCCCACAACCCCGCCGGCGCCCTGGCCGCCACCGCCGCCCTCGACGAGGCCTTCGGGCCCGCGGTCACGGGCCGGGTCCTGGTGATCGGGATGCTCCAGGGCCGCGATCCCGTCGAGATGCTGCAGTGCTTCGGCGCCTCCGGCGCCCAGAGGTCGGGCGCCGCCCGGGCCCGCCTGGTCGTGGCCTGCCCGCCCCCGTCGCCGCGGGCGCTGCCGGCGGCCGAGGTGGCGGCCGCGGCGCGGTCGCTGGGCACCGACGCCGAGGAGACCTCGTCGGTGCCCGAAGCCGTCGCCACCGCCCTGGCCCTAGCCGGTGAGCAGGAGCTGGTGCACGTCACGGGGTCGCTGTACGTGGTGGGCGCGGCGCGGGCGGCGCTGCAGTCGCCAGCTCCCGGGCCCGGCTGAACACGGCGTCGAACATCGGCTCGGTCAGGGTGCCGGTGAAGGTGTTCTGCTGGCTGGGGTGGTACGAGCAGATCAGGGTGCGGGCCCCATCGAGGGCCACCTCGACGCCGTGGCCGAACCGCGGCCGGGGGCGGACGGCGAACAGCCGGCAGGCGTTGTCGTAGGCGAACTGGCCCAGGGCGACGGCCACTCGGACGTTGGGGAGCAGGGCCAGCTCCCGCTGCAGGTACGGCAGGCACCGGTCGCGCTCCGCCGGCGTCGGCTTGTTGGCCGGCGGGGCGCAGCGGACGACGGCAGCCACCCATGCCCCGGTCAGCGCCAGCCCGTCGCCGGCCGACACGCTGGTGGGCTGGTTGGCGAACCCGGCCTTCCACATGGCCCGGAAGACCCAGTCACCGGAGCGGTCGCCGGTGAAGACCCGGCCCGTCCGGTTCCCGCCGTGGGCCGCCGGCGCCAGCCCGACCACCAGCAGGGAGGCCGCGGGGTCACCGAAGCCGGGCACGGGCCGGCCCCAGTAGACCTCGTCGCGGAACGACGCCCGCTTCTCCGCCGCCACCAGCTCCCGCCAGGCGACGAGGCGCGGGCAGGCCCGGCACGTCACCACCTCCTCCGTCACCCGGTCCAGCGAGTCCATCCCCGGTTGAGGGTAGGTTGGCTTGACCTCATGCCTCGTACCGCGGCCCGGCCCCGCCCCACCGTCGTGCTGCTCGTCCGGCACGGACAGACGCCCACGACGGGCAAGCTGCTGCCCGGCCGGGCTCCCGGGCTGCACCTGTCGGTGACCGGCGAGGCCCAGGCCGAGGCCGTCGGCCGGCGCCTGGCCGCCCAGCCCAAGCTCAAGGTGGAGGCCATCTACGCCTCCCCCCTGGAACGGACGCGGGAGACGGCCGGGTTCATCGCCAAGGCGATGGGCCTGAAGGTCAAGGTCGACAAGGGGCTGCTGGAGGCCGACATCGGCGACTGGACCGGCCAGGAGCTCAAGGCGGTGAGCAAGCTCCCGGAGTGGAAGGCCGTCCACTCCTACCCGAGCGGGTTCCGGTTTCCCGGCGGCGAGTCGTTCGTGGAGATGCAGACCCGCACCGTCTCGGCCATCGAGCGCCTGCGCAAGACCCACCCGGGCCAGACCATCGTGGCCGTATCCCACGCCGATACCATCAAGGCCGCGGTGGCCCACGCCCTGGGCACCCACCTCGACCTCTTCCAGCGCATCGTCATCTCCCCGTGCTCGGTGACCGCCATCTCCTACGGCGACGGCGGTCCCACCGTCCTGTCCGTCAACTCCGTCGGCGAGGGGCCGGCGCCGCCGCCTTCCTGATGAGTTCCAGCTTCGACATCCCCGAGCTCGACCACCTCACCACCGGCGCCGTCGGCCCGCCGGGCCAGAGGGTCTTCTACCTCCAGGCCGGTCACGGCGCCCAGGTCGTCACCCTGCGCCTGGAGAAGACCCAGGTCGCCGCCCTGGTCGCGTACCTGGCGGGCATGCTGTCCGACATGCCGCCACCCGGCGACCTGCCCACGGCCATGGACCTCATCGAGCCGGTGGTGGCCGAGTGGGTGATCGCCTCCTTGGGCGTCAGCTACGACGAGGACGCCGACCGGGTGGTCATCGTGGCCGAGGAGCTGGTCGAGGAGGGCGAAGAGGCGGCCCGGGCCCGTATCACCGCCACCCGCGAGCAGGTGGCTGCCCTTTCCATGCGGGGCGCCGAGGCCGTCGCCGCCGGCCGACCGCCGTGCCCGCTGTGCGGGCAACCTCTCGACCCGGAGGGCCACACGTGCCCCCGACTCAACGGCCACCGGGAACACTAGAGCTCCTTCGACGGGGGGAGATCGAGGTCAAGGGCCGCATGCCCTGGAGCTCGAACGGGACCTACCTGGTGGAGGTCCGTCTCGACGAGGAGGAGACGGCGGCCATCTACAAGCCGCACCGGGGGGAACGGCCGCTGTGGGACTACCCGTCGGGGCTGTACCGGCGGGAGGTCGCCGTGTACCTGGTCTCGGAGGCGCTGGGGTGGGGGCTCGTGCCCGAGACGGTGCTGCGGGAGGACGGACCGTTCGGCGAGGGATCGCTCCAGCGCTTCGTCCCCGCCCACTTCGAGGAGCACTACTTCACCATGCTGGAGCGCCCGGAGCTCCACGACGCCCTGAAGGCGGTGTGCCTCTTCGACCTCGTGGTCAACAACGGTGACCGCAAGAGCGGCCACTGCCTCTGGGGCGACGATGGCCGCATCTGGGCCATCGACCACGGCCTGTGCCTGCACGAGGAGCCGAAGCTGCGCACCGTCATCTGGGACTTCGCCGGCCACCCCCTGCCGCCGGAGCGGCTGGACGCAATCGCCCATCTGGCCGTCGCGCCTCCTCCCGAGCTCGGCGCCCTGCTCGAGTCGGAGGAGATCGACGCCCTCGTGACCCGGACCTCGACCCTCCTGCGCCGGCGGACCTTTCCCGCCGTCAGCTCGGCCCGGGCCTACCCGTGGCCGCTGGTGTAGCAGCCCCGGTTCGAACCGGGGGGCGCCGGGCCACTACGGTCAGGGCCGTGGCGTCGGGAGAGGTGCGACTGGAGGTGCCGGCGGCGCCGGAGTTCCTCCGCATCTCCCGGATCATGGCCGCCGGGGTTGCCAGCCGGGTCGGGTTCACCCTCGACGAGGTGGAGGACCTGCGCATCGCCATCGACGAAGTGTGCTTCTCGATGGTGGGGGCCCGGGGCCGCACCGGAACCATCGCCCTGCGCTACCTGCTCGACGCCGACGAGTTGGCGGTGGAGGGCACGGGCCGGTTCTCCGACGGCCTGGGAAACGCACCAGTGGTCTCCGCCCTTTCGAAGCAGATCCTCGCAGCCGTGGTGGACGAATGTGAGCTGTCGGCGGGCGAGGAGGGCCCGCGATTCCGGCTGGTGAAGCGGCACAGGCCGGCGTAGATGGCCTTCGACAACAAGGAGCGCGACGAGCTCCGGCGCAAGTTTCACGAGTACGCCCAATCGCGCGAACGGAGCCTGCGCGACGACCTCGTCACCGCCCACATGGGTCTGGCCGAGTACCTGGCCCGGCGCTTCACCAACCGGGGCGAGCCTCTCGACGACCTGGTGCAAGTAGCCGCCCTCGGGCTGCTCAAGGCCGTCGACCGCTTCGACCCCGAGCGGGGCCTGGAGTTCTCCACCTACGCCACCCCCACGATCGTGGGCGAGCTCAAGCGGCACTTCCGGGACAAGGGCTGGGCCGTGCGGGTGCCCCGGCGGGTCCAGGAGCTGCACCTGCGTCTGGGCAGCGTGGTCAGCCAACTGTCCCAGGAGCTCGGTCGCTCGCCCACCATCGGCGAGATCGCCCAGTCGGCCGCGGTGTCCGAGGAAGAGGTCCTGGAGGCCATCGAAGCGGGCCACGCCTACCGCTTCACCTCCCTCGACGCCCCCTCCGGCAACGACGACGAGATGTCGCTGTCGGCGGAGCTGGGCAGCGAGGACCAAGGCCTCATCGACAGCGAGCACCGGGTCACCTTGTCACCGCTGATCGCCCAGTTCCCGCCCCGGGAGCGGATGATCCTGCACCTGCGGTTCTTCGAGGGGCTGACCCAGTCCGAGATCGCCGGCCGCCTGGGCATCAGCCAGATGCACGTCTCCCGCCTGCTGGCCCGGGCCCTGGCCCAGCTCCGAAACCAAGCCGAGGACGACTCGTGAACCGCCTCCCATGAAGCTCATGCTGCTCATCAATCCCTCGGCGTCGTCGGTGGACTGGAAGAGCCGCATGGCGGCCAATTCGGCCCTGGTGACCGACCACGACGTCACCACCGTCGAGACGACCAAGCGCAACGATGCCACCGGACTGGCCCGCCGAGCGGCCGAGGACGGCTTCGAGGCGGTCGTCGTCCTCGGTGGCGACGGCACCCTGAACGAGGCGGCCAACGGGCTGGTCAACACCAACACCGCCCTGGCCGCCCTTCCCGGCGGCTCGACGAACGTCTTCGCCCGCACCATCGGGATGGCGCCCAAGACGACGAAGGCCGCGCCCCAACTGGGCGCCGCGCTGGCGCGGGGCCCCGGCTGCCTGCGGACGTTCGGCCTGGGGACGGTCAACGGCCGCCACTTCCTTTTCCATCTCGGCGTCGGCTACGACGCCGAGGTCGTGGCCCAGGTCGAGCGCCGGTCGGCCCTGAAGCGCAAGATCGGCCAGGCGATCTTCGTGTACTCGTCGTTCTCGACGTATTTCAAGCACTACGACCGCAAACGGCCCAGCTTCGCCATCGATTTCCCCGACGGCGCCAGCGTGGAAGACGGGTTCTTCACCATCTGCCTGAACACCAACCCCTACACCTACCTCGGGGCCCGTCCCCTCTCGGTCACGCCCGACACCGGCCCCGAGCGGGGGCTGGTGACGGTGACGACGAAGAAGCTCAAGGTCCGCACCCTGCTGACCCTCTTCGGATCGGCGTTGGGATCGGGCGAGATCCTCAGGCGGAGCAAGAGCGTGGACTACCGCACCGACCTGAAGTCGGTCACGTTCCGGGGCCACAAGCCGTTCCCCCACCAGGTCGACGGGGATTACCTGGGCCAGGCCACCTCCCTCGAGGTGACCCACGGAGAGGCCAGCATCCGCCTCATCGTCCCGTGACAGGGCCCGAAAGGGTTTGAGAAAAGTTTCACAAACCCTTGTTCCCGGAGATGAGCCAGAAGTATCCTGAGAAGCAGAGCCCCGCCGCAGATTAGGCTGTTCCGCTTCGGCTCGCCAGTTTGTGAATCCTTTCACAAAGTCGAGAAGGTCCTATTCCGCGTGAGCGGGAGGAGGTGCTGTGGCTCTCATCTGGAATCGCCCGTATGAGTGGGACGTCGATGACTGGCGCCGGCGTGCATCTTGTCGGGACACCGATCCGGATCTGTTCTTCCCCGTCGGCACCACGGGCCCCGCGTTGGACCAGATCGAGGCGGCCAAGGCCGTCTGCCGCCAGTGCGACGCGCGGGACGACTGCCTCGAGTTCGCCCTGGCCACCAACCAGGAGGCCGGCGTGTGGGGTGCCACGTCGGAGGAGGAGCGCCGCAAGCTCCGTAAGGCGTGGCTAGCCCGCCGTCGGCGGGCCTCGTAGTTCGCCGACTTCGCCTGCCGCCGGCGCTTTCTGTCCGTTCAGCTACCGCTGCGGTAGCTGAACGGACACAAACCCGCTAGACCGTCTCGAGCTCTCGTTCCGTCGTGCCCTCGGGGCTGCCTTCGACGTTGACCTTGGGCAGGGCCTTCTCGAGCCACCTGGGAAGCCACCAGTTCTTGTCGCCCAGGAGCTCCATGGTGGCGGGCACCAGGAGCATGCGGATGACCGTGGCGTCGAGGGCGACGGCAACGGCCAGGCCGAGGCCGAACAGCTTGATGAGGCGGTCGTTCTCGAGGAGGAAGCTGCCGAACAGGAAGACCATGATGGCCGCCGCCGCCGAGATCACCCGAGCGGTGGAGGCGAGGCCGTCGGCCACCGACATCCGGCTGTCGCCGGTGCGGACCCACTCCTCCCGCACCCGGGAGAGCAGGAAAACCTCGTAGTCCATGGACAGGCCGAACACGATGGCGAAGAGCATCATGGGCACGAAGGGCTCGATGGGCGCCGGCTCCACGCCGGTGACCGCGCTCAGCCACCCCCACTGGAAGACCGCCACCGCCACGCCGTAGGCGGCGCCGATGGACAGGAGGTTCATGAGCACGGCCTTCAGGGGCACGAGCACCGACCGGAAGACCGTCATCAGCAGGAGGAACGACAGGCCGAGGACGACGGCGAAGAAAAGGGGCAAGCGGTCGGCGAGGTAGTTCGAGAAGTCGACCTGCACCGGCACCCCACCGGTCAGGGCGGCGTCGACGCCGGCCTGCGACTCCGCCGGCGGCAGCACCCGGTCCCGGAGCCGGTTCACCGTGGCCGTGGTGGCCGCGTCCTGGGGGGCGGTCTTCGGCACCAGCCGCCAGAGCGCAGCCGCAGGACTTCCCTCGTCGTTCGGGATGGGCGGGGAGACGAAGGCCACGCCGGGATCCGCCCGCACCGCGTCGGTGATGGGCGCCAGGTCGTCGAGGCTCGTGCCGGCGGGTACCTCGGTGGCCAGGAGGAAGGGGCCGTTGAACCCGGGCCCGAATCCCTCGGCCAGCAGGTCGTAGGCCTTGCGGGTCGTGGTCTTGCGGTCGAAGTTCCCTTCGTCGGAGAACCCGAGGCGCATGCCCAGCACAGGGATCGACAGCACCAAGAGTCCAAGGCCGCCGGCGATGGCCGTCTGCCAAGGCCGGCGCTGGATGAAGCGGCTCCAGCGGTAGGCCAGGGTCTCCCGGATGGGCTTTCGGCCGAAGGCCGGGACCTGCTTGCGCAGGGGGGCGTAGACGAAGCTGGCCGCCAGCACGACCGCCGCCAGCGGCAGCCCCACCATCAAGGGCGACACGCTCAGGCCCACGCCGGCCAGCGTCACGGCCACCAGACCGGCGGCGATCAGGCCCCGCCAGCGGGTGACCTCCACCTTGTGGCCGACAAAGCCCAGCAGCGCCGGTAGCAGGGTCAGGGAGGCGATCACGGTGACGGCCACCACCGTGGCCGCTCCCACCGCCAGGCCGCCCACGAAGCTGACCTGCATGGTGAGCATGCCCAGGAGCGAGATCACCACGGTGAAGCCGGCGAAGGTGACCGCCCGGCCCGCGGTGTCGAGGGCGATCGACACCGACTCCTGGATGCTGTGGCCCTTGTGGAGGTTCTCCCGGTACCGGGTGACGATGAAAAGGGCGTAGTCGATGCCCACGCCGAGGCCGATCATCACGCCCAGGACGGTGGCGAAGTCCGGCAGGGTCAGGACATTCGAGAGAAGCCCGATGAGCACGACGCCGATGCTGATGCCCCCCAGGGCCACACCGACGGGGAGCCCCATGGCCAGCACCGACCCGAAGGCCAGGATCAGGATGACGATGGCGAAGGCCAGGCCGAGGATCTCCGAGCTGGGCTCGGCGAACTCGGCGAAGGCGGCGCCCCCCACCTCCACCTGCAGGCCGGGAAGGTCCGGCACCGCGGCCTCTATCTCCTTGGCCACCGCGGCTGTCTCCTCGAAGGAGGTGTCCTGGGGCATCTCCAGTTCGGCGTAGGCGATCATGCCGTTGTGCTGGCCCTGGGAGGCGATCTGGCGCTCACCGCCGGGGGCGTAGGGGCTGGTGACGGTGACGTCGTCCCGGGCGTCGATCTTGGCGAACAGGGCCTCCATGGCCGCGCCCACCGCCGGGTCCCGCACCCCCTGGTCGGCGTGGAACACGATCGTGCCCGTCACCCCGGTGCCCTGGCCGCCGAAGTGCTCCTCGAGAATGTCGAAGCCCGTCTTGCTCTCTACATCGGGGAGGTTGAACTCGTCCTGGAAGGCGGTGCCGACTCCGCCCTGCACCCCTCCGAGGACCAGGAGGGAGATGAACCAAAGGGCGACGACGATCCGCCGGCGCCGGTAACAGGCAGAGCCAAGACGACCGAACACGACAACCCCCGAGTGCTTGAGCGAGTGCAGCGCCGTCGTGATCGTACGTGGTACGGGACGGTTGTGTCCCGTAATTCAGCTCAGCGCCGTGGCCGACGGCTCGACGGGCACCCTGACTTCGACCACAGTGCCGCCGTCGGTCTCCATGTCGATGGCCCCGTCGAGATCGGTGGTCACCAGGGCCCGGACGATGGTGAGGCCCAGGGTCGGAGCGTCAGGGTCGAAGTCGAGGGGAAGGCCGACGCCGTTGTCCGTCACCCGGACGCAGAGCTCGTTCCCGTCGTTGCCCAGCGACACGACGACCCGGGCCTCCTCGGGCCGTTCGGCGAACCCGTCCGCAGGGAACGCGTGCTCCAGCGCGTTCTGCAGCAGCTCGGTCAGCACCACGGCCAGCGGGGTGGCCACCTCGGCCCGTACCTCGCCGGGGTCACCCTCCACCACCAGCCGTACCGGCCGGTCGTCGGAGACGATGCCCTCTCCCACCATCCGCACCAGCTGGCGGACGATGTCGCCGAAGTCGACCTCCTGGCTGGCGCCGGCCGACAGCGTCTCGTGCACCAAGGCGATGGACCGGATGCGCCGGACCGACTCCTCCAGCGCCTCCCGGGCCTCCGGGGATTCGAGCCGGCGCCCGTGCAGGCGCAGCAGTGAGGAGATGGTCTGGAGGTTGTTCTTCACCCGGTGGTGGATCTCCCGGATGGTGGCGTCCTTGGACACCAGCAGGCGGTCCCGCCGGCGGAGGTCCGAGACGTCGCGCAGGAGCACGACGGCGCCGGTGACCCGGCCGTGCTGGAGGAACGGGATGCAGCGGAGCAGCACGACGACGTCGCGCCGCTCGATCTCCTGGGTGATGGGGAGCCCGATGGCGAAGGCGGCGCGCACCGGGGACTCGTCGAACCCGAGCTCCCCCAGCCGGGCGCCCTGGGTGTTGCCGTGGATGCCCATCCGGTGCAGGGCGGACACGAAGTTGGGCGACGCGAAGTCGACCCTGGCCGAGCCGTCGAGGCGGGCCACGCCGTCGCCCACCCGGGGCGCTTCGTCGACCTCGGTCTCCTCGGCGCCGAAGGGGAAGTCGCCCACGGTGATCATGCGGGCGAACCCGTCGAACATCTCGACGTAGACCCGCTCCAGCTCGCCCGGCCGCCGGCCGACCAAGGGGGCGGCGGCGCGGAGCATGACCGCCACCATGGAGTCCTTCCAGCGCACGGGGATGCACTGGACGCTGGCGATCTCGCCCCGGGCCTGGACGCTGGCTTCGCCGTCGATGATCTCCCCCAGCTGCCAGGCCCGGGTGGCCAGCGGGACCTCGGCCGGCGGCACCTGGCGACCGACCTCGTCGTCGAGGTACAGGGTCTGGCTGGTCGTGGGGCGGACCTGGCCCAGGATGGTGAAGGTGGAGAGGTCACCGGGAGCAGAGGGCACGTAGAGGAGCAGGTCGGAGAACGAGAGGTCCGACAGCAGTCCCCACGACGCGGTGAGGCGCACGAGGTGGCCGATGACCGGCGTCTCGAGACCGATCGAGCGGGCCAGCTCGGCCAGGGCGGCCATGGTGGGACTCTAGGTTAAAAGCCGGTGCCCGACGCCGGCCCCGGCGCAGTGGCGAACGCGGTCCGCCCTGACCAGGGCGGGGGCGTCGTCGTCGGTCGCCGGCCGTATGGTCCAACCCATGGCACCGGCCCACCGAACCAGCGGCGTGGCGGACGACCGAATCATCCCGCCCAGAGGGCGGTTCCGTGGCGCAGCAGCCCGGCGAGGTCGTAGATGTCGGTTTCGAAGAAGGGCACGGCCACGATGACGTCCGGCCGGTAGGCCAGCTCCGCCCGCTGCTCGGCCTCCCGCTTGGCCACCACGCCGAAGTTCAGGAAGCTCTCCCCCACCTCCCGGAGGACCCGGGTCACCGCCGGCGGCGCCCCCGCCTCAGGGCCCACCTCGGCGGCCAGCGCCGGCCCGTCGGAGCGCAGGCGTTCGGCCACCCGGCCGGCGGCGGGGTCGAGCAGGTAGGAGGGCAGGACCTTGTTCAGGACGAGAGCTCCGGGGTGCAGGCCCATCCTGCCCAGGGCCTCCATGAAGAACTCGGCCTCCCGCAACGGCGTCGCCTCGAGCGAGGTCACGACGACAAAGGTGGTCCGCCGGCCGTGGATCAGCCGCTTGACCGCGTTCGACCGCTCGACGAAGCCGTCGTACATGGTCTGGAACAGCAGGAAGAACTCGGCGATGTCCTGGAGGAACTGGCTGCCCAGGACCCGGTCGGCCACCTGGTAGAAGGGCCGGCTGGCAAGGGTCAGCATCTTCGACCGGCTGGGAGCCGTCAGCCACCGCAGCAGCCGGCTGGAGAAGAACTCCGCCATCCGGTCCGGCGCCTCCAGGAAGTCCAGGGCGTGGCGGGTGGGCGGGGTGTCGACCACGATCAGGTCGTAGACGCCCGTGCGGTGGATCTCATACAGCCGCTCCATGGCGATGTACTCGTTGCCGGCCGCGAACCGCCCGGTGATGTTCAGGTACAGCGGGTTCTCCAGGATGCGCTCGACCGTGGCCTGGTTGGGGGCGTGGCGGCGCACCAGCTCGTCCCAGGACTGCTTGGCGTCGAGCATCGCCGCCCACAGCTCCCCGCGGGGCGCCACGCCGGCCGCCTTCATCACCGAGTCGGGCACCCGCACCTCGGTGTTGCCCAGCTCCTCCATGCCCAGGGCGTCGGCCAGCCGGCGGGCGGGGTCGACGGTGAGCACCAGCACCTTGCCGCCGAGGGAGACGGCGGCCATGGCCGCGGCCGCCGCCGCGGTGGTGGTCTTGCCCACGCCGCCGGCGCCGCAGCAGATGGCCACCTCCTTGGCCGCCAGCAGCTGCTCGAGGGAGAGGGTCATGCCCCCACCCGCCGTTCTGGTTGCACCTGACCACCACATGCGCGGGTAGGTGCAACCAGAAGCATGGGGGTCAGTAGCCGAGCTCGGCGCTCAGGGCCTCGGCGACCTTGCCGGTGGTGCGCAGGCCGTGGCCCCGGGTGAACAGGTAGGGGACGTACAGCAGCGGGACGCCGGCGTCGAGCGCCGAGCGCAGGTGGTCGAGGTGGCCGGCGCGGGTCCGGCGCAGCGTCACCGCCAGCCGGGCAGCTTCGAGCACCGGCGCCACCGGGCCGTGCACGGCGTCGGCCAGCCGGTCCGACAATGCCGGCTCGCTCAGGCGCTCGAAGATCTCCTCGTCGGCGCCGCTGAACAGCTCGGGCAGCACCCGGTTGACGACGACGGCGGCCACGTCGATGCGGGTCTCGTGGCGGACCTTGTGCACGAGCTCGATGGTCTCGTTGACCGGCATCTCCTCGGGCGTGGTCACCACCACCAGACCGGTCGCCGCCGGGTCGGCCAGCAGGTCGGCCAGCCATCCGGTCTGCTCCCGTACCTGTCCCACCCGCACGAGGTCGTTGATGGCCTGCGGGGCCGTGAGCTGGCCCACGATGTGCCCGGTGGCCGGGGCGTCGACCACCACCAGGTCGTAGTGGCGCTCCCGGACCTCCCAGCCGATCTTGCCGACGGTGAGGATCTCCCGCACGCCGGGGGCGGCCGTCGACACGAAGTCGAAC
>DATLHA010000018.1:0-8485 GCA_035540095.1 Acidimicrobiales bacterium | reverse complement strand
GCCCGTGGGCACGCTGCGCAGCGGCGAGGCCGAGGTCGACTTCGAGGTCGGCATCGCCGGCCGCAGCCTGGCCAGCCACGTCGGCATCTTCGCCACCACCGGCATGGGCAAGTCGAACCTGATGATGGTGCTGGCCGGCGGCGTGCTCCGCGCCGCCGGCCGCTACGGCCTGCTGCTCATCGATCCCCACGGCGAGTACCGCACCCAGCTGGCCCGCCACCCCTGGGCGGGGGAGCGGCTGCGCACCTACGCCGCCCGCCCGTTGGCCAACACGTCGTCGCTGAGGGTCGGCCTGTCCGAGCTGACCATCGACGACCTCCGCACCGCCTACGACTGGACCCGGCCGCAGGAGGAGGCCCTCTACGAGCTGGAGAGGAAGTTCGGCGGCGACGGCCTGTCGTGGCTGGTGGCGTTCGCCCAGATCGAGGATCTGGCCGGCCTGCGCGACGTCGAGCTGAACGGGCGGGTGGCCATGAACACCCTGCAGGTCTTGCACCGGCGGGCCCGGCGCATCGTCGAGCTGCCCTGCATCGCCGCCGACGCCCACGTGTCCGTGGGTGCCGCCGTCCTGCGCGACCTCCGGGAAGGCCGCGTCGTGCTGGTCGACGTGAGCGGACTGGGCTCCACCGAGGAGCTGCTGGTGGCGTCGTTCCTCACCCGCAAGGTGCTGGAGGAGTGGTCCAATGCCTACCTGGAGGAGCCCGAGGCCCACGAGCGGCTGCCGGTCGTGGCCATCGTGCTGGAAGAGGCGCAGCGGGTGCTGTCGGCGAGCAAGGACCGTGACTCGAACGTGTTCCCCCGGGTGGCCCGTGAGGGGCGAAAGTTCAAGGTCGGCCTGTGCGCGGTGACCCAGCAGCCGAAGCTGCTCGACGGCGAGCTGCTGAGCCAGTTCAACACCTTCTTCATCCTGGGCCTGGCCGACGAGAAGGACCGCACGATCCTGCGCTCGTCGTCGAAGCAGGACATCGCCGCCCTCGGGCCCGAGATCCAGACGCTCATGCCGGGTGAGTGCCTGCTGGCCAACCTCGACGCCCCGTTCGCGGTGCCGGCGAAGATCCATCTGTGGGCCGACGCGGTGCGTGACTGCCCGGCCCCGCCGGCGCCCCGCCCCGCCGTCGCCGCCAACGTCTCGGTGATGGTCGACTGATGAGAGTCGCAGCCCTCGGCGACGCTCACCTCGGCCGCTCGTACTACTCGTACACGACCGAGCAGGGCTTCAACCGGCGTGAGGTCGACTTCGAGGAGTCGTTCACCCGGGCGGTGGAGCTGGCGCTGGCCCAGTCGCCCGACCTCCTGGTGTGGCTGGGCGACATCTTCGACCACCCCCGCCCCACGTACCGGTCCTACCGGATCGCCCAGCGGGCGCTGGTGCGCATCCGGGAGCACGGCACACCGCTCGTGCTCATCACCGGCAACCACGACACGCCCCGGCTCCCGGGCACGGGCAGCCCCTATTCGGCCCTGGCCGACCTGTTCCCGGAGTTCCACTTCGCCCACCGCATGGCCTACGAGCGCTTCACCTTCCCCGGGTTGGTGGTGCACGCCGTGCCCCAGATGCTCACCGTCGACGCCACGCTCGACGCCCTGGCCGAGGCCCGCCTGAGCCGGTCCTCCGGCGCTACCAACCTGCTGCTCACCCATCCCCGGGTGCCCCAGGTGGAGCCCCACCACTCCGACATCAACGAGATCGAGGTCGACGCCGGCCTGCTCAAGTCCTCGGCCGACCTGGCCCTGCTGGGCCACTACCACTTCCACACCAAGGTGGACAACGGCATCTGGTACGCCGGCTCCACCGACACCTTCTCCTACGCCGACGACCCCGAGGTCGCCAAGGGCATCGTCCTGCTCGACACCGACTCCGGCCACATCGCCCACATCCCCTTGAGCGGCCAGCGCCCCCTGCTGACCCTTCCGGCGGTCCATGCGCTGGGCCTTTCGCCGGCCGAGGTGCAGGAGCGGGTCCTCGAGCGGGTGTCGGCGGTGCCGGCCGGCGCCGTCGTCCGCCTGTTCCTGGAGGGGGTCGACCCCGAGGCCTACCGCATGCTGGACATGGAGGAGGTGCGGGCGGCCTCGGGCCACGCCCTGCACCTCCAGCTCCATGCCGACTTCGCCGGCACGTCGAGCAAGGTGGAGCTTCCCGACCTGGCGTCCCTGCCCACGCAGTGGGCCAACTACGTCCAGGGCCAGGATCTCGTCGGATTCGACCGCGACCGCATCCGCACCCGGGGTGACGAGTACCTGGCCCGCGCCGTCGAAGAGGCCCTGGACTGATGCGCGTCACCCGCATCCACCTGCGGAACTACCGGGTCTACGAGGACGACCTCGAGCTGGAGGTCCCACCCGGCCTGGTGGGCGTCTACGGGTTGAACGGGGCCGGGAAGTCGGCGCTCATCGAGAGCATCAGGTTCGCCCTCTACGGCAAGTCCCGCACCCAGATGGACGAGGTGCGCACCGCCGGCGTCAACGCCGAGTGCATCGCCGAGGTGGAGTTCGAGCACGAGGGCCACCTGTACCTCGTGCGCCGCACCATCAGCGGGGCCAACTCCCAGGTGAAGGCGGAGGCCCACGCCGACGGCCAGCAGGTGGCGGAGGGGGTGCGCGACACCAGTCGCTACGTCCACTCCATCCTGGGCATGAGCGACGCCGCCTTCCGGGCGTCGGTGTTCGCCGAGCAGAAGCAGATCGCCGCCTTCAGCGAGCAGACGCCGGGGGAGCGCCGAAAGCTGGTCCTCCAGCTCCTCGGCATCACCCCTCTCGACTCGGCGCGCGACCTGGCCCGCAAGGACGCCAAGAGCACCCAGGAGCAGTTCCAGCGCCTGCGCAGCGTGTTGCCCGACCTCGACGCCGTCGGCCAGGCGGTGACCACGGCGGAGGTGGCGGCGACCGAGGCCGAGGACCGCAAGGCCGACGACGAGGCCCTGGCCGTGGTCGCCCGTGCCGACGTGGAGAAGGCCATGGCCCGCCATCAGGAGCTCGACGTCCTGCGCCAGGAGCACGAGCGCCTGGTGGCCGAGGGCAAGGCCGTGCGCGAGCAGTACGACAAGGCCTCGGCATGGGTGGCCAAGCTCACCGAGGAGCAGGCCGACCTGGAGCGGGCGGCCGAGCGGCTGATGCTCCTCGTCCCCGAGGCCGAGGGCTGGAAGGCGGCAGAGGAGCGGCTCCGGCTGGTGGAGGCTGTCGTTGCCGCCCAGGCCGGGTTGGCGAAGGTGCCGCAGCCTGTCACCCCGATCGTGCCCGACGAGGCCGGCGCCGAGTCGGCCCGAGCCCAGGCCGAGGCGGCCAAGGTGGCCCTGGCCACCGTCAATGCCACCATCCAGGCCGCCAAGGTGGAGCGCGACCGGGCGGCGGAGGCGGTCAAGCGCTCCTCGGTGCTCACCGGCGAGGGGGACTGCCCCTTGTGCGGCCAGGCCCTGGGCGATGCCTTCGAGGCCGTGCAGGCCCACCGGGCCGCCGAGCTGGCCGAGATCGAGGCCCGGCTCAACGAGTTGGAGCTGGATCACCGCCAGGCCGTGGTGGCGGCCACGACGACGGGCGAGCACGCCGCCGTCCTGGCCAAGGAGCTGCGGAAGGCCCAGGAGGAGTGGGCCACCCACGAGAAGCGGGTGGCCCGCCGCCAGGAGGCGGAGGCGGCGCTGGCCGCGGCAGAGGCCGCCCTGGGCCGGCCCCTGGCCGACGGTGAACGGGCCGCCCTGGCCGCCGAGGTCGACCGCCGGCGCCAGGCCAAGGACGAGTGCCAGCGTATCCAAGGGCGCCTGGAGCGCCGGCAGGCGGTCACCGCCGAGCTCGACGTGGAGAAGGCGGCGATGGCCGAGAGCTGGGGCCGCCTGGAGGCATTGCGCGACAAGGTGGCCGGCCTCGGATTCAATCCGGAGCAGCTCACCGTCGCGCTGGCGGAACGGGTACGGCTCCAGGCCGCGGCGGAGGCGGCCACGCTCCAGGCCCAGAGGTCGGCAGCGGCCGCCACCCAGGCCCGAGAGCGGGCCCAGGCCGAAGCCCGCCGGCTGGCCGAGGTCACCGAGCAGCACGACCTCCTGGCCGAGCTCGGCGAGGAGGCCCGCCACCTGGCCCGCCTGGGCGACCTGCTCAACACCTTCCGCAACACCCTTGTCGCCTCCGTCGGCCCTCGCCTCTCGGCCCAGGCCGCCGAGCTGTTCGCCGAGCTGACCGACCGGGAGTACGACCGTCTCGAGGTGGACCCGGACACCTACGAGATCAAGATCCTCGACGCCGGCCGGACCTACGGCATGAGCCGCTTCTCCGGCTCGGAGACCGACCTGGCCAACCTCGCCCTTCGGGTGGCGGTGAGCGAGCACGTGCGGTTCCAGTCCGGCGGGGCGGTCGGTCTCCTGGTGCTCGACGAGGTGTTCGGCCCCCTCGACGACGACCGCAAGGCCCGCATGCTCCTCGCCCTCGAACGGCTGCGGGCCCGGTTCCGCCAGGTGCTGGTCGTCACCCACGACACGGCCATCAAGGAGCAGCTCCCCAACGCCATCGAGGTGAGAAAGCTGCCCGGCCGGCGGGCGACCGCCCGCACCCTGAACGCCTGACTCGAAACCGCGGGGTGGCGCTCGATTTCCCGTAGGGCCCGTGGGCGGGTACAACCGGCCTGTGGTGTGGATCCTGGACCTCGACGGTGTGGTGTGGTTGGCGGACGACGTCATCCCTGGCGTCCCGGAGGCGGTCGCCCGCCTGCGCGAGGCCGGCAACACCATCCTCTTCCTGACCAACAACTCCAGCCGGCCGGTGGCCTACCTGCTCTCCAAGTTCGAGCGCATGGGCATCGCCGTCGAAGCGGGCGAGATCGTCACGTCGGCCCAGGCCGCGGCCAGCTTGGTGGAACCGGGTACGACCGTCCTCGTGTGCGCCGGCGCCGGCGTGCGGGAGGCGCTCGACGCTCGCGGCGTCACGATGGTCGACGAAGGCCAAGCCGAGGCGGTGATCGTCGGCTTTCACAAGGAGTTCGACTACAAGCGTCTCAACGCCGCGTACCAGGCCCTCCGGGGCGGCGCCCGTCTGATCGGCACCAACGACGACACCACCTACCCGACGCCGGACGGGCCGATCCCCGGCGGCGGGGCCTTGCTGGCGGCGGTGGCCGCCGCGGGCGGCGTGGAGCCGGAGGTGGCAGGCAAGCCGTACCAACCCATGGCCGACGCCGTACGCGCCCGTATCGGCGATGCGGCCGACGAGGGCTTCCTGGTGGGCGACCGGCCGGACACCGATGGCCTGATGGCCAAGCGGCTGGGGCTGCCCTTCGCGCTGGTGTTCACCGGTGTCACGTCGGAGGACGACCTCCCCGTGGACCCCGAACCCGTCATGACGGCCCCGGACCTGGCCACGCTGGTGGCTCAGGAGTTGGCGTAGACCCAGGGGTCGATGGTCAGGTACTTGCGGCGGTCCTCGCAGTTGTCACGGACGGCGGTGAGGTTGAGCACCGCCTTGCCCGCCTCCTGCTCGCCCGTCACCGCCACGTGGTAGTCGCCGGTCTCGGCGCCGCAGGCAGGGGAGCGCACACTCAGCCGGCCGGCGCTGAGGGTGAAGGTGCCCGATGTCGGGCCCGGTCCCTCGGGCACTATGAGCACGTAGTCGCCGTCGGCCCGCAACTGGAGCACGCCCTGGTGGATCGAGCGGTAGATGCCGCTGACGTCGGCAGGGCCGGCCGGCACGCCCGGCGCCGGCGGGCGGACGTTGCTCGACGGCTTGGCCTTCATGGCGCTGCATCCGCCGGCGAGCACGAGGAGTAGGGCGGCGACGAGGAGGCGTTTCATCTCCATGGATCCTGCCTTGTGTTGCCACGGTTGGGGAAATGCTTGATCTTGTGCGGTCGGTCGGATCAGATGTGCCCCGTATGTGTCCCTGTAGAAGGAGGTGGTCGTGAACAAGTCCGATGTGATTCAAGACGTGGCCGGCGTATCCGGCGTGAGCAAGTCAGACGTGGAAAAGGTCATCGACGCCTTCTTCGACACGGTCCGTACCGCGGCGGGCAGCGGCGACCGCGTCGCGTGGCCGAGCTTCGGCTCGTTCTCGGTCACCCAGCGCCAGGCCCGCACCGGGCGCAACCCGCGCACCGGTGAACCGGTGCCCATCGCCGCTTCCAAGGCGCTGAAGTTCTCGGCCAGCTCGTCGCTGAAGTCGGCTCTCAACCCGGCGCCGGCCAAGGCGGCCAAGAAGGGCTCCAAGGCCGCGCCGGCCAAGAAGGCGGCTGCAGGCGGCGGCAAGAAGGCGGCGCCGGCGGCCAAGGCCGCGCCGGCCAAGAAGGCGGCCGCCAAGGCGCCGGCGGCCAAGGCACCGGCCAAGAAGGCCACCAAGAAGGCCAAGAAGTAGGGGCCCCACACGGGGCCGGCGATGCGTTGCGTCGCCCCCACGCCGCCGGCGCTGGGCTGGGCCGAGGCGGGCGCCCTGCCGCTTGCCGGCCTCACCGCCTACCAGTGCGTGATGGCCGCCGGCATCGGCCCGGGTGACACGGTCCTTGTCCACGCCGCGTCGGGAGGCGTGGGTTCGTCACCGACCCCGTTCTGGTTGCACCTACCCGCGCCTGGGGGGGTGAAGTGCAACCAGAACGTCGGGGCGTCAGAGCTTGGAGATGAGCTTGAACCGCTCGGCGTAGGCCAGGCCGTCGTCCTCGCCGGCCTCTGCGTGGCGCCGGCGGATCTTGTCCCGGAAGCGCTCGGCCTGCTCCTCCGACGACGGGTCGTCGATGTCCATCGTCGTGCGGTACTGGCTGCGGTGCTCCAGGAGGGCCGCGAGCTTGGCGTGGAGGCCGGTGGCGATGTCCTCGACGTGGTCGTACTCGTCGGCCTCCCACAGCAGCAGGTGCGACGGCCGGTGCGGCGCCTCGCCCTGCTCGGGGAAGAAATGGGGGTCACGGGCGGCCACGACCCCTTCGACGGCCAGCCGGCCGGCGTGGTGGTGGTCGGGATGGAGCCGGTAGCGCTTCCACGGGTCGTGGCCGAGGACGACGTCGGGCTTCAGCCGGCGGATCCAGTGACAGACGTCGGCCCGCTGGCGGAGGCCCGACTCCAGCTCGCCGTCCCGCCAGCCCAGGAACACCACGTCGCCCCGGCCGCCCAGGGCCACCGACGCCGCCCGCTGCTCCACCTGGCGGCTGGCCACGAGCGTCGCCGGGTCGTCCTCGGGATCCCAGGAGCCCTTGGAGCCGTCCGTGCAGATGAGGTGGCTGATGTCGCAGCCGGCGGCGGCCCACTTGGCCAGCGTGCCGCCGCAGCCGAACTCGACGTCGTCGGGATGGGCGCCGATGGCCAGGGCGCGGGCCGGCGCCGGCAGGTCTCGCGACCTCACGACGCCAGGGCGCGGAACGCCAGCAGGTCGGCCGGCAGGTCGATGTCGTGGGACAGCGACGGCTCTCGAACGACGCGTAGCGGCAGGCCCAGCCGGTGCGCCTCGGCGCCGTGGCGGGCGAAGGACCCGGGGCCGTAGGAGAAGGTGAAGCCGGCGTCGCCGGGAACGCAGATCACGTTGGTCCCGTTGTCGTACCGGTCGGGCGCCAGGGTGACGCCGGCGAAGCGGGCAACCCAGGCCAGGTGTCCGGCCCGGGGCAGGTCGGCGTGGGCAACGACGACCCGGCGCGCTCCTCCCGCGGCCAGCCGGGACACGCCGGCCTCGACCGCCCGGTTCAGCCCCCGTTCCGGTTCCCACACCACGAGGGCGCCGAGGTCGCGGGCCCACTCGGCCACTTCGGCGTCGTCGCACACCACGGCGGTCGGCAGCGGCGCCGCGGAGGTGACCACGTGGGTGGCCATGGCCCGGGCCAGCTCGGCCCGGTGGGCAGGGTCGAGGGCCGGCGCCAGCCGGAGCTTGGCCTCGCTGAAGGTCTTGACCGGCACCAGCACCGCCACCGGCCCGAACTTGGCCAAGGAGGTCAAAGGACCTCGAGCACCTTCGACACGGGCTCCTGGCGCAGGAGCTGGCGGATCCGCACCAGCGCCTCCCGTACCTCGTGCGACGCCAGGGCCGCGGCCATGTCGTCCAGGGACGTCCACCGGGAGATGGCGGTTCCCTCGACCAGGCCGCCGGCGTTGGGCTCGACGTTGACGGCCAGCTCGATGCCGAGGCAGCCGGAGGCGCCGGAGAACGCCGGCACCACGTCATCGGCGAAGAGCCGCTTGATCTCCTCCACGTCGGCGGGAGAGACGGCGCTCTGGTAGAGGCGCAGGAACTCACTCATCGCCGGCCCCGCCCCATCACGGCCTCCACGTGCTCTTGGTGAACATGGCGGCGAGATCGGGGTTGCTCGACAGCGCCATGCGCCGGCGGTCGAGCACGCCCGCCACCCGCTCGCCCGTGCCCGGGTACTTCAGCGTCACCCTCACTTCGTCGGCGGTCACTTCCAGGACGTTGTAGGAGGGCCGGGTGTAGCCGCGCACCCGGTGGGAGGAGACGGTGCCCGAGTTCACCAGCAGCACGTGGTCCAGGAGCCAGACGTGGGGCACGTGCTTGTGGCCCGACAGGACCATGTCGACCTTCA